>JAAVHR010000135.1 GCA_014799595.1 Clostridiales bacterium | reverse complement strand
TTACACACTCCTGTCCCTGTATGCTGACCTGCAAGTCTAAAAAATCGGCTGAAACTACTGTATATTTTACTAAGATTCCATAATTGCCCTGAATTAACTAAATGACATTGGTTCACACCTATGGTGCAAACAGTAACGGAATCCAGCCTATTTATAATTCGCCCTCGGCGAAAGGCTGGATTCTTGGCTGTTTTACATTTTGGCACATAGCTTGACAGCAAGTGTCAAGCTTGTGAGTGAACAGTAACTTCCAGTTCAACCATGCCATTCATATTTTGCCAGAATATACAATATGGCTAAAAATTTTATGAATTGGCTGGCAAAATATGAATACATAAGGGAAATCAATAGTAATATGTAATGTAGATGTAACTATTCAGGTAGAAACACGCATTTACTGCGTGTTTTGTAAGAAAAAGTAAAGTTTGTAATGTTTACGCCCTTTCGCCGAAGGCGAATAAATATGGGCTTAAACTTAACTGTTCATGGTTCTGAACAGTTACATGTAGATAAATTTTGTCATTTCTGTTATAATAGTAATAGAAAATAGAAAGGACTGTATACACATTTGAGGTATGCAGGTGGTAAGAGGCTATGCAGGTATTAGATTATCTAAATCAAAAAAAGATTGATACGGTTCTGAAAGCACCTCACCCACTGCTTCAAGCTTCCTATACGTTTAAGTCCAACTATGCTTTCGGACTTGCAGTGCTGGTTTATGGAGCAAAAGATCAATTTCCTATAACATTAGAGTGCCTTTCTTCTATATTAAACAGTCTACAAGTTGATAGTGACACTCAAAAAAAATTAGAAACTCAAGTACATAATCACTTTGATTCAAAAATCCGGGAAGTGTTTCGCTCCATTATCACAAAAGATGAACAATATTGCTTTATTGCAGATTTATTAAGATTAACCTACTTTGGCACAATCTCTAATGTATTTGCTTCTGAACTAATAGAAGGGTATATGCAGGTTTTTAATTTTTCTAATGCTGAAAAGAATTTTATTAAAAACTTTACAGATATTGGCTGCCAAATATATGAAGAGAAACAAAAACAAAACTCTTCTTATATAGATACCAAAGAAGAATCTGCTATTCGCATGTATCAATATTTTACAGAAACTGGATATGAGATATCACCTTCCATTCTATCCTATATTTATCCGGACTTTTCTCTGGATACTACTTTTCGGAGTCTTCTATTAGAAGATGGTAAACTTCACCGTATCACTTCTAACACTTACATTGATGGTTCTGTTCTGGTATGCAATTCCAGTACTCTCTTATTCGATCATGCAAGTGTTTGGATAAATGAACCAATAAAAATTGATTATGGAAAGATTATTATTAAAAATTCCGATATACATATTATGAATACAGTCAATGACTATGCAATATATATTGAAAATTCTCCTGCTTTCTGTATAGAAAATTCCACAATAGATTGTCAAAACCATGGTGCTCTTATTTATCAAGAAAGTGGGCATCTGAAAATACAACAGTCTGTTATTTCTAATACATGTGGAGAATATGCCATTTTATTTTCCGGATCTGTTGCAAATATTAATACCACCAGATTTTCTCATTGCCAGAATGGTGCTATTAAAAATCTGGCAACCCAAGAATTATTTCTGGCATCCTGCCAATTTATGGATTGCCAAAGTATACATGGAGGAGCGGTTTATTCCAATTCTCCAGCTTCTTCTACTATATATAATTGTGAATTCCAAAATTGCCATGCGAAATATATTGGTGGTGCTGTTTATTTTGCCCAACTGCGTTACGGACAAAGGGTACTTCAATGCAGCTATGAGAACTGTACTCCAGTGGATAGTGTGTTATTTAATAATTACGAATGCAAAGAGACTTAAAAATGAGAGGAGGAACTTTTATGCGTACAGGAATTCTTACCAAATTTAATCAAAAAAAGAATCTATGGATTTCCAAAAAACACCCATTATTTATGGAAAATAGTGGTTTTAAAACTTTGTATGCATCCGCTCTTCTTATGCACACCAGATTAAATAATAATGCAAATCCACTTAGCAATTTAGAATTGGAACGTCTTATTATCAGAGGATTTCAATTAACTTCCAAAGAAATGATTTCTATGATAACACTTTCCAAGAATGTAGAAATGCTGGTAGACGAAATTATAGATGCTCTAGATACCCAAAGAAAAAAATTGCTCTTTTATCTTGATTTAATGAATATGTCCATATCCTCTGTGGAAATTTCTCAGGAAGAGCAGAAATCTTTAGATTTATTTGCAGAATTATTATCTATCAGTCCTGTCGAAAAGGAATTTATTTCCCAGTTCATTTCTGCGTCCTACCATAAACAATATGAAGATTGTATACAACTATTTAACCAAATGGAATCTACAGGATTTCCAATTACTTTAATGGATATTTCTTATTATATGATAGAATATACCTACCAGAACCGTATTACACCTAAAGACATTTATTCTGGCACTACAAACTACTTTAGTGGTGACTGCCTGTTTGAGGGAACTTTTTACCTTTCTGCAAATACAACTATTCACATTTCTAATGCACTTGTAAAGGTAGAAGGAAATTTTGTAATAGATAATGGTACTCTTCACATTGAAAATAGCTCCATTGACTTTTCCTCAAAAAAATATATACATAAAGAAGATTCTTACAACGCATTTCTTTTGGTAAAAAACCAAGGACATGTGCAATTAAAAAATACTACTTTACAATGTGCTCATAATGGTGGTCTCCTATATCAATCAGATGGGATATCAACTATTGAGCAATGTACCATAAAAAACACTAGTATGGTTCCTGCTATTGTAAGCAAAGGTCATACCCTTTCCATTCAACATAGTACCTTTTCTCATTGTTTTGCTAAGCAAAAAGGTGGTGCTCTATTTATAAAAAATGGAAGTGCACAGGTTCAAAATTGTATTTTTACTGATTGCATGGCTCATTATGGTGGTGCTATCTATGCCAACGATCGCTCTATGATTCTTGGCTGTTCCTTTGAACATTGCTATGCAACAGAATATGGCAGTGCCATCTTCTATCATGGAGAAATTCACTCAAATGTGGAAAAATGCAATTATACCAACTGCTATCCAAAGGAAAATGCCATTATCCAGTATATTGGCGAACAGCTTTCTTCCTATACTATTACCAAAGAAACCAGCTTTACTTATTCTACAATTTTTGATTGCCCGGTTTTTATTGATGAATTTGGCATTTTCTCTATGGAACATGCTACCTTATATCTGCATCATCACTTAGTCTGTTATGGTATTATCAATTTAAAAAAAGTAAAGGTTCGGGAATACCATTTGGAAGAGCGGGACTTCTTTCAGTTAAAAACCCCTAAAACCTGTCATTTTAGTAATTGTGAGTTTGATGCCAATGGTGGTCATGGTATTTTTTATGCAGTACGTGCCAGAATACGTGTTTCCAATTGTATCTTTAAAAATACTGCGGGCGGGCGGGCAATCTATGATGCATTTATGCCAGTAATTGATGGCTGTATTTTTTCCTATTGTGAAGAAGGTGCTCTCTACTGCAATGCTGGAAAAATCACCAATTCTACTTTTATTAATTGTAGAGGCAGAAGCGGTGCTGGAATTATTATGTATGGGACTAGAGGACAAATTGAGAATTGTCATTTCCAGAGATGTATTTCTGAATATAGTGGTGGTGCTATTGATATGTCTGGAAGCCGCCATATTACTGGCTGTTCCTTTGATGAATGCCGCCCTAATAATATTTCATAGCAACATATTATTAATATTTATTTACAAATATTCTATATACACTATTATTCAAAAAAAGACGAGATTATTCTCGTCTTTTTAAATATTTTTGTAACTATTCAGAACCCCTCATTCGGATTTTTCCAGAATATACATAATATCTAATAATTTCCTATAATGGCTGGTAAAAATCCTCATGTGGGCATCAGCCCAATAAAAGTGAGTATACAAACTGCATAAATAAATTTATTTATGCAGTTTGTATATCACTTTTGCAGGTTCTGAATAGTTACATATTCTTCTTGAAATTTTTTCCGATACTCTTTCGGAGTCATCTCATATTTCTTTTTAAAGAGCCGGTTAAAATAGGAAATGTTATGCATTCCTACTTGTATTGCAATTTCCATAATAGAGTTTTCTGTATTCATTAACAATTCAATTGCCTTATTCATACGAAAATCATTGATATAATCTACACTGGTAACTCCCGTATGCTTTTTAAAATAACGCATAAAATAGGGTTCACTAAAATGTAATAAATCTGCCAGTTCAGCAATTGTTATAGGATTTTGGTAATGCTCATGAATGTAATCTATTACAATTTTTACATTTGTTGTATTTTCCTTCTTCTGCTCTAATCTTTCTTTTCTTCTTGAAAAAATATCTTCCAAAAGACAATAAAATAGTTTCCCAAGTCTCCATTTTATGTCTAATTCCATATATTCTTTCTTTTCATCCCATACTTGATGAAGTTCCAACAGAATATCTCTTAACTGGTCGTACCCTCTCATGCCATTTGAAATAACTGGAGGATATGAAAATTTATCTTCCATAAAAGGTTTGAAACACTTTACATAACAAGCATCGGTAATTCCATAACTTAACATATTTAGATCAAACACCCACGAAAAACAACAACCACTTTCTTTTTTATATTGTTTTAAAGAATGCAAAGCATAAGGTTGGACAACAACAATATCACCCTTTTTGAGTTCATACCGTTGTAAATCCATATTAATTTCACAACTTCCATTTTCTACATAAATAATCTCAACTTCTTTATGCCAATGTATGGGAAAATTTGCAAAAGACCATGGCAACCATGTTACATATTGTGCAAATGGCATCATAAAATTGCCATGCTGAACATTTTCCTGTAAATCACTAAATCGTTCTGTCTGCATTAAATCACCTCAACTTAATAGCAGGTGGATTTCTCACTCCTGATAAATTAAAATCCCATTAGATTCTAAAATTCCATCTTCATATAAGTTTGAAAATAACACATCATTGTTCTTTGCCACATCAATTGCTGTATCTTCACAATTTAGATAAATATGCACTTGATGCCCTTTTGTGTCCTCTTTTACATAATGAATCAATCTTGCTTGATCTTCTTCTATGAAATAAAACCTCGCACTGGAAAATGCAGGAATTTCTTTTCGCATAGCAAGTATTTTCTTTACTGTATCCATTGTTTGTTGATATTTTCCTTCTGCTATTTCTTTCCAAGGCATACATCTTCTACAATCCGGGTCTGCTCCTCCTTCTAATAAAACTTCTGTACCATAATAGATGCAAGGACTTCCTTCCATAGAAAATAATAATACCAATTGTTGGAATATTTTATCCTGATTACCAATTTTAGTAACTGCACGCATGGTATCATGAGAGTCTAACATATTAAATGCTACCTGATTTACTTGCTCCATATACATACAATAACAACGCTGGATACTATAAGAAAGCTCCTTTGCAGTCAATCTCTTATCCATCCAAAAATTGGAAACAGCACCTGTAAATGGATAATTCATAACTGCATCAAACTCATCTCCACGAAGCCATGGTGTAGAATCATGCCAAATTTCCCCCATAATATAAAAATCTTCTTTAATGCTCTTTAATCGTTTACGCATAGCTTTACATAACACATGAGAAATTTCATTTGCCACATCCAGCCGTATGCCATCAATATCATACTCCCGAATCCATTCTTCACAAATATTTAAGACAAATTCAATCACTTCCCAGTTATTAGTATTTAGTTTTGGCATATTATCAATAAATGCAAAGGAAAAATAATTCTTCTTCTTTGCATTAGATCCTAATGGCTCAAATGGCCAGTTATGCACAAAGAACCAATCAAAATAAACAGAATCTTTTCCTTTTTCTACTACATCCAGCCACATTGGACAAAAACAGCTTGTATGATTAAATACACCATCAACCATCACTCGGATTCCTCTATTATGTGCTTCTTTGACTAAAGTTTTCATAGTGGATTTATCACCAAGATCCGTATCAATTTGCTGATAATCTAAAGTATCATACCGATGAACAGAATTCGCCAGATTAATTGGTGTCATATATATTCCTGTAATCCCAAGTTCTGATAAATAATCCAGTTTTGAAATAATTCCAGGCAAATCACCACCATATCTTTGTTCATTGTTTACTTTTTGGTTAGGTTCTGCCCATGGAAGTACCTCTTTTTTATTCAAGCTGCTATCCCCATTACAAAAACGATCCGGAAAAATTTGATACCAAATGGTATGCTTTACCCATTCTGGAGTAACCATAAGGTCCGCAGGATTCATCCACGGAAATGTAAAAAATTCCAACATCATCTCAGGCTTTTTTTCATACCCTTCATCAAAAAAGCCATTCTCCATATATATTTTTTTCTCATCTTCGGATAAAAGTTCAAAATAATAACGGCATCGTTTGAATTCCGGTTTTACTCGGATACTCCACCAATATTGTTCCTTCAATTCTCTTTTTTCTATTATCTCTATCCGATTGTGTTTCCATTGCTGCTGGCTTCCCATTATTCCTGCCGAAAAAGGATCTCCGTAACACAGGAATACTTGTGTAATCTCTTTTCCCGTCTTAAGGTTAATAACTAATTCCTCTTCATTTACCATATAACAAAAATTATCATTGCATCTATGTTCTACATTCATAAAATTCATAGATACTCCCCCTTTCTATCTTGCTTTAGATTCTACCACCTCATATATAGAAAACGAACAAAACGCTTGCATTTTATATGCGTTTACTATAACTATAACATGTTTCCCAAGAAAAAAACAGCTTATTCCTACTCAAGAATAACACTATCCTAACATTTTTTTAAAACCACCCATTTTTTTATAACCTGCTTTTTCATAAAATGCATGGGCACGTTCTCTCTTTTCTTCTGATACCAAAATACTATAATATGCACTATTTTCCTTTCCCCATGTTTCCAATTCCTGAAAAATTTTTGCTGCCACTCCTAATCCACGACATTCCTTTTTCACAAAGACATTTTCTATTACAAGAAAATTTCTGCAGTCCTCACAAATATCTTCACAAAGAATCCCCATTGCAGTTCCTAGAATTTCTTCTCCTTCACAAGCAAGACATAAATAATAATTCTCTAACTTTTCTATTCTTTGTAACTTTCTTTCTAACAGTTCCCTGTCACCCTGTGCATCCACTAATTCTTCCATAAACCCTTGTAAAACTTCTGCATCTTTTATTTCTGCTTTTCGAAAATACATATTTTCTTCCTTTCTTATTCTTTTTTCTATATATTCACTCTTTTTAGGTAGAACCTTGCACTCTGCTGCAAGGTTCGTAAAGCACCAAGTGCTGCTTTTGCACTTGTGTGTATCCTCGTTTACGAAACACCCATGCGAATATATTTATGGTTATGCCGCAGTCTACAAGGCACCACCATATATGAAATTTGATTGCTACATGCTTCGCACAAAATGTAGCCGTTTGTCAGGACTTTCAAAGTAAATGAGGGTGTAAAATATCCGACTTACAAACCATCATCAAAAATTACACCCTGTTTCTACTTCTTATTATCTTATAATATGGGTAACTGTTCAGACCCATGAATAGTTGTAACTGTTCAGCCGGGGGCTGACCTGTTACGGAATGGGGCAAGCTTCGCATATAAATTGCCCCATTCCTCTCCTGTTTTATTCTTTTATACGGTCTGCACAGCAGAGTGTGCAGACCTACCTGAACTGTTACGAATAGTTACTTTTATGGCTGCATTTCAATATGCATTCTATCTGTACCACGCATTTCAATACGAGGTGCACCATTTCCTTCCAAATATTCTCTAGTTATGGTTACCATTCCGATATTATCATCCTTTGGAATTTCATACATAATGTCCAGCATAAATTCCTCAAGAATAGCACGAAGTGCACGTGCCCCTGTCTTCTTCTTGAGTGCCTTTTCTGCAATTGCCTCAAGTGCTTCATCATCAAATCTCAAATCCACCTCATCTAATGCCAGCAACTTCTGATACTGTTTCACAATGGCATTTTTAGGCTCCACTAATACTTTCACCAACATATCTTTTGTCAATTCTTCCAAAGAAAATACAATAGGCAGTCTTCCCAAAAATTCCGGAATCATACCAAATTCACGCAAATCTTCTGCTGTAACTTTACTAAGAATATTAGGATCCTTATCATATTGGTCTTTCAATTTCCCACCAAAACCAATAGACATTTGTTTTGTCAAACGGTTTTTTATAACTTTCTCCAGTTTTGGAAAAGCACCACCACAAATGAACAAAATATTTCTGGTGTTCACTGTAGTCATTGGCACCATGGCATTTTTATTGGTCGCTCCCACTGGCACTTCTACATCACTGCCTTCTAAAAGCTTTAACATACCTTGCTGCACAGATTCTCCACTTACATCACGATTTGTTGTACTTTGTTTCTTCGCAATCTTATCAATCTCATCAATAAAAATAATTCCCTTTTCTGCTTTTTCCACATCATTATCTGCTGCCGCCAAAAGTTTAGAAATAACACTCTCTACATCATCCCCGATATATCCTGCTTCTGTTAAGGAAGTTGCATCTGTAATTGCAAGAGGAACCTGAAGAATTCTTGCCAGCGTCTTTACCAGAAAAGTCTTTCCACTTCCTGTTGGTCCAATCATCAGCATATTTGATTTTTCAATCTCAATATCATCCACAGTTCCG
>JAAVHR010000134.1 GCA_014799595.1 Clostridiales bacterium | reverse complement strand
GGTTATGCGGTATTAGCAGTCATTTCTAACTGTTATCCCCCTGTGTAAGGCAGGTTACCCACGCGTTACTCACCCGTCCGCCACTCAGTCACTGTATCTTCCGCCCGGAGGTTTCCGTCACAGTGCTTCGTTCGACTTGCATGTGTTAAGCACGCCGCCAGCGTTCATCCTGAGCCAGGATCAAACTCTCATATTTAAGTTGTCCTTGCTAGAAACTTGCTAGCTTTTTTATCCTTTACTGATAAAGGTTTGGTTCGCGAACATCTTTGATGTTCTCTTGAAATTGTTTTTGAATTTTCAAGGTTGTTTCACTGTTTAATTGTCAAAGTTCTTGTCCGCTCTCTCTTTCGAGACAGCTTAATTATAATAACATACTTATTTGCATTTGTCAACAACTTTTTTTGATTTTTTTATTTTCTTTAAAATCAAAACGGAGAAAGAGGGATTTGAACCCTCGCGCCGCGTGAACGACCTATACCCTTAGCAGGGGCACCTCTTCAGCCTCTTGAGTATTTCTCCATCACTGAACTTTCTGTTCAATATTTATTTACTGCGTCAAACGCATTTACAAGTTTACCAAATCTATTTCTATTTGTCAACTGGTTTTTTTAATTTTTTTTATTTTTTTTATTTTTCTTTATATTCTTCGATTGCTGTCTCATATAAGTTGTTTCCTTCTGTATCAATTACTACAATAACAGGAAGATTTTCTACTTCTAACTTTCTTATTGCTTCTGTTCCCAAATCATCATAAGCAATCACTTCAGATTTTTTTATGCATTTTGATAGTAAAGCTCCTGCTCCACCTACTGCTGCAAAATATACTGCTTTATTTTTTTTGATGGATTCTATTACAATTGGACTTCTTTTCCCTTTCCCTATCATACCTTTCATTCCATGATCTAATAATAATGGTGTATACTTATCCATTCTGCTACTCGTAGTTGGTCCTGCAGATCCTATTACCTGATTTTCTTTTGCTGGTGATGGTCCTAGATAATATACAATATTGTTTTTTATATCAAATGGTACACTTTTTCCTTCCAACATTGCATCATACATTCTTTTATGTGCTGCATCTCTTGCTGTATAAATAGTTCCTGATATATATACATAATCTCCATGTTTTAAATCTTTGGTATCTTCTTCTGTAATTGGTGCAGTAATGTACTTCTCCATTTTTTCTCCTCCCTGTACAAAAATTCTTGTTCTTTTTACATCAATTTATATTTTTCTATTTTTCATTTTAAATTTTTAACACCTTAAATAATTAATATTTTTTTTACAATATTCTTTTTACATGTCTGTTTACATGACAACAAATATTAATAGCAACTGGTAATCCTGCAATATGAGTAGGGTAGGTTTCTATATTTACTCCTAATGCTGTATTTCTTCCTCCAAGTCCTCCTGGTCCAAATCCTAGTTGATTTATCTTTTTTAATAATTCTTCTTCAAGTTCTTGTACATAAGGTATAGATGAAGGTTCTTCTAAATTTCTTGTAAGTGCTTTTTTTGCCAAAATAGCACATTTCTCAAAACTTCCTCCAATTCCTACTCCAATTACCATAGGAGGACATGCATTTGGTCCTGCTAATTTTACGGTTTCTAATACAGCTTCTTTTACTCCTTCTATACCATCTGCAGGTTTCAACATGCAAACCCGGCTCATATTTTCGCTTCCAAATCCTTTTGGTGCAACTGTAATTTCTATTTTATCTCCTCGAACAATTTCATAATGAATGACACCTGGTGTGTTATCTTTTGTATTCTCTCTAATTAAAGGATCCTTTACTACTGATTTTCTTAAATAACCGTCTGTATAGCCTTGCCGTATTCCTTCGTTTACGGCATCTTCAATGGCTATTCCATCAATATGGACATCTTGTCCTATTTTAAGAAATACAATTGCCATACCTGTATCCTGACAAATTGGTATATCTTCTTTTTGTGCAATATCCATATTTTCTTGTAATTGTCCAAGTATTTTCTTACCAATATCAGACTCCTCTGTTTGTTCTGCTTTTGTAATTGCATTTACTACATCTTTTGCTGAATGTAAATTTGCTTCTATACACATTTCTTTTATGTTTTTTGTTATTTCGTCTGTATGAATGTTTCTCATAACTACCTCCTGTATTAACTTTAAGCTTAATTTATTCATATCCTATATTACAAATTCAGAATTGGTTGGCTAATTCCATTTCGATACAATTCATGTTTCTCCCATACAATAGTAGTTTTCTATTGTTTCCAGTCTAACTGTTCTAAAACAACACAAATCATAGCAATTTAAAGCAGTTTTATATTTCCTTCCAACTATTTAATCAATATATTCTTCTACACTGCTCATCAGAATTTCTTGCAACTCCTTATCCATATTTTCATAAACATCAGGTATATTCAGACAAACCACCTTTTTTTCTCTGATTTCATCTGCATATTTTTCTTTTATCCTGCGTACATGCTTTTTTTCCATACAGAAAATTATATCTGCCCAACCAAGCATTCCGGCTGTAACCTTAACCCTAGCATTTGATTCAGTTCCTGCAGAATATGCCTTACAATTTTGATAACCATTAAAAATTTTTTCTGCTGTCAGGCTTCTTCTTCTGTTTTGACTGCATAAAAATAATAGCTTCTGCATAAATATCCTTCTTTCCAAATCCTATTTCACATTTGTATAAATTTTAACAATATTTTTCATTCTCCAAAAATTTCTATTTTTCAATTACATTTGTTCTAATCAAATTATTGTCAATATAGTTTAAGTATGTTTTTTTGTTGACTTTGTCTGAATTATATTTGTACCAGACAAATGCATCCTTTAAACCATCATGCAATGATTTTGTATCATTCATCAACTTGCATTGTTTTGAAACATCAAGATAGTATTCATAATCATAGAAACTAAAATAGTTTTTTTGTTCAATATCATCAAAGACATTTACAAATTCAACCTGCTTACCGACGATATGATAGATAAGTTCAACCCATTTGCAAACAGAAATAGTTTCCTTATTGCCTACATTAAATATATGTTGATATGGCTTCTTTTCCAAAATAATATCAATAAACCTGCATAAATCATGAACATGGAAAAACTGCAATTTCATCTCACCATTTTTGGGCAAGTAAAAGGGTCTGTTTTTTAATGCACAATCAAAAACAAATGCCTCTCTATAAATATTATTCATTGATCCATATAAATATGGTGGACGAAGAATATATGCTGTAGGTTTTCTCTTCATCAATGTTTCTTCTGCTTCTATTTTATCTGTTCCATATTTTCCCCAATATTTATTAACACCTAATGGGGTTTCTTCTGTAAATGGTTGTACACAATATTCTGGATATACAGCACTTGAACTAATCAAAATATACTCTTCATAACTTCCTAAAGCATCAAGTAATAAAGCAACATCTTGGGAAGTATATGCGGTATCAATAACTACATCAAAATATAATTGCCGAAGAACTTCTCCTAAATTGTGTCTATCTGCTTCTATAAGTTTTGTTCCCACGGATTGTTTTTTGCTATTTCTATTAAGTACATAAACCTCATAACCTTTAGCAATATAGTATTCTGCCATATATCTACTTACAAATACTGTGCCACCAGTTATAAGTATTTTCTTCATACTATTTCCTCCTTAAACTGGAATTTAATTTTTTATTTCTTCATACAATATATCATTATAATTTTCTTTGTAGTTATCAAAAGCATCAAAAGGATTTTCTATATTTTTTAAAAGATAAAATAGTGTTTCCGACAAGACTTCTGCAAAAACACCCACTACTCTATAATTGATTTCTTGGCTGTTAACATACAAAATACTTCCCCACAATATTTCATTTAATTCTGAAAGTAACTCTTTATCTATATTCACAAGACAAAAAGTTTCATATAACACTTTTAAACACATGAAAATTTCATCATATTTTTGTTGTATCTCCTCTAAATTTTGAATGCCATATCTTAAAGCATATCTATAGCCATCAAAGAAATTTTCTGTTTTTCCTGCATGCATTGAAATTTTTAATCTTGCTTCTACTGTTGTCATTTTATTACCTCATAAATCCAAATTTTATGCTCCTATTTAACCAAACATTTTAATATTTGCATGTATCGGGGCAAAATAATAAGCCACTTTCTCTGCACCAAATTCTTGTTCTAACTGGCTCCATTGTGAAACTGGAAGAATACAGAAAGCAAGCGTATCACATCCATCAGAAGCCATATACCAACGAATTTGATACTCTAAAGATACATATTCTTGAATACTTTTTAGTGTCGTATCCCTATCTGTATGGTTCTCCGCATAAGGAATTGGCGTTTTAACTCCGTCTTTGTTTAGAATAATGTCTATGCCTCTCTCTTTTTCTATTTCTACGTATTCAAAGTCAATTTTCGCCTCATCAGGCAGCCTTTCGTTAAAATAGCAAATGATATCCTCGTCATATTCTCTCCAATCAATCCAGATAAGAGCATCACTTTCCCAAAATTCATCTTCGTTTTTATCTGGTGATAATAAAAACTCTCTTATTTTTTTCATTGTAAATTTCTCCATATCCCGATTTATAAATACAATCCTTAATTATTCACGTCTTATATTGCAGACCGTTGCTATCGCAATTCAAAACCGCTTGACAGCGTCATCTGTCTGCAATTTATTCAGAAGAAAAATTTGTAACAGTTCAGCCGGAAGGCTGACCTGTTACAGAATTGGGCAAGCTTCGCATATAAATTGTCCAATTCCAATCCTGTTGTAATCTTTTTTACGGTCTGCACAGCGGGGTGTGCAGACCTACCTGAACGGCTACGAAAATTCACTTATTACATGTATTTCTCCAACAATATGCTGATTAAACATATCTAATTCATCAGCAGGCACCCATAATTCTTGATGATAGTTATCTCCAACAATATGAACCTCAAACTTTTTGCTGTACACATCCTCAATTTCAAACATTGTTACATATCCTTTATGGTCTTCATTATATTTTACATTCCACTGTGAAGCTATCTCTGTTGCATATTTTTCATTAAGAACTGGATAAAATATAGGTTGTTCAGGCAATCTTGGCGGAAATTTTAAATATCCACTATCTTTAATCAACTCCAGTTCTTTTGTTCCAACTGGCCTATATAGTATCATATTATCCCTTCTTTTCAAAGTAATTTTGATATTTAGAAATACTCTAATACAATTCTTTTTTGTATTTAATTATAACCTTTACCTTTAACCTCAATTATTCTTGGTCAAATTTTTCAAATTCTTCATCACTCATCAGCCGCCATCCATCGTCCTCATTCCAAATAAGTGGTATATCCTCAAAACAGACATTCCATTCTGCTTCCTGCAACACATAAGTCACATCTGTCAGCCATTTAAGCCAATAGTTCAAAAATTCTTCCATATCTTCAGGATAAAATTCAAGTGGTATACGAAGCATACCACAATAAATCCCTAGTTCTTTGTCATCAAAGGTATCTGGTCCCTCATATTCCTCTTTTCTTGGGTATTCCTCTATATATTTTCTTGTTATTTTATTTATTTTCTCTTCTTCTTCAGCACTTAATGGTATGCTCCTTTTTGCATCATAGTAAATTCCCATTGACATAATATACGCCATCTCCTCTGTTTACTATTAAATTATCAATTTCTCTTTATCTCCCTTATTATCTCATTATTTTTTTGAAAAGTAAAGAGGGAGGCTGTATACTCATACAGCCTCCTGTTGCAATTTACACCAATTTAATTGAACTTCTGTTAGAAATTAGTAACAGTTCAGCCAGAAAAAATATTTTTAGCCAATTTGCATATTCTGGCACTTTATGAATGAACTTGGCTGAACTGTTACAGAAATTATTTATATGTGAAATATATTTATCCACATCTCTCTTAATTTTTTAGGATCTTATCCACAAAAAAGTGCTATTTTGTATCTTTATCCACATTTTCCTCTTCTAACTCAGCTTCTAATCGTTCTAATACTTGTTCTTGTGAAACAACATCATTACTTTCTCTTACTTTTGCAATACTTGCAATTTTTACTTTACTTCCCTTTTCAATATTCATAAGTTTGACACCAGAAGTTACTCTTCCCAGTTCAGATATCTGCTGGCACATGGTTCGGATAATGATTCCTTCTGTAGTTATAAGCATAATCTCATTGTCTTTGTTTACAGATTTTACTCCTACTACATTACCTGTCTTTCCAGTAATATTATAGCATTTTACACCTTTTCCACCACGATGCTGCAAATTAAATTCTTCTATATCTGTCCTCTTGCCATAGCCATTTTCAGAAACAATTAGCAAATGACTTCCTTGTGTATCTAACTGCATGCCTACTATTTCATCATCAAATGTCAGATTCATTCCAATTACACCCATTGATGTCCTTCCTGTTGCTCGGACATCATTTTCATTAAACCGAATACATTGACCAAACTTTGTAACCAAGAAAATTTCTTTCTTTCCATTGGTTACTTTTACTTCAATTAATTCATCATCTTCCCTTAGATTAATTGCCTGTAATCCAGATTTTCTGATTGTCTGATAATCTTCCAGTGCTGTTTTCTTTACGATACCTTTTTTGGTTGCCATAAACAGGTATTTATTCTCTGGGTATTCTTTAATTGGAATAACTGCTGTTATCTTTTCATTTGGCTGCAATTGAAGAAGATTTACCAAAGCAGTTCCTCTTGCAGTTCTGCCCGCCTCTGGTATCTCGTATGCCTTGATACGATAGACTCTTCCCATATTGGTAAAGAAATTTACATAATGATGGGTGGTTGTCATTAATAAATCTTCAATAAAATCTTCCTCTAAGGTCTGCATACCTTTGATTCCTTTTCCACCACGATGCTGGCTTTTAAAGTTATCAATTGTCATTCTTTTAATATATCCAAGGCTGGTTCTGGCAATAACGGTATTTTCCAAAGGAATTAAATCTTCATTGGACAAATCATATTCATCAAAACCTATACTGGTTCTTCTATCATCTCCATATTTGTCACGAATTAAAATGATTTCCTCTTTTACCACATTTAACAAAAGTTTGCGATCTGCTAATATTGCTCTGTATTCTCCAATCTTCTTTATCAATTCTGCATGTTCATCTTCCAGTTTTTCTCTTTCCAAACCGGTTAATGCTCTCAAACGCATTTCTACAATTGCATTTGCCTGTACTTCATCTAGAGAGAATCTCTCCATCAAACGGGTCTTTGCCTCTGCTGTTGTTTTAGAAGATCGAATAATGGATATGACTTCATCAATATTGTCTAAGGCAATCAGTAACCCTTGTAAAATGTGATCTCTTTCTTCTGCCTTATTTAAATCATATTGGGTTCTTCTGGTTACTACTTCTTCCTGATGTTTTAAATAGTATTCCAGCATCTCAAGAATACTCATTACTTTAGGCTCATTGTTCACTAATGCAAGCATAATTACACCAAAAGTATCCTGTAGCTGAGTATGCTTGTACAATTGATTCAGAAGAATATTTGCATTCACATCACGACGTAATTCAATTACAATACGCATGCCCTCTCTATCGGATTCGTCTCTTAATTCTGTGATTCCGTCTATTTTCTTGTTCTTATGTAATTCTGCAATTTTCTCAATTAATCTTGCTTTATTAACCATAAATGGAAGTTCTGATACAATAATCTGACTCTTTCCATTTGGCAGGGATTCAATCTCTGTTACTGCACGAACACGGATTTTTCCTCGTCCTGTCCGATAGGCATGTTCAATTCCTCTGGTTCCTAAAATAGTGGATCCAGTTGGAAAATCCGGTCCTTTTACAATAGATAAAATCTCCTCTATTGTAGTTGCTCTATCTTCTTCTACTACATTATCAATAATTTTTACTACAGCATTAATAACCTCTCTTAAATTATGAGGTGGAATATTTGTTGCCATTCCTACAGCTATGCCAGAAGTTCCATTTACCAATAAATTCGGAAAACGGGATGGCAGTACCACAGGCTCTTTTTCTGTTTCATCAAAGTTTGGAATAAAATCTACTGTATCCTTGTTGATGTCAGATAACATCTCCATAGATATTTTACTTAATCTTGCCTCTGTGTAACGCATGGCTGCTGCACCATCTCCGTCCACAGAACCAAAATTTCCATGTCCATCTACCAATGGATATCTGGTAGACCACTCTTGTGCTAAATTAACCAATGCACCATAAATGGAACTATCACCATGTGGATGATATTTACCCATGGTATCTCCCACGATACGGGCACATTTACGATGTGGCTTATCAGGACCATTATTCAATTCTATCATGGCGTACATAATTCTTCGTTGTACTGGTTTCAACCCATCCCTTACATCTGGTAAGGCTCGAGCTGCAATAACTGACATGGCCTAATCAATATATGATGTTTCCATAGTCTTTTTCAGATCAACCTCGTTAACCTTGTCAAAGATATTTTCGTCCATATAGCTGCCTCCATCTTTCTATTTTTCTATATATTCACTCTTTTTAGGTAGAACCTTGCACTCTGCTGCAAGGTTCGTAAAGCACCAAGTGCTGTTTTTGCACTTGTGTGCATCCTCGTTTACGAAACACCCATGCGAAT
>JAAVHR010000133.1 GCA_014799595.1 Clostridiales bacterium | reverse complement strand
TGTAAACTGTGGCATCACCATAAATATATTCGCATGGGTGTTTCGTAAACGAGGATGCACACAAGTGCAAAAACAGCACTTGGTGCTTTACGAACCTTGCAGCAGAGTGCAAGGTTCTATCTAAAAAGAGTGAATATATAGAAAATAACCTACAAGACCATCTGCATTTGAAGAAATGGAGCAGAGTACATGAAATATGCAAAAATAATTGTGAATATTTCACATGAAAATCTGGATAAAACATACGAATATGCCATACCAGAGGAATGGGAAACTTATGCTGTAATTGGAGCACAGGTTCTCATTCCTTTTGGTGCAAGAAATCGTCAAATCAAAGGGTTTATATTAGGAATTACGAGGAACCCAGAATTTCCACCTGAACGCATTAAGAGTATTATAAAATTGATTATGGATGGAACAGTGATTGAAGGACACTTTATACAATTAGCAACATGGATTCGGACACAATATGGTTCTACGATGAATGATGCCCTAAGAACAGTTCTTCCAGTAAAAAAAACAGTGAAAGAGCAAAAGGAACAATATTTACACCGAATTATTGACAGAGAACGATTATTTGAATATATGGAAGAATGCGAGAGAAAGCATTATACGGCAAGGTATCGTCTGGCGGCTACTTTAGAAGAACAGGAAGTAATTTCCTACAAAGAAGCTTTGGAAGAATTGAATATTAGCAGGGATGTAATACGGAAATTTGTGGATTTGGGAATTATTTCTATTTCTAGCAGGCGGCAGTACCGTAATCCAATTAAAGAACAAATGCAGATAGAGAAAAAAATTATTCTAACACCAAAACAACAACAGATTTCAGATGAGATATGGCAAGAGTACCAATCAGGAATACGGAACACCTATCTGATTCGTGGAGTAACAGGAAGCGGAAAAACAGAAGTTTATTTTGATATAATTGAGCGGGTTGTAAAGGATGGAAAACAGGTGATTTTTCTGATTCCTGAGATTGCACTTACGGTAGCTATGGTAGAACGGTTTCATCAGAGATTTGGAGAACGGGTATCTGTACTTCATTCCAAGTTATCAGATGGAGAACGGTTTGACCAGTATGAAAGAGCAAAAGCAGGAGAACTGGATATTATGATAGGTCCTAGATTGGCATTGTTTACCCCTTTTCTGGAACTTGGATTAATCCTTTTGGACGAAGAACATGAGCCAAGTTATAAGAGTGAAGCTCCGCCAAAATATCATGCAAGAGAAGTGGCATTGCAACGGGCGAAAATGTGTAATGCATCAGTGATTTTAGGCTCTGCCACACCTTCTGTGGAAAGCTATTATAAGGCACAGTGTGGGGAATATAAGTTGTTTACTCTTAATGAGAGAGTTGGAGAAAGCAGGATTCCTGATATATCTATAGTGGATTTGCGGAAAGAGTTAAAAGCAAGAAATTTTTCTATTTTTAGCAGAAGTCTTAGGGAGAAAATACAAGAAAGATTGGAACGAAAGGAACAAATTCTGCTATTCTTAAACCGAAGAGGCTATGCGGGATTCATTTCTTGCAGGCAGTGTGGTTTTGTGCTGGAATGTCCCCATTGTCAGGTATCGCTTACCGAACATAACAATGGAAAAATGATGTGCCATTACTGTGGATATGAAATAATCAAACCTTCAATATGTCCTTCTTGTGGTTCTAAATATATTGCCAGTTTTGGGACAGGAACCCAGAAAGTGGAGGAGTATGCAAGGAAAGAATTTCCAAATGCCAAAATCCTTCGTATGGATAGGGATACCACTAGCAGGAAAGGGGCTTATGAAGAAATACTAAAAGCGTTTGAAAGGCAGGAGGCAGATATTCTTATTGGAACCCAGATGATAGGGAAAGGACATGATTTTAATAACGTTACTTTGGTAGGTGCTTTAGCAGCAGATTTATCATTGTTTGCCAATGATTACCGGGCTTCCGAGAGAACATTCCAACTATTGTGTCAAGTGGCAGGAAGAGCAGGGAGAAGGGAACGTCATGGAGAAGCGGTAATACAGACTTACCAGCCGGAACATTATAGTATTACTGCTGCAAAGAAACAAGATTATGAGGAATTTTACCAACAGGAAATTACTTACCGCAAAATGCTACAGTACCCACCTTTAGGACATTTATTGGCTATTTTACTGGTTTCCCTTGATGAAAAACAGGTAGAAAAGGCAAGTATTTTACTTACAGAGGCAGCAAAAGAGAAAATGGGAGAGAAGGTCATTGGACCAGCAAATGCCTATCACTACCGATTGAAAGACCGGTATCGCAAAGTAATATATTTAAAAGAGAGTGACTTGGAGGTTTTGCTTGAGGTAAAGAATTATTTGGAAGGATTCGTGGATTATTCAAATTATTTTCAGAAGATAAATGTGTATTTTGATAGGAATCCGCTGACAATGTATTAGTTAGAAGGTGCTATATCAAGTAAAAAGCGGAGATTTATAAAAGAGGAAAACCTGATTATATGGAGTTAAATATAAATTCACCATCCTATTTTAGTGAACATTATGGAGTGGATGATGATGTATACCGATTTTGTCAGGAGGTGTATTCTTTTTTCAAAGATAAAGAATATAGCGAAACTTTGCATATTATTGGCATTACGCCATCCATTGCACCAAAAGAAGTGTATGATAGTGGCAAATGGAAGGAATCTGTACAATTAGTTGCCAATAAAAGTTGTGCAATTATTCATATACATATGGATTTTACAAAATATTATGAAGCGGATAGCGAAGGAAAAATTGAACAAATGAAAGAGACTATTTTGAAAGGGGTAAAAAAGATAAAAGTAAGAGGAGAGTTTGATTTTGCATCCTTTGAAAAGGATTTTGATGAAATGTATAGGATGAAGTGCATGAAAGGTGAGTTACAATGATTTATGGGGCTATTTTAAAGGAAGGCTTGGAATTATTTACATGTTTTAAAGAGATATTTCATTCATTAGACAATTTTCAAAAAAATTATAATTGGTTAATCACAGATGTGGAAGCAGCACCATTTAAAGCTGGTCATTATGAACGAATTACCCAATCTGGCAGATATGCATGGATAAGTGGAGAAGAGCTGACTGGTATTATAAAAAAGGATAATTTTCCATGGATATGGGGTGTGCTTTCTGGATTTGAGAAATGCTATGAAAAGGAAGAAATATTAAGATATGATTTACCTTATGCAGATGGTTATGGAGGATTTTGGAAGACAGAGCTGTCGATTCAGCATCCTTTGGCATCCATAGAGTTAGTTGCATGGGATGGATGTTTAACTTTCTTTCTTAGTAAGCAGGAGAATCTTGTGAAAATGTTCCATACAGCATTTCCATTAAGTGATGATTTGAAAGAATATAATAAGGGGATAACAGAAGAAAAAAAGTATTTGAAATGACTGCAAGAAAGGCAGAGTTAGGAAAGGAGATTTTTATGGATATTAAAAAGTACCAAGATTTATATAAAAGAGCTGATAATCTTCCAAAGAAAATAGAAGGAGTAACTGCTTATGGCTGTGGCTGTAGTTTGGGAGAAGAAATTGCTGATATAGCTGTAGATGTCCTTATGGATTTTTATGACCTGCTTGCTGAGAATTATGAAGACAACAATACATGCATTGGTTTACAGCAGTTTATTACTTGTTTGCAATAAAAATACATATAGATGTTTATATGATAATATATGAGGAACGGCATCCAATATCTATTTATCAGTTGTTAAAAAAATTTTCTGTAAATCCAAGAGATATTTTTAAAGTAAGGTTATCTTATCTGTGGAAAATGTTATATAAAAGATTGATTATATTTTACAGTTGCCTTTCCTTGTATATCACAATAAAGTGACAATTGTTAATATAGTGTATCCTATAGCTGTTATTGTTTTAGCAGGAGTTGGCTGCATTTTTTTATTAGGCAAGAAAGTAATTGGAAAGTTGTTTGTGTAGAGTATTAAGCAGTTACTGTTAGCAACATAGGTGTGAACAATAACATATATGTTACTGTTCATAGGTAGTACTTTGCACTTGCTGCAAAGTACGTAAGAATAAGTAGTGGTAGAGAAGAATCCAGCCTTTCGCTGAAAGCGAACTCTTAATAGGCTGGATTCCGTTACTGTCTGCACCATAGGTGTGAACAGTAACACATATATTTTGGCATGGCAGATGTAACATATAAATTGCTTTTTGTCATAAATTAGACTATACTATAATAGAAGTTACTGAAAAATGTTTAAAAACGGATTATAAGGAAAAGAGGTTAATTAAGATGAAAAAGAAAACAGGATTTGCAGCAATAGTATGTATGATGTTATTAGCAACACAAGGGTGTGGAATGGAAGGACAGATGGAGATCCTACCAGATGGAAGCAGCCAGACAACCGTTTATACATATTCTACAGAGGAAGAAGAGAATGCCATATTGAAGGAAATGGGTTATGCCAATGCCAGTTTTTCAGCAATGATGACAATGGCAGGTTTTACCTATGTGGGTGAAGAAGATATAAACAACAAAGTATATCACAAATATACCCAAACAGAGAATATGGATGCAAAAGAGACAAATTCTCAATTTGTAGTAAAGAATGAGGATAAAGCAGTTATGGCTTATAGTAGTTTGGATTCGCTTTCTGAAACGCAAGGAGCAGGACAAAACATGGAAGCTCTGAAAAACATGGATTTTTACAGAGCTAGTATTAAATTTCCTAATACAATTGTAAATGCAAATGTAGAAGCAGAAGCTGATACCATTAAGATGGATTTGAATAGCAAATTTAGCGAAGATAGAGTATATGCTACTTTTAAAGAGGGTGTAACAGAGAAGAAAGATTTGACAGTGACTGGAGCAAGCAATAATAAATACTACAAGAAGAATGTTACTATAAAGGCAAAATCTAGTGGTGTAATTACACAATTCAGAGTGAACAATAAACCACAGGAAAAAGATTCTTATACAGCAACCCGTGATGGCGTTTATAAAGTAAATATTAAATTGGCATCAGGAGTGACAAAAACAGTAAAATTTACGGTGGATAAAACAAAGCCAACTACTAATGTAAAAGCAAAAACCTATAAGAAAAGTGTAAAAATTACATTCAAAGATAAAGGTTCTGGTATGAAAACAGCCACTCTCAATAAAAAGAAAATTAAAAGTGGAAAGACTGTAACAAAAGCAGGGTCTTATACTCTTGTATTAAAAGATAAAGCAGGAAATGCAAAAACTATAAAGTTTAAGATAAGAAAATAGGGAGAATATACTGTTATGATACTTGATTTGGTATGTGAAGCAGTGGAAATTAAGATACATTTTGAAAATTTCACTGGGGTCATACAGTCTAATTTTGAGTTAGGATATGCCATCGGGAAAATGGAAAAAAAACTTGGTATGAAATTGGAAAAAGAGGAAGAACTTGCTTTGCTAAAGGATAAAGTGGAGAAGCAAATGGAATCCTATACACCAAGCGATTTTATAGAGGAAAATCTAGTAAAACTGATTCAAGAATACCGGATGCAAGAACAGTTTGGTCCAGAAATTTCAGAATTGATTCAAAGAGGATATGATTCAGAATAGTGTTTTTTGCAATCCCCTGTGTACCTCAATGTGAGTTGTATGCAGGGGGTTTTTTCTTACTATGAAAGGTCAGGAAGTAATCTCAAAAAATACAACTGATTGGATAACTTTCTGTATATAGCAGAGTTTAGTGAATCCGAGTCTGAAAGGTGAAGGATGAACTTAGCATAGTCTATTGGAAAATTAGGAAACTTGATTTAATGGGGAATTATAAAGCTGGATTGGCTGTTTTGGTTGAGAAAAACAGGAAATAAAAGAATATTTTGTTTGAAATGTATGAAAAACAGATTGTAAAAAAGTATAAAATTTGTTATAATTGTATACATGATAGGGCAATGTGTGAAAAAAATGCAATAAGTACACTAAAGGGGATTGTATTTTAATTTAAGGAGGGATTCTTATGAAGGGTTTACGGTATGGGGTGGCGGCAGCTCTTACAGTTATCTTGTTAAGTGGCTGTGGCAAAAGTAAGGACGAAGGTTCTGTATATTACCTAAATTTTAAGCCGGAAGCCTCAGGTACATGGCAAAAAATTGCTCAAGATTATACAAAAGAAACAGGAGTGAAAGTAAAGGTTTTGACTTCTGCAAGTGGTAACTATGAGCAGACATTGAAGGCAGAGACTGCAAAAAGGGATATGCCGACTTTGTTTCAGATTAATGGACCTGTTGGGTATAATAACTGGAAAAATTTTTGTGCAGATTTGAAAGATACAGAGCTTTACAACTGGTTGCTTGATAAGGATATGGCGGTTCAGGATGAGAATGGGGTATATGGTATTCCTTATGTGGTAGAAGGATATGGAATTATTTACAATAATGCTATTATGAAAAAATATTTTGCATTGACCAATAAGGCAGTATCTTATTCTAAGATAGAAGAAGTAAATAATTTTGATAAGTTAAAAGAAGTTGTAGAAGATATGACAGCACATGCAGAAGAACTTGGTATAGAAGGGGTGTTTGCTTCTACCTCTTTTAGTTCTGGAGAGGATTGGCGTTGGCAGACACATCTTGCTAACCTTCCAGTTTATTATGAGTTTAAAGATAAGGGTATATCAGACAGTGCTACATTGGATTTTACTTATGCAAATAATTTCCGTAATATTTTTGACTTGTATACAGATAATTCTTGTACACCAAAGGCAGATCTTGCGAAAAAAACCGTAAACGATTCTATGGAAGAGTTTGCACTTGGAAAAGTTGCTATGGTACAGAATGGAAACTGGGCATGGGGACAGGTAAAAGACGTAGAAGGAAACAAAGTAACAGAAGAGGATATCAAGTTTCTGCCAATTTATACAGGGGTATCTGGAGAGGAAACACAAGGATTATGTACAGGAACAGAGAATTATATTTGTGTTAATTCTATGGCATCTGAGGCAGACCAAAAGGCATCCATAGATTTTATGGAATGGGTATTTAGTTCTGATGTGGGAAAACAATATGTTACTAATGATTTGGGATTTATCTCTCCATTTAATACATTTTCAGAAGAAGAGAGTCCAAGTGATCCCTTGGCAAAACAGGTATTGGAATATATGAGTAATAAAGATTTGTATTCTGTAAACTGGAATTTTACTGCATTCCCAAGCCAACAGTTTAAAGACGATTTTGGTGCTGATCTTCTGAATTATACCAAAGGAAAACGTGAATGGGAACAAGTGATGGAAGACGTAAAGAGTAAATGGGCTTCCGAAAAAGCAGGAGAATAGGGGGTGTGGAGTATGAGAAAAGCTGAAAAAACGAAAAAAATAGAAAAGAAAAACCAGTCACTGAAAAAGACAATGACAATTCGTTCAAAAGTAGCAGTACTTATGGCATCCACATCTATTCTTTTAATTGCTGGGCTTTTAATTGTTTCTTATGTGGTGAATAAGAAAAATATTGTGGATCTTTGTGAAAGTTATCTGTATGATACCTGTATTTCTGCTTCAGATACTTTGTATGAAAGTTTTTATGGAGATACAGAGAGAAATGATATGGGAGTCCGTTTGGAATATATTCTTTATAGTGTAGGAATTGACACAATGGATTCCAGTAAGGGATATCTGGTAGATAAGGATGGAAAATATCTTTACCATGAAGATAAAAATAAAGTGGGACAGGAGATCGAAGGTAATCCAGTAATTGATAATGTAATCAAACGAATAAACGAAGACTATATTACCACCGCACATCTGCAGACTTGTACTAATAAAAAAAAAAAAGTTTATGTTGCATTTATGTGTACAGTAAATGATTGGGTTATTTTTGTGCAGGCAGATGAGGCAGATGTATTAAAACCTGTATATACCATTAGAAATTATTGTATTATTGTAGGACTAATATTGTTAGCAGTAATTCTTGCTATTGGATATTTTATTACTTTTGTAATTACTAAACCAATAGGCAGTTTAACAAAAGTTATTAACAATATTTCTGAATTAGATTTGGAAAGCGAAGTAAAACTTCTTAAGACCAATGACGAAATTGGTGTTATGGGGACGGCAGTTGCACAGATGAAAGGAAGACTGACAGAGATTGTTTCAAAGCTGAACCAGATTTCTGAACGTTTAGTGGAAGACTCCAATTCTTTATCTGATATTTCAGAAAAGGTGAATGTAGCTTCTGCTAATAACTCTAAGACAAGTGAGCATCTTTCAGAAGGCATGGAGGCAACATCCAGTTCTACAGTTATAGTAAATGACAGTATCAAGAGCATGAACGATAATGTAACGAATGTGGCAGATAAGATTGCAGAGGGAAGTAAACTCACAACCAGTGTAATGAATAAGAGCTATGAGATTCGGAAGAAGACAAAAGAGGCCAGTCAGGAAACTTTAAAAGTGTATGAAAGTATTCGCAAGACTTCAGATGTGGCAATTGAGAAGGCAAAAGAAGCAGAGAAAATCAATGGACTTGCAACTTCTATACAAAATATTGCAGAGCAGACAACATTACTTTCCTTAAATGCCTCCATTGAAGCGGCAAGAGCTGGAGAACAGGGAAAGGGATTTGCAGTTGTGGCAAGTGAAATTGCAAAACTTGCTTCAGAGTCTACAGATACCAGTATTAGTATTTTAAATATTGTAGATGAAGTAAATGCTTCTGTAAAAACTTTGATTAGATGTCTGGTGGATGCATTGAATTTCCTGGAAGGAAAAGTTATGCAGGATTATTCAGATTTTTCGGAGTCCAGTGATGAATATAGTGAGGCAGCTCGTTCTATTGAGCAATTTATGAAACTTGCAAATGAAGAAATTAGTCAATTGGAAGAAGGAATTTCTCATATTAGTGATGCAATGGAAAATATTAGTTCTACTATCAATACTTCTGCTGAGGGTGTTGCAGATATTGCGGAGAAGACAACAGATGTGGTAGGATTAACATCAGAAACATTTGAGCGTACCATGAACTGTAAAGAATTGGCAGAGAAGTTAAGAGAGATTACAGTACAATTTAAGCTATAGGAATATTGTAACTGTTCAGAATCATGAACAGTTACAAAACACCCATGCATTGTAAACTGTGGCATCACCATAAATATATTCGCATGGGTGTTTCGTAAACGAGGATGCACACAAGTGCAAAAACAGCACTTGGTGCTTTAC
>JAAVHR010000132.1 GCA_014799595.1 Clostridiales bacterium | reverse complement strand
AGAAATATAGACATTTGGCTGGCTAAACTGCATGAGTATGTAGGGCGACAGCCCGGAATACGAATACAGTTAGTGATTGCGGGAGTGCGTAGCACGTAGCAATCAACTTTCATTTTTCTTACGAAACACGCAGTAAATGCGTGTTTCTACCTGAACAGTTACGTTTTATATTACTTTCTCTATCTACCACAACAATACTTATATTTCTTACCACTTCCACAACTGCAAGGATCATTTCTGCCAATCTTCTTTTCCTTGACAACAGTACCGGATATCTTCTGGGCACGATATAATTCTGTTCTCTTTTCTTTTGTCAAAAGAGTCTCCCATACTGGTAATTCATATAACCATTCTGCTCTTGCAGCTACCATATTATAGTATAATTTCTCCTTGTCATATCCAAGGTTTACCTGGGTATTCTCATCCATTGTATCAATAGGATTGGCTTCCACCAAACTATCATTAATTCCATCTAAAAAACCAACCATATATATTACTTCTACATTATATTTCGCTGCTAATTCTTTTACAGTTCCTCTTACTACTTCATCTGGATTAGCAAGAATCTGCTCATAAATACCTTTCTCTAAATTAAAGAACCCTGCCCAAAACATTTGTCCTTTTTTTGTATTGGAATCCTGTCCGTATGCAAATCTTCTCCATTCTTCTAATAAACTCATCTTTTCAGTCATTTCCTTTCTTATTAATTTCACATTGAACTATGTGCATAATAGAATTGAATTTCCTTTAAAACGAAAATTGCCACTATCTACTATATTGTAACATAAAATAACTATTTTTTCAATAAAATTTCCTAATAAATAAACGAAGAGACCTGCAACATCTTGTAACAGATCTCTTATATAAGGGGAGGATAAGTATCTCATTTCCTCTTTCGCGTATTTAGAGACAAAGGGGGATAATGCCTCTAAATACTTCAAGTCCTCTCTTGGACTATTATAATTATATCCACATAATTGTAAAAATATTCTTGTACTTTTAAAAATCTTTGATATAATCGTGTTATTACCAGATAATAATATAGTAAACACATTAAGTCAAATACTTTATGAAGAAAGTTGAGGTTTTTATGAAAAAATTTAAACGCATTATGGCACTAATACTTGCTGTATTCTTATTTTCCCTTTATGGTCTTACCTTTGTTGTTTCCATTACTGGAGGTCCAAACCAAAGTAACCTGTTAATGGCATGTATATACTCCACTGTTGTTATACCAATTCTTTTGTGGACTTATAATCTCATATACCGCATATTAAAAAGAGATTCTTCTTCAAAACCAGAGGAAACGCCCACAAAATCCAGTCCAGAAGAAGATAATACCTAATGATTATTCAGGTTTTATATTCTTCCAGTATTCCTTCCATTTCTTTTCCTGTCCATGATCTGTGGGTTCATAAAAAATCGTTCCCACTAATTCATCTGGCAGATATTGTTGTGATACATAATGGTTTGGAAACTCATGTGCATACAAATATCCATTTCCATGTCCAAGTTTTGCAGCTCCTGGGTAATGAGCATCTTTTAAATGATTGGGAATTGTAACCATTTGTTGTTTTTTTACTATGTCAAGTGCCTTATCTATGGCAAGATAAGAAGCATTACTCTTTGGTGCACATGCAATATATATCACTGCTTGGGCAAGGATAATTCTTGCCTCTGGCATACCAAGCCGTTCTACTGCCTGTGCTGCTGCTGTGGCAATCACAAGAGCATTAGGGTCTGCATTAGACACATCTTCTGCTGCTGCAATCATAATTCTTCTGGCTATAAATTTAATATCTTCTCCTGCATAAAGCATTCTTGCCAAATAATATATTGCAGCATCAGGATCAGATCCTCTCATACTTTTTATAAATGCAGAAATCGTATCATAATGGTTATCTCCTGTCTTATCATATCTTACTGCTCTCTTTTGTATACATTCTTCTGCAACCTGCTGGGTAATATGAATCTGTCCATCTTCTCCCCTGTCTGTGGTCAATATCCCTAATTCAATGGCATTTAAAGCTTTTCTTGCATCACCATCTGCCATTTGGGCAAGAAACTCAAGTGCTTCTGCCTCCAATTTTGCACGATAAGAACCAAGTCCTCTCTCCTCATCTTCCACTGCCCGGATCAAAAGTGTTTTAATATCTTCTTTAGACAAAATCTTTAATTCAAAAACAATAGATCGGGATATCAAAGCACTGTTTACTTCAAAAAAAGGGTTCTCTGTGGTTGCACCAATTAATATCACTGTTCCATCCTCTACAAATGGAAGCAGATAGTCCTGCTGCCCTTTGTGAAACCGATGTATCTCATCCACAAATAATATTGTTTTTTTTCCATAAGCTCCTAATGTACTCTTTGCCTCTTCAATCACAGCTTCCATATCTTTCTTTCCAGCCGATGTAGCATTAATCTGCCGGAAATTACCACTAGTTGTATTTGCTATTACTTTAGCAAGGGTGGTCTTTCCTGTCCCAGGTGGACCATAAAAAATAACAGAACTTAGTTTATCTGCCTTAATTGCCCTGTATAATAATTTATCTTTTCCCACAATATGTTGTTGTCCCACTACCTCTTCCAGTGTTCTGGGCCGCAGTCTGGATGCTAAAGGACTTTCCTTTTCTAACGTATTTTGTCTCATGTATTCAAATAAATCCACTATATATCCTCCTATATTTTTATATTTATATATGGCTATACTATACTAATCCTCAATTATTCACGTCCTATATTGCAGACCACTGCTATCGCAGCTAGGAGCCGCTTGACAGCGTCACCTGTCTGCAATCATCGTCAATTGACCCATTAAGCATGACTAAGTCTTTATTTGTAAGCCTCTGGCTTACATAAAACTTAGTTTATGTTACTGTTCACACCTACGGTGCTAACAGTAACGGAATCCAGCCTATTTAAAGTTCGCCTTCGGCGAAAGGCTGGATTCTTAGCTGTTTTACATTCTTGGCACATAGCTTGACAGCAAGTGTCAAGCTTGTGAGTGAACAGTAACTAATTTATACTTAAGACCGTGAATAATCTCGGTTAATTTTGACACCATTCCTTTATTATGTTACAATCGTAACTATTCAGAACTATGAATATTTACTTATAATTTTCTCAAAAAATAGAAAGGGGCAGATCCTATGTCAATTCCAAAAGATCCATTTATATTATTAAGCTATATAAACACTCAGTTGCGTGATTTCTATTCAAATCTGGATGATTTATGCAGCAATTTACAAATTGAGAAACGCTGGTTAGAAGACACTCTTAGTCAAATTGATTATTATTATCAACAAGAAAACAATCAATTTGTATAATCACGACATTAGAATCACTTCCTTATCTATCTTTACAAAAGATACTTCATCCAATTCCTTCCAAACAGCTTTTCCTGCGGTAACCTCTGTTACTTTTTTTTGTAGTTCTTCTTCCTGCCACAACGGTACCAACAAGATTGCTTCCACATCCTCTGCATAAACCGTATCCAGCATCGCAATATCCATTTGTCCCATAATATATTGTAATTTCCCAAGACCATTATAATCTGTCCAAATGGATACTTTTTTTCCTTGACACTTTTCTGTAATTATACTTTGTGCCAGCCCTTCCTTCGTAGAAGATTGGTACGCTCTGACTAATCCACCTGTTCCAAGAAGAATTCCACCAAAATATCTTGTTACCACAACAAGACAATTATGTATTTCTTCTCCCAATAAAACCTCTAAAATAGGTTTCCCTGCTGTTCCTTGAGGTTCCCCATCATCACTAAATCTTTGCAGTTCATTTCTTGCTCCGATAACATAGGCGTAACAATTATGTCTGGCATCCCAGTATTCTTTCTTTAATCTTTCAATATAAGATAGTGCCTCCTGTTCCTCTGATACAGGAAAAACATGTGCAAGAAATCTGGATTTTTTCTCTACAATTTCTCCTACTCCCTCTTTGTACACAATCTTGTAAGCCTGTTTCTCCATCTTGCTTTCTTCCTCTCTTATTTTACTCTTTTTCTAGCATCTTCCAGCACTTATTATTATAACACCTCTAAACACTTTTCGCCAACACAATGTAACCATTCGTTACTTGCTACAGTTCACACCTATGGTGCAAACTGTAACAGAATCCAGTCTATTTGTAATTCACCTTTGGCGAAAGGCTGGATTCTTGGCTGTTCTATGTTCTTAGCACATAGCTTGACAGCAAATGTCAAGCTTGTGAGTGAACAGTAACCATTACTGTTCAGTCCATAGTTTAAGCTGTTACGGAATTCTTGAATTTTCTTTATAAATTTGGTAAAATAATAGAAGTATGGTCTTAACCGGGAGTTTTGGAAAGGATGTTTATATGAATTATTCAAAAAGAAATACACAAAAGAAACAAAAACAATTACGCTATGCATCCCCTAAGCTACGTTCTAAATTCAATGTATGGATGCTGCGGATTGTCATAATAGGAATGCTGGCAATTACTATTATTGCTGGATATGGAGGTTATGGTCTTGTTCTTGGTGTAATTGATAATACCCCGGAAATTGATTTTGGAAATATAGAACCAGAAGCCTTTGCCTCTACCGTATATGATAACAAAGGAAAAGAAGTCTATAAACTTGTAGGTTCCAATGCCAATCGTATCTCTGTTTCTTTATCAAATATTCCAGAGAACTTAAAGAATGCTTTTATTGCAATTGAAGATGAACGTTTTTATAGTCATGAAGGTATTGATATTAAGGGTATTGTCCGTGTATCTATTGCTGGTGTTGCAAGCGGCTCCCTAAACCAAGGTGCCAGCACAATTACCCAGCAGCTTTTAAAAAATATTGTATTCTCGGGCGGAAACGAATCTACCATTGCAGATAAAATCCAGCGAAAAATTCAGGAACAATATCTGGCTATACAATTAGAAAAAAAAGTATCCAAAGAGACTATTTTAGAAAATTATTTAAATACCATTAACTTAGGTCAGAATACTCTTGGTGTACAAGCTGCTTCCAAACGCTATTTCGACAAAGATGTGAGTAAACTTACCTTGTCAGAATGTGCTGTAATAGCTGGTATCACTAAGAATCCATCGGCTCTTAATCCAATCAGCTATCCGGAAGATAATTCCTATCGTAGAGAAGATGTATTAGACAAAATGCTTTCTCTTGATATGATTACAAAAGAACAATATGATGAAGCACTTGCAGATGATGTTTACACTAGAATACAAAAAGTAAATAAAAAGAAAACAAAAATCAGCAATGTCGTTACCTCATATTTTACGGATGCTGTAATAGATGAAGTTTTATCTGATTTGCAAACAGAGTTAGGATATACCCAGGCTCAGGCAACAAACCTTATATACCGAGGAGGGCTTAGCATCTATACTACACAAGATAGAAAAATGCAAAAAGTCTGCGATTCTGTTATTGCAGATAAATCCCTATATCCTTTCTCAACAGAATATGCCCTCACCTACCGCCTTACCGTAACAAATAAGAATGGAAAAACAACAAATTATGATGAAAAAACTTTAGAAGTATATTTTAAAAAATCCAATCCTTCTTTTGACTTATTATTTTCGACAGAAAAAGAAGCTGAAAATTATGCAAAACAATACCGGAAGCATATTGTTAAAAAAGGTGATACCATAGATGGTGAAGTAATCAATACTTCTATTCAGCCACAGATATCCTTTGTTTTAATGGATCAGTCTACGGGAGAAGTAAAAGCACTGGTAGGTGGACGAGGTCAGAAGCTTGGCAGCAGAACATTAAACCGTGCCACTTCTACAGTACGCCAGCCTGGTTCTACGTTTAAGGTACTTTCTGCATATCTGCCTGCCATTGATGCTGGCGGTATGACCCTTGCTACTGTTCAGGATGATGCAGAATACTACTACCCAGGAACTGGAAAAAAAGTAAAAAACTGGTACAGCAGCGGATATCGCGGACTATCTACTCTTCGTGAGGGAATCCGTGAATCCATGAATGTAGTAACAGTAAAGACTTTGGCAGATGTTACACCACAGGTTGGTTTTAAATACTTGAAAAAATTAGGATTTACTACTTTAGTGGGTGACACTTCCCTTCCTGCAAATGATGTAAACCTATCTACTGCATTGGGAGGTTTAACACATGGTGTAACGAATTTAGAAGCCACTGCCGCTTATGCATCCATTGCTAATGCTGGCAAATACAATAAACCAATTTTGTATACAAAGATTTTAGACCATGATGGAAATGTATTATTGGACAAGACTCCAAAACCAAAGCAGGTTATGAAAGAATCCACTGCATTCTTATTAACCAGTGCAATGAAGGATGTTGTTACATCAGGTACTGGTACACTTGCCAGATTAACAACCACCTCTATGCCTGTAGCTGGAAAGACTGGTACTACTACCAAAAGCGTAGATGCATGGTTCATTGGATACACCCCTTATTATACTGCGGGTATCTGGGGAGGTTATGATAATAACAAATCTCAAAGCAATACCTCTTACCACAAAGTAATTTGGCGGAAAATTATGGAACAGATTCATAGCGGACTAAAAGTAAAAGAATTCAATGGCCCTTCCTCTATTGTATCTGCAAGTATTTGTACAAAATCCGGATTACTTGCCTCTTCAGAGTGTTCCAATGCAGCAGGAGGCTCTACTGTGCGAACGGAATATTTTGCTGGTTCTGCTCCAACCAAACATTGTGACCGTCATATAAGTGTACAAATATGTAATGTGTCAGGACAGTTAGCAGGACCTTATTGTCCTAGCTCATGTATTGTGACAAAGTCCTTTTTACTAAAAGACGAAACAGGTACAACTGCTGATACTCCATACGTAATTTCAAAACAAGGCAGCACCACAAAATGTACTGCACATTATACTTCCACAGCAGAGAAGCCTCAACAGGAAGATAAACCTGTGAACAGCAGTACTCCAAATACTGGTACCACTATTACTACACCCCCCACAACACATACAACACCACAACCATAAGAGGAGAAATATGAATATGAAAAACTCAAAGTATTTTGGTTTTGTAGGTCTTGGATTAATCGGAGGCTCCATCGCAAGGAACCTCCGAAAACTATATCCAGATTCTACAATCCTTGTTTATTACTACAACAAAGAAAAAATTAACCCAGAACTTTTGCTGGCACAAGAAGAAGGTATTGTTAATACAATTGTAACCAACTTTACAGAAGGTTTTCCCCAATGCGATATTATTTTCTTATGTGCCCCTGTTTTGAAAAATATTTCCTATCTTTCCAAATTAAAAGAAGTAATGAAACCAGATTGTATTTTAACAGATGTAGGAAGCGTAAAGGGAAATATTCATGATGCTATTAGAAAAGAAAATATGGAAACCTATTTTATCGGTGGTCATCCAATGGCAGGCTCTGAAAAAACCGGCTACGGAAACTCTACATTATCACTTTTAGAAAATGCTTTTTATGTTCTAACCCCTACCATTAAAACACCAGACTCACATTTAAATACTATGGAAAAGCTAGTAAAAGCCATTGGTGCAATCCCCATTATTTTACAGGCGAAAGAACATGATAATGTGACTGCTGCAATTAGTCATGTACCTCATATTATTGCAGCCACTTTAGTTAATCTCGTACAAGATCATGATGATGGGAAGGAACATATGCGTGCCTTGGCAGCAGGAGGATTCAAAGATATTACCCGTATCGCTTCCTCCTCTCCTATTATGTGGGAAAATATTTGCCTTACAAACCCAGACAGTATTGTTTCTTTTTTGCATATTTTCAATGATTACATTCAACAAATCATTACCGCAATTGAACAAAATAATAGTGATTATCTGCTAAACTATTTTGGACGTTCTAAATCTTATCGTGACAATATCCAAAATAAATCAGTCAGCATCATTGAACCTGTTTATGAAATTCTTGTAGATGTTATGGACAAAAAGGGAACCATTGCTACTGTAGCTACTATTCTTGCCAGCCATGATATAAGTATTAAAAATATTGGTATTATTCATAACCGTGAGTTTTCACAAGGAGCACTTCACATAGAATTTTACGAAGAAGCTGTACGAATGAATGCCATATCTATACTAAAGGATTATAATTATAAACTCTTTACTAAATAGGTAACTGTTCATGGTTCTGAACAGTTACCCAAATAGAATATAAAACAGAAAGGAACTTACACTTATGATATTCCAAAAAGTCAATGCCCTAAAAGGCGAAATTACAATTCCTGGAGATAAATCTATTTCTCACCGGGCAATTATGCTTGGTTCTTTAGCAGAAGGCGTTACCGAAATTTCCAATTTCTTACAAGGTGCAGATTGTCTCTCTACCATGGAATGTTTCCGAAATATGGGCGTTTCCATTGAGAACAAAAATGGTCTTGTTACCATTCATGGAAATGGTCTTCATGGATTAAAACAGCCAAAAGATACCTTAGATGTTGGAAATAGTGGTACTACTACCAGACTTATGTCTGGGATTTTAGCAGCACAGAATTTCACTTGTACCTTAAATGGTGATGCCTCTATTCAGAAACGTCCTATGGGACGTATTATCACTCCATTGTCACAAATGGGAGCAGATATTCTCAGTGTAAAAGACAATGGTTGTGCTCCTTTAAAAATTATCGGAACCCCCCTTCATGGTATACACTATAAATCTCCAGTTGCCTCCGCACAAGTAAAATCTTCCATTTTATTAGCCGGGCTATTTGCCGATGGAGAAACTTCTGTTACAGAACCTTATGTTTCCAGAAATCACACGGAGCTTATGTTCCGTTATTTTGGTGTAGATATTTCTACAAAAGAAACTACTGCTACAGTTACTCCTGCTGACAAATTAGTTGGACAAAAAATTATAGTGCCGGGAGATATTTCCTCTGCTGCATATTTTATTGCTGCCGGACTTATGGTTCCAAATTCAGAACTACTTATTAAAAATGTTGGTATAAATCCAACCCGTGATGGTATTTTAAGGGTATGCGAAGCTATGGGAGCTTCCATTTCTTATGAAAACAAACAGGAAATTAGTGGGGAACCTACCGCAGATTTAGTGGTAAAAACAAGCTCACTAAAAGGAACTACCATTGGTGGAAGTATCATTCCTACCTTAATTGATGAAATACCAATTATTGCCATTTTAGCATGTTTTGCAGAAGGAACCACTGTTATTAAGGATGCCCAGGAATTGAAAGTAAAAGAATCCAACCGGATTGATGTTATGGTAGAAAACCTTACAAAAATGGGTGCAGATATTACTGCTACAGATGATGGCATGATTATTCATGGCGGTAAACCACTACATGGTGCCGAAATTGACAGCAAACTTGACCACCGTATTGCTATGTCTTTTGCTATTGCAGGGCTATGCTCAGAGGGTGAAACAAAGATTCTTGGAGCCGAATGCGTCAACATCTCTTTCCCAAATTTTTATCAGGATTTAGAAGATTTAGTAGTTAAATAATAATTTAAAACAATATTTACGGTTCAAAAAACAAAAGAACGGGATAAACACTGCTTATAAACAGAATTTTTCCCGTTCCCTTTTTCTATTTTTCACTTGGATTTATAAACATAGCATCACCAAAAGAAAAAAAACGATACCGCTCTTCTACCGCTTCTTTATATGCATCTAAAATAGATTCCTTTCCTGCCAATGCAGAAACAAGCATAAGCAGGGTAGATTCTGGTAAATGGAAATTGGTAATTAATCCGTCTAATACCTTAAACTGATATCCTGGATAAATAAAAATATCTGTATCACCACTACAAGGTACAAGATAACCATTGTCACCGGCTGCCGATTCGATAGTTCTACAACTTGTAGTTCCCACACAAATTATTCTTCCTCCAGCTTTTTTTGCAGTATTAATGGTATCTGCTGCCGCCTTTGTAACTTGGTAGAATTCTGAATGCATGTGGTGTTCCAATACATTTTCCACCTTGACCGGACGAAATGTCCCTAATCCTACATGTAAAGTAACATAAGCAATAGAAACTCCCATATCCTCAATTTCCTTTAATAATTCTTGCGTAAAGTGTAATCCTGCAGTAGGTGCTGCCGCAGAACCTTCATATTTTGCGTATACTGTCTGATAACGGTTTTTATCCTGCAATTGATGGGTAATGTATGGCGGCAGAGGCATCTGCCCTAACTGGTCTAATATTTCCTCAAATATGCCATCATACATAAACTGCACATAACGGTTGCCTTCCTCTCCTACCGAAAGTACCTTACACTTTAATAATCCATCTCCAAAGGAAATTATAGTACCCGGTTTCGCCTTTCTTCCAGGCTTTACCAGAGTTTCCCAAATATCATTTTCCCCCCTTTTTAATAACAACAATTCTATCTTTGCCCCAGTTTCCTCTTTTTCCCCAATTAATCGTGCAGGAATTACCTTTGTATTGTTTAATACCAAGCAGTCACCCTTTTTCAGATAGTTTTTAATATCATAAAAATGTTTATGTTCTCTTTTTCCTGTTGCTTTATCCAAAACCAGAAGTCTGGAACTAGAACGTTCCTCCAATGGATCTTGTGCGATTAACTCTTGCGGTAAATCAAAATAAAAGTCTTTTGTCTGCATTTTGTGTATTCCTCTTTTCTATATTCACTATTCCATATCTTGGACAGTTACTTTTCTTCTAGGGCTTTCAAACTTATCTATTCTTATATTTTCCCAGAAAAAGCCAACGAAAATATTATAAAGGACTTTATTTGCAATGTAAAGAGTCCTTGTAATTATTATTGCAATTCCATTTATCCTTAGGTTACTGTTCACACCTACGGTGCTAACAGTAACGGAATCCAGCCTATTTAAAGGTCGCCTTCGGCGAAAGGCTGGATTCTTGGCTGTTTTACATTCTTGGCACATAGCTTGACAGCAAGTGTCAAGCTTGTGAGTGAACAGTAACATCCTTAGTTACTTTCCAATAATCTTCTGATATTTAGCTGCCCCCAACCTTGTACCTGATGTGGATATCCAAGATCCACAACCGTTTGTTTCAATCGGATTTTCACTTCTCTGTTTGTCATTTCTGGATATTTCCCAAGAAGAAGTGCTACAGCTCCTGAAACCATAGGTGTTGACATGGAAGTCCCACTTTTTATCGTATAATACTTATTTCCTACCTGATTCCTTTTCACTCCAAACATGGTATTATGGTTCCAAAAAGCATTGCAACTTACTATATTACTGCCAGGTGCTACGAAATCCGGCTTCTTTATACAAAGACTTGTTGGTCCTCTTCCAGAATAATCTCTGGTGCTTCTTCCATTTAACCATATTTCCTGATCGTCATCACAGGCACCTACTGTAATTACTTTTCTACTATTTCCTGGTGCTCCAATACTTCCTGGTGCTGGTCCATTATTTCCAGCAGCCACACATACTACAATACCTCTATCCCATAAGGCATTTACACCCTGTACCAATTCAGAATCTTCTTTCTTTTTTTCCTCTTTCCCTGTACCAATTGAAATATTTGCCACTTGGATTCCATAACGTTTCTGGTTTTTCAACACCCAGTCAATTCCTTTTAACACATCCTTAATATTCCCATTTCCTTTTTGATTCAATATTTTTACAATAATTAGTCTGCTTTCTGGGGCTACGCCACAATATGTTCCATAAGATGCTGATCCGTTTCCGCTAGCAATACCAGCCACATGGGTACCATGCCCATTATCATCATAACAGCCTATCCGGTTATTTACGCAATCGTAAAATGCTGTAACTTTACCCATATATTTAAAATCCGGATGCTCCGCAACAAGTCCGGTGTCAAAACATACAATTCCTACTGATTTCCCCCGCATACCTCTTTGGTGTGCCCAGTTCTGTTCAATAATACTTCCTGCCCGTTCCATCACTCTCACTCCCAGAAACAATTACTCTATTTTATCTTATTATATTCCAGCTATCATGTAATGGTACAACGTTACCATTACATGATAGCAGTTACCACAAATATTACTTTTTTTGGAAAAGCCGTAACTGTTCAGAACCATGAACAGTTACGTTTAAGCCCATGAATATTCGCCTTCGGCGAAGGGGCTTAAACATTGCAAATTTTACTTTTTCTTACGAAACACGCAGTAAATGCGTGTTT
>JAAVHR010000131.1 GCA_014799595.1 Clostridiales bacterium | reverse complement strand
GGGCTGACCTGTTACGGAATTGGGCAAGCTTCGCATGTAAATTGCCCAATTCCAATCCTGTTTTAGTCTTTTTTACGGTCTGCACAGCGGAGTGTGCAGACCTACCTGAACTGTTACTTTTCATGTGTTTCATATTCATTCATAATACTGTTTCATCACTTGTTCTTTCCCCTTTTAAAACCCCTTATTTCTATTAGAAGTATATAAAAAGTCTTTACTCTATTTTCTTCTTTCTACTTCTATCTTAAAATAGCAATTGCGAAACTTGATTTATTCATTAAGTTTTGCAATTGTTACTGTTCACTCACAAGCTTGACACTTGCTGTCAAGCTATGTGCCAAAACGCAGAACAGCCAAGAATCCAGCCTTTCGCCGAAGGCGAATTATAAATAGGCTGGATTCTGTTACTGTTAGCACGGTAGGTGTGAGCAGTAACTCGCAATTATCTATCTACCTTAAAAAATAAAAAAGGCTATTGACTCTGACGTTACGTCATAGTTTATAATTAAGTCAGACGTGAGGAATGAAAATGCGAACTGTAAATGAAATAAGCAAACTCACAGGTGTAAGTGTGCGCACACTTCACCATTATGATGCCATTGATTTATTAAAACCTACCGAGTTGACACCAGCAGGCTACCGCTTGTATGACGATACAGCACTTAGCCGTTTGCAAACCATTTTAATGTTTCGTGAATTACAATTTCCATTAAAAGAAATCAAAGCCATCCTTGATAGCCCAACTTTTGATCCAAAAGAGGCTCTTGCACAACAAATTAAATTGTTAGAATTACAATTAAAACATACTAAAGAGCTTATTTCTTTTGCCCGTAAAATTCAAGAAAAAGGAGTAAATGAAATGAATTTTGATGCATTTAACAAAGCAGAACTAGAGCAATATGCTGCTGAAGTCAAAGAAAAATGGGGTTCTACCAAAACATATAAAGAATACGAAATAAAAACCAAAGGAAAAACTGACAAAGAAATCGAAAAAAATATCAATCAATTAATGACTCTATTCGCCGAAATTGGTTCAGTTAAACAGTTATTGCCTGCCGAAAAAGTAGTACAGGATAAAATAAAAGCCTTACAGGAATTAATTACGGAAAATTTTTACACCTGCACTGACGAAATTTTGAAAGATTTAAGTCAAATGTATGTATGCGATGAACGATTTAAACAAAATATTGATAAAGCAGGCGGAGAAGGTACTGCTGAATTTGTCAAACAGGCGGTTTTTGTTTATTGCAGCAATAAAGATAATAGTTAATACATGACAAAACCTGACAAAACCAATATTATTCTGCTTTTGATAATAACTTCTCAGAACCTCTCCCATAGGAAGAGGTTCTAACCTGTTGTTTCTTTTTGTTCTCTGCCTATATTACAAAAGGCAATTCTTTTATTTGATGATATATACTATCTTGCAAATAAACATCTGCTGGGAATCCACTATCTTCTGGCATAGTTTCAATGGTAAAGCTTGGAATTCCAAATGTCTCACTAGTATAATGCACCGTATTACCTCCACCTGTTTTTACATCTAATTCCCGTTCTGGTAAAACAAGGGTATAACCACATAATTGTTGCATTTTCTTTGCCAGTAATCTTTGTCTCTCATTATATGCATCGTCCATACTCTGCCGATAATAGTAGATTTCTTCTCCTCTGGAATGAAAATCTAAATAAAGGTCAAAATGATAGCGGTTGCACACTCTCATAAGTGCCCTTGTTTCCTCTTCGCTTCCTGGGAACTGCTCCAGTTCCTTCTTTTGCCAATATAGAGATGGAAAATTCCGGTTAATATCAATTCCTCTGGCATTTCCCTTCCACTCCTGCCAGCAAGTTTCCTCATTCTCTATTTGTTTCTGGATATTCCCGTTTTCAATAGCAAAAAAACCTTCTGTTGCAATTACATAACCATCGGGATTTAAAAGTGGCATTACACACAAAGTATATTCTTCTTTAGGATTGCATAAAAATTCTTCCAATAAGTACATTAACACAACTGTATTATTACTCTCCCTTCCATGTACACCTGCTGTTAATAAAATGTGTTTTGAACCACTTCCAACAAAAAAGGACAATATTTTACGGTTATCTATTGTCCTTCCTTCTGTTGTGATTTGTAATTTTGCAGAGTATTCTTTTCTTAATTTTTTTACATCTTCCATATAGCTTTTGTAATAATATTGTTGGTTTAAATCTACAATCCCCATATCTCCACCTAATACCATATTATTTTTTTCAATTATTCACATTATATACTATAGCTAGAAGCCGATTGTAATGTCATCTGTCTGCAATCTTTGTCAATTACCTCATCTGGCTTAACTAAGTCCATGAATAATTCTGGTGTAACTGTTTAGAACCATGAACAGTTACGTTTAAGCCCATAATAATTCGCCTTCAGCGAAGTGGCTTAAACACTGTAAAATTTACGCTGAAAGTCCTGACAAACGGCTATATTTCGTGCAAGCCTGCTTGCAAAGAAATATAGACATTTGGCTGGCTAAACTGTATGAGTATGTAGGGCAACAGCACGGAATACGAATACAGTTAGTGATTGCGGGGGTGCGTAGCACGTAGCAATCAACTTTCGTGTTTCTACCTAAATAGTTACATTCTGGTTACATTATATATATGCACTTTCTGAATTATGGTAACAGTTCAGACCTACCTGAACTGTTACGAATTATGTGCCATTTTCATTCTACGGACTACTTCATCTTCTGTTACAATGGCATCCAGAATTTTATCATGCTTTTCTACTGGAATCTTTTCAAAAATCTGATACTTATAGGCAAGTGCAAATTTTATCAAATTTCCTTTGTCATACTTTTGCAGATAAGTATCATAAAATCCGCCTCCATATCCACAACGGTGTAAGCTTTTATCAAATGCAAGTCCTGGCATAAGCATAAGCCCAGATTCTCCACAAATAAGGCGGCCTCTTATAGGTTCTAAAATTCCTTGATAACCTTTTTCTAACTGGTTCATATCATCTATTTGAAAAAACTCCATAGATCCATCTATGATTTTAGGGACAGCGACCTTTTTCCCTTTAAAAATACATTCTTTAATATAGGGTTTGGTCATAATCTCCTGATTGTAAGAAACATACATATACAAAAGTTCTGCTTCCATAAATTCTTTTGTACTCCTAAGATTCTCCCATATTTTTTTACTTTTTTCCTCAATTTCTTCCTGTGTCATTGCACGTTTCTTTTCTCTAATCTCATTGCGGATCTCTATTTTTGTATACATACTATTATTTTTCATGTTTCTTCTTCAATTCTGTTACAGTACCATCAGGATTTAAAACAGATACATTATCTAATGTACTTTGCAAATCCGCCCGAATTGCTTGTATATATTCCTGACGCATTTTGGCTTGTTCTATTTTTTCATCAGGTGTTAATCCCTCTGATTTTGATTTGTGATATAATTCATTGATTCTTGCTATTTTTTCCTCTGTCATTTTTGTTCTCCTCTCTATTCTATACACACTGGAAAATGTTCCTAAAATTCACCCAGATAAGAACCATTCCAAGTAGATATTACAAATTTATGTTCCTCATCATAAGTCATAAAATTAGATACATAGTTCATTTCAAAAATTTCTATTCTATCCATTGTAGATAAATCATATAATATAGCATAAGATTTGCCATCTTCACATTTTTCATCCACATAACACAACATATATTTTTCTCCTTCAGAGACCCAAAATGTATGCCATTCATATTCTTTAAGGTCATCAGGAAAAGGAATCCTACTTTCCTCTTTAAAATATTTATCTGTTACTACAAATTCTTTTTTATTCAAATCACGGTAATATATATGCTGCCGACAAAAAGAGATTCCATCTATATGATCGGGAAGAGAATCCTTAAAACTACAAACATTCTTATAAGAAATATTCTCTATATCTGCTTTCGAAATCTGAATTTTCCCAGGGCTATTCCCCCAATTATAGGCAACAAACCTATATATTTTTTTGTTGTATTTATCATAATGCATATAACGAATTCTAGGAAGTTCTGTATCCATTCCCCCATCTAAAATACTATGGCTCATGGTTGCACAATCCAATAACATGGTTCTGCCATCCCAATCAAAATCAAGAATATACTTATCATCCGCAATAAAGGTCATATCATATCCTTCCCTCCTTTGCATAACATTTCTTCCAAGTTCTTCTCCACTATCCATTGAAATCAATGCAATTGTTCCAGAAGTATTTTTTGCTGCAAGTAACTTTTTATCTTTTGATACAATCACATGGCTTACATGACTTACTGTCTTACATTGTAATATCTGCTTTTTACTTTGCAGATTATATACATAAACACCATTTCGCATATTTATTGATACCAACAAAGTTCCATCTTCCGTTATGTATTTACAATCCCCTTTGATTTTTTCCAACTTGTTCATTTTGTTCCCTCCTTAACTTTCATTTCATGAAAATATTTTATTCCATATTTCCACAATTCAAGCAAACGAAAATATAAACATTCTTACTTGCGTTCCTTTAACCATCCCTTCTTCTATGCCATTCCTTCCAAAATGTAATATAACCATTTCTATCATATTCATCCTCAGGCATCTTTTTAGGAGAACAAGACAAATAAAAATTTACTAATTCTACATGAAACAGCTAGTTGAAAATAATATTTTTTTGTTCTTCTGTAAGTTTAATTATTGTTTGTTTAAAAAAATCGGACAATATCTTATATTTTTCAGGAGTAATAATATTATTATTAAAATTGTAATCAACTAATTTTCCCGCAATAACACCTGTATTTCTATGTATTCTCAGCCGAATTAATTTATCTTCATTTTCATATCTATAACATGAAAACAATATTTTTAACGAATGATCTATTCTTGTGATATTATTAATAATGTCTCTATGTTCTTGATAAAAATTCCATCCCAAACTAAAGAATATACTTACAATATCCGTTTCTAAATTATCAAATCCATCATTTATTAGTATACTATCCAACAAACCATTATCTTTCTGTTTTGATGTTACTATATAACTCTTTAAATAATCATATATTTTATTTAACTCCTTGTTTTGTTTACTTAGATATTCTAATGCTGACTCTTTTGATATTTCTTCATATTTTTCATATTTATCCGAATTTTCATTATAATACTCTAACATTCCTGTACGTTTCCATCGGGAATTACCTCCAAAAACATACTCATAACTTTTTCGCCCACAAACCTTAACTATAACATCTAAATTTTCCATATCTAACAAACGTATGTATATTTCCATACCTATCTCCTATAAAACACTCATGCCTCGCAAGCGAGGCACCACCATGAATGGAAGTTGATTGCTACATGCTACGCACTCCCGCAATCACCAACTGTATTCGTATTCTAGGCTGTTGCCCTACATACTCATACAGTCATACAGTTTAGCCAGCCAAACGTCTATATTTCTTTGCAAGCAAGCTTGCATGAAATATAGACGTTTGGCTGGACTTTCATAGTAACTACTAATATATAGTAACCGTTCAGTTCATGGGCTTAACTGTTTGAGAATTTGGTAAGCTTCGCATTTAATCATCTGCCCTATATTGTGGTGTCTGTATGTAATCCATCAAATGAAAATTCTCTGATTTATGTGCCCGGAAAATTGTTCCAATCTTCTCTCCCTGCATAATCCGATGTACTACTCCTATATTTTCTCCGTTGGCTATCACCATATCACTTCCTGAATCTGTGGCAATTTTAGCTGCGGAAATTTTTGTTGCCATACCACCAGTTCCTACATCACTGGTTACCCCTTTGCCCATATCTTCTAATTTTTCGTCAATTACATCTACACATTCCACAAAGTCTGCATTTGGATTTACATTTGGATCATCTGTGTATAACCCATCAATGTCTGATAACAATATAAGCAAATCTGCCCCAATCAATGCTGCCACAATAGCTGACAAAGTATCATTGTCACCAAAATTTCCATACTCCATTTCGTCAGTAGATACTGTATCATTTTCATTTACAATAGGAATCACTCCCATTTTTAACAATTCACGAAATGTATTTTGGGCATTTTTCCGGCTAACATGATTTATCATAGTGTACTTTGTCATAAGAACCTGTGCCGTAACTTGATTATACTCACCAAATAATTTCTGGTATACCATCATCAGCCTTGCCTGTCCAATGGCTGCACAAGCTTGTTTTACTGACATTTCTTCCGTTCTTTCCTTGATACCCATCGCTTTTCTTCCTACAGCAATAGCTCCAGAGGACACTAAAACCACTTCTTTTCCTTGATTGCGAAGATCCGTAAGCAAACGTACTAACTTTTCTAATTTTACTAAGTTAAGAGCCCCTGTTTCTTCATGAGTAATTGTTGATGTACCAATTTTAATTACAATTCTCTTTTTATCCCTAATATATAATCTATCCATTTCTCTCCTTCTTTCTTGTGTTACTGTTTCATCATGTAAAATATATGGCAATTGTTCAGAACTATGAACAGTTATGTTTATTATACTTTTTTATAATAGCTTCATACACCCGCAGTCCATCCATAGCAGCAGATGTGATTCCTCCTGCATAACCTGCTCCTTCCCCACAAGGATACAGCCCTCTTATATTACCCTCAAACTCTTCATTACGAAGAATACGGATTGGAGAAGATGTTCTGGTTTCTACCCCAGATAAGATACTATCTTCTCTGTCATATCCTGGTATCTTTTTTCCAAAGTAAGGTATACAAAGCTGTAGCGTTTCACAAACAAAATCAGGAAGACAATCCCATAAATTTCCAAAACAATTTGCCCCTTTCTGGCATGGGGTAATTTCTCCATATTCTGTACTCTTATTTTTGTTCTGAAAGTCTTTCCATAGCTGGGTAGGTATCTTCCCATTTCCAATTTGATAGGAAAGTCTTTCCCATTTTCTCTGAAATTCCACTCCCGCAAGCACATCGTTGCTTCCAAAGTCCTCTGGAACTACATTTACCACTAATGCACTGTTAGCATTTTCCTCGTCTCTTTTATAATTACTCATCCCGTTTACTACTAATGCTTGTGGTTCTGAGGAAGCATTTACAACAAATCCTCCCGGACACATACAAAAAGAAAATGCACTCCTTCCATTTTCTGCTTGATAAGTCAGCTTATAATCTGCTGCCGGAAGAATCCCCTGCAATTCCCCATATTGTGCCGTATCAATCATATTCTGTCTATGCTCCATACGAACACCAATAGCAAAGGGTTTCTGTTCCATTGAAATACCTCTCTCATGCAACATAGAAAATGTTTCTCTGGCACTATGTCCAATTGCAAACACTACTATTTGGGTATCCATCCAGGTCTCATGATTTATCTCAACACCAGTAACCCTTTCCCCTTTATCTATTCTAAGATTAGTTATCTGACTTTCAAAACGAATTTCTCCACCTAGGCTTATAATTTCTCCCCGGATGGAACGGACAGAATTTTCAGTGAAAGAAGTGTATCCTCCTCATAAACGATATG
>JAAVHR010000130.1 GCA_014799595.1 Clostridiales bacterium | reverse complement strand
AGTATACCACTCTTTCCGTAATGTCTGCTTCAAAATATCCCTGTTATAAGTAAACAATACCAGAATTCCATTTACTTTCAAGTGTTCTTTTGCTTTTTTCCAAAATTCTTTATAAATACAAGTAATTTCTTTTTTGTCTTTTTGCCCCATAATTCTAGGCATATTGGTAATCAGTTCATCAAACAGATATTCATGGGTAAAATCAAAAAAGTCCCGATTGATATAATTTACCCTGATATTTGCAAGTGCAGTATTCTCCCTTGCGGCTTCAATCCCCTTTCCATATATATCTATGCCATACATATCTCCAACCAGCAGAACTTTTTGACGTTCCACTAACATAGTTCCTACACCACAAAATGGATCTAAAACTTGTGCATTTTCTGTGAAGTAATCTTTTGCCAATTCCATAACAAGTGCCGCATTAACAGGATGAATACTGGAGGAAATTGCATTTCTCCGGTAAGAAAAACGCTCATCTGGTATCGTAAATAGTTTAACTAAAAAATTGTAATTTCCCTCTTTGTTTGGAATCAGCCTTAATTCTATTTCATAATGGGAAGTAGAATTTACAAGTTCTCCCTTTGTTCCTTCTTCTATTATTTGTGCCATAGTTTTGGTAAGAATACTTTTTTCTTTTCTATCCATAGCACCCTTACATTCTATTCGGAATAGAAACGGAGCATTCTCTTTGTGTCTCTCTTTTAAAAATGTCACTAAAGAACTATCTATAATCTGATTAGCAAGCTCTGTTGCCTGATCCTTTACCTTCTTAGAATGTATCTGTAAAACATTTTTATCCTCTAAAACAAATAAAAGTTCCATGTAAGTACGAATTGGGAGAATATCCTTTAAATCTGATGTTCTTGCCATAACTCCTGCACCAAATACCTTTGCACGATGGCTCTTCATTTGTTCAAAAGTAATGCTTTGATAATTACGGTTAGTTAATAATACTATCTTTGTCACTTTTTCATATCCGGTAAAGGTATGACGTTCGGTTCCTTCTATGGCTGTCACTAACTCTCTTAGTAGCTTAATTTCTTCGTTTCTGTGTTTTTTTTCCTCCTCCTTAGATTCATAAGACTGTACCTCTTTCAGTCTTTCCTTAAACCTATCCAGATATTTTCGGTAATCCATTTCCTTCATTGCTGCAAGATAACTTCCTCTTACAAAAAGTTTATCTTCTTGTTCGTATGCCTGATATAAATAATCCAGACTTTCCTTGTTGCCAATTTTCCCAAGAATCTGGGCTGCATTTTTCCGGATCTTTGGATCTTCTGCCTCCAAAAGCTTATAAAATATACCAAATTCATTCCCTAAAGCATACAGCATTGCATGTTTTTTTGTCTGGTCAGCAATAGCAGCTTTCAAATCAATTAAATTTTTCCTTACATCTATATTTTCCTTTATTTTTTCTAAATATTCACGAACCAAGGCATTCCTTCCCTTCTACAATCTTTAATCATTAGTCAATTGCGAAATTCACATTATCTTAAATTATTTTGTGCAGATTTACATATCATAAGCAAGGTGCTTTCGAAACCGTCGGTACTTAGGTGCTGTTTTTTAGCACCTAGCAAAAACGCTTCGCATGCATACAGTAAAGCAGCTAATCAACCTTCGCCTTTTGGCTTGGTTTCTTAGGCTTTACTAGCATATGTACCGCTACGGTTGAGAGCAGTGAGAACGTGCCTTGCGTTGATATGTGAACTTTGCACAAAAGCAGGGTGATCAAATTGAGTTTCGCAATTGCCTATCTTTAATTATTTATAGTCCACTTTATATAAAAACAAACCACAACTACTCACTGTTACACCTGCATATTTCCGTTTGGGATTATCTAGTGCAAAACGAACCTGCTCTAAAGTCCGTTCTCCTCTTCCTACCTCCAAAAGAGTTCCTACCAAAATACGCACCATATTATACAAAAATCCATCTCCAGTAATGGAAATTGCTAAGAGATGTTTTTCTCTCTTAAAGGTAATATTATAAATTCTACGAATGGTATCTTTCTCCATATCCTTTTCCGACGAAAAGCCTCTGAAGTCATGTTCACCCAAGAATAAACTGCTACATTCCTTCATTGCATCCACATCAAGTTTATTTCCCACCCATAAAGAATATTTTCGTGAAAATACGCAAGGAGTCTCTCTGGTATCCAGATAATAAACGTATGTCTTTTTTATTGCACTATAACGGCTGTGGAAGTTATTTTCCACCTCCTCTAAAGATAGAATCCGAATATCCTCTGGTAGTTTATAGTTGCAATTCTCTTTCCAGCTTTCTAAAGTAAATTTGTCAGTTAAAAAAGAAGATGGCACATGAAAATTTGCCACCTGTCCTTTTGCATGGACTCCGGCATCCGTTCTTCCAGAGCCTGCGATTTTTAAGTTGTCCAGCTTTGTAACTTCCTGTAAAACTGTTTCTATACAGCTTTGAATGGACTTCTTCTTTTGTGTTCCTCCAAGACGCTGCCAGCCTGAGTATCCAGAGCCATCATAAGAAATCACCATTTTAAGATTTTTTCTATCTGCCATAATTAAAAATCGTCTGATATCGGTGCTGCATTTACAGTCTGGATATCAAAATGTAACTCTACATCCGGCTGGTAATGATGAAGTTCATTGTATTTTTCTACAATCCGGTTTGCCACCATAAGACCATCCTCTATAGTGGAATCCATTAAAATTACTACAAACTGGCTACTGCTGTAATTGGTTGCAACATCTCCACGACGAATGGATTCATTTACTGCATCCCTGAGGTTATCCATAGCAAACACCAGTTCTGTTACTGTAGGAGAATTCCCATCTGCTTTTATAAGAGTGAAAAGTAACGTCTGCACATCTTGTCCGGTTCTTCCTATACATCTTGCCACAAACCGGTAAATCTTCTTAAATCCATCATACTCTACCTGATAAGCTCCCTTCCTATATCCCATTTCCTGGATAAAAGACCGTAAATGCTCTAAATCTACCTGTGTACTCTTTTTCTTTATACTGCCTGTGTCATGGGCACCCTCTTCACTGTAAAAATGATAAGATCCCTTTCCATTCTGTTTCACATAATAAAGAGCACGATCTGCATTTTGATAAAGTTCGTTAAAATTACGTCCATCCATAGGTGCAAGTGCCACCCCGGCAGAAACCCGAATTTGCCCTTTGCCTTCTGGTAATATAATACGCTTCTCCAAAGTTACAATCATCTGCTCTATTTTCTCAGAAACTACTGATTGGTATGCTACATTCTTTAAAAAAACAATAAATTCATCACCACCCAGACGGCAAACAATATCATTTTCTCTGGTAAGAGCAATTAGTGTATTACTAAATTCCTTCAATATTTCATCGCCCACAATATGACCGTATGTATCATTAATCTCTTTAAACTCGTCTAGGTCTATCATAAGCAATGCACCACTATGTCTTCGTTCCTTCAAAAATTCATTAATACTTTTTTCTGTATGTACCCTGTTCCAAAGCTTTGTAAGCGGATCTCTCCTTGCTAAATCCCAGATTTCAGCCTCTTCCGCATTCTTTAAATTAATTTCCTGCCGAATCTGGCTTTTTAATCTTTCCACCTCCAGCACACGCCTGGTTCTGGATAAAATACCAACTTTGCTACAAGGACGAAATATAAAATCATTCACACCTATTTCCATACACTTCCGTTCAATCTCTTCATCTGCTCCATCAGAAATTACAACAATTGGAAGTCTTCTCAATTCATCCTTACTCTTAATATTCCCTATTATTTCTAAAATCGGGAAATGCACTTTATCATATTCCAAGATAAGTACATCTGGTATTTTATGTTCCAAAATTTTTCTCATTTGTTCTCTGTCTGTGCAGATTTGCACTTTATATTCCTCCTCCAGAGCTTCTTTAAACAGCTTCTGGTTTTCTGTATCTTTTACAACAACTAGAATGTCCTTCATAATATTCCTCCTTTCTGTTTCAATAAACCTAGTTAATTGCGAAACTCTCATTTTCTTAAATTATTTTGTGCAGATTTACATATCAAAGCAAGGTGCTTTCGAAACCGTCGGTACTTAGGTGCTATGTTTTAGCACCTTATGTACCGCTACGGTTGAGAGCAGTGAGAACGTGCCTTGCGTTGATATGTGAACTTTGCACAAAAACGGAGAGAGTAAATTGAGTTTCGCAATTGCCTACTAATAACTAATCAGCTTCATTTCGGGCTGCCAGCTTGAATACTACCTTCGGCTCTCCAATTACCACCACATGGTCTCCTGCTTCGAAAGTATATTTTCCACCCGGAAGTGCATTTAAACGTCCACCTTTTTTTATTGCAATGATATTAATCTGATATCTGGTACGAATACTTAAATCCACAATATTCTTCCCCACCCACTCTGGCAAAATAGCAATTTCAAAAATAGCATGGGTAGAAGTAAGTTCTACATAGTCAAAAATATTCTTGGAATTATAACGTACCGCAAGTTTCTCTGCAATTTCTTTTTCCGGATAAAAAACCTCATCTGCACCTATTTTCTTTAAAAATTCTGCTTGTCTTTCTTTATGGGCATTTACTACAACACATTTTGCTCCTAATTCTTTTAACATACTGGTAATTTCCAAAGAGTCATAGGATTCTTCACCAATAGAAACAAAACAATAGTCAAAATTATTCACCCCTAAGGAACGCAATACACCTTCATTGGTACAATCTCCCACAAAACAATCTTTGAACTGTGGTGATAATTTCTGAATAAGCTGCTCATCTTTATCTACAATCATGACTTCATTCCCCAGTTCCTGCATCCGGACTGCCAAATGTCTTCCTAATGTTCCAACTCCAATAATCAATACGGTTTTCATCACTATTTCCTTTCTGAACTAACCAATGTTACTGTTCACTCACAAGCTTGACACTTGCTGTCAAGCTATGTGCCAAGAACATAAAACAGTCAAGAATCCAGCCTTTCGCCGAAGGCGAACTCTTAATAGGCTGGATTCTGTTACAGTTAACACCGTAGGTGTGAACTGTAACTAACCAATCATAATCCGTTCTGCCGGTCTTTTCAATGGTGCCTCTGTCTTTTTCTCTGCAAATACTAAAAGCAGGGAAAGTCCTCCAATACGACCACCATACATAAGTATAATCAATATTATTTTTGTAGCTAATCCAGCCGTTCCACTTAATCCTTGAGTTAATCCGGCTGTTCCAAGAGCTGAACTGGTTTCAAATAATACACCTGAAATCTCAACCCCTTCCATTGCACAAATTACCATAGTTGCAACAAGAACAGCTACTATATATAAAAATACAATTACTGCTGCATGTTTAATCAAATCTTTATTAAATCTGCGTTTTGCCACAGTAATATCTGTATTTCCCTTTGCCATCCCCCATACAGAGAGAATCATAACTGCAACAGTAGTTGTCTTCATCCCCCCTGCCGTAGAACCGGGACTTCCTCCAATTAACATTAAGATATCTGTAAGCAAACTGCCAGAAGGCGATAATGTATTTAAATTCATTGCATTAAAACCAGCAGTTCTTGTAGTTACCGACATAAAAAACGCCGCCAGCCATTTTTGTGGTATGGTAAGTAGTGCGAGATTCCCTTTGTATTCAAATACAAAATATCCCAACGTACCTATTGTAATAAGCACTGCTGTTGTAATCAATACCACAAGAGAATGCAATGAATATTGCCTTATCTTCCATTTATGCTCTAATACATCTGTCCATATAGTAAATCCAATACCTCCAATAATAATTAACATTGCTATTACAATTAAAACATAAGCATTGGTACCATACCGGCAAAGAGAGCCTCCACCATCTGGATATCTGCCCATCAAATCAAATCCAGCATTACAAAATGCAGAAATGGAGTGAAAAATTGCATTATATATTCCTCTTGTCCAACCCATTTCTGGTACAAATTGAAAGGAAAGGAAAATTGCACCAATTCCCTCACATAAAAACGTAATTGCAGCAATAAGACGTATTAGCTGAATCATTCCACTAATACGCATATTTCCAGATGAAACCATGAGAATTTTCCGTTCATGAAGCCCAATTCTTTTCTTCATAAATATAGCAAATAAACTGATAATTGTCATAAATCCAAGACCACCGATCTGAATCAACCCCAGAATAACCAGTTGTCCAAAAACATTCCAATGTGTAAAAGTATCATAAGCTACAAGCCCTGTTACACAAGTTGCACTTGTTGCTGTAAATAATGCATCAATTGGTGCTGTCCAGCTTCCATCTCTGGTAGAAAATGGTAAGCAAAGAAAAATCATTCCCACTAGAATGACACCGAAAAAACTCAACGCAATCAGTCTTGTATAGCTAATATTTTTTAACCTCTTAATCACAATGGTGCCTCCATATCCATTTATAGTGGTACTGCCGAAGACGGCATGTCAATTATAATACAACTTTCCTATAGTATAAAAAAAAACAGGAAATAATGCAAGTATTACCATAACTTTTTAGGTAAAAATACGCATTCACTGCGTGTTTTGTAAGAAAAAGTATATTTTGTAATGTTTAAGTCCCTTCGCCAAAGGCGAATTATTATGGGCTTAAACATAACTGTTCATGATTATGAACAGTTATTGTATTACAAATTTTAAATAAAGAAATCCAAAATCTCTTCTTCATCTTGAAATATATAGTTTATTTCCTGACATAAATTATTATTAGCTTTTGTAAGAATTTCGGAAACTTCTGCTGGTAAATCTACTGTATGTTGGTTCAGCCATATATTCGCCTTGCCCCAATTTTCTGGTGCAGCAGACTCCAGCCATTCTTGTGCCAACTCTCTATCTGGCACAACTTCTAAAATTTCCTGCTTTTTATTTCTTATAAAATCCCGTAATTGTAAGGCTTCCCCTTTTGTCATTACAGCACGCACCACTGTTTCATGTTTCTCTGCCGGAATATAAGAACGTTTCTTCTTATCTGCAATAGATTGCAGCAAATAATATTGCATCTGTTGTTCTTTTCCCACACATAGTTTAGGTATATCTGCCACTATACAAACTCCCTGTGCACTAGTTATCACATAATCTTTCTTTTGAAACATCTTCTGCACTTCCTTGTATCTTAATATTGTGCATAACTTGGATTGGTAAACAAAATTCCAAGCATGTTCTATAATCTAAATTATTCAATATATATAAGTGGTTCCAAATCAAAAGGAATCTGATCCAGCAAGGTAGAACTTGCTACCATCTTATACTCTTTCTTCCATGTTTGATACGCCTTTGAAAAAGCCTCTGTTTCTCTGTCCAGAATTACTCTTTCCTTGTACTCTAATGTCTTCGCCTCGTCATAAGGAGCTAAACAGCAGAGAATATAAAATCCTTCCTCTGTTTCAATCACATCACTGACTTGATTCTGTTCCATGGAAAATGCAATATCTATAAACTTTTCTGGACCATTGTTGTGGCTAAAAGTCATTTCCACTGTTTCATCATCTGAATTTCCTTGGGCAAATGACACAAAATCACTCTGTTTTTTTGCCTGTTTCTGCAAAGTAGCTGCCCGCTTTTTCGCACTTTTTATCTGCTCTTCACTAAGATTTACTTCATTGCCGTTTTTGTCCACACCGGAAGTACGCACTAAAAGATAGCCTATTGTTACTTGTTTTGCCTCTTCGTCAGAAATATTGGTATCTACTGTTCCTGCTACCACATCATACATTTTCTTTGCAAGAGCATGCTCCTCATAAATCTTTTCCACTAAAGATTCTGTAAGGTGATACTCTGATGCCTCTTCTGGAAGAGCCTCCACATACTCTTTCGCTTTTACCTTTGCCTCATTACTCTCTTCTTCTGTAAGTTCACACTTCTCTTTTTTTGCCTGCTGGCATATAATCTTTATCTGGGTAATTTCTTCTAAAATCTCATCTTTGGCATAACTTTCAACGGATTTTTCTCCATCCCACTTAAAATCCCATACCTTTGTAAACAAACTTTTATCATACGCAGACTTTATCTGGTACACATAAAATAAAATTTCGTTTAATGTAACTTCCTCTTCTCCTACTGCCATCACATTCGTATCTAATTTCATGTCCTTTGTTTCGTAAATGGAAGTTGTTTTCGTTTTGTCTTCCTGATCATTTTTTGTTTTACTACATCCGGATAATGCCAACATTGCCACCAATACCAGTATTCTCCATTTTTTTTGCTTCATACAAGACTCCTCCTTTTACTTACCGTAACTGTTCAGAACCATGAACAGTTACGTTCTAAGCCCATAATAATTCGCCTTCGGCGAAGGGCTTAGAACAATCAACTTTCACTTTTTCTCAGGTCACACGCAAAGTAAATGCGTGTTTCTACCTGAATAGTTACTATTTACCTTACTTTCGTTTTAAAAGTGTGGCTTTCATATCTAGTAATAGTTTTTTTGTTTCCTCCAACATTTCATATGGATCTATCTTTTGCTTTCCTTTTCCTGTTCTCCATTGATAAGAAAAAATTGGTGGATGCTGTGGTGTAAATTTGAGTCTTCCCCCATACTTTGACATAAGCTCCAAAATTCCATCCACATGGATATCTGCCTTTTCATACATAGTAAGTTCCACAAAATTTGTCTGCTTTTGTTTCACTTGTGTTACATACACATCATGGGCAAGTGCTTTAACCAAAACAATTCCAAGCAAATTATCTACTGCTTTTGGTAATTCACCAAAACGGTCTACTAATTCCTCCTGCATATCCATCCATTCTTCTTCTTTTTCAATATCTGCAATCCTCTTATACATTTCCAATTTCTGGAATTCACTACGGATATAGGTTGCAGGAATATAGGCATCTATATTTATGTCTACAGCAGTTTCAAAGGATTCTTCTACCTTTTCTCCCTTACATTCTAAAACTGCTTCATTTAGCATCTTACAATACAAATCATAACCAATTGCTTCCATGTGTCCATGCTGCTTTTCTCCAAGAAGGCTTCCTGCACCACGAAGTTCCAAGTCTGTCATAGCTATCTTAAAACCTGCACCTAGCTCCGTAAATTCCCGCATTGCCTGCAAACGTTTTTCTGCCACTTCTTTTAGTACCTTATCCCTTCGGTACATCAAAAAAGCATAAGCAGTACGATTGGAACGGCCCACCCGTCCCCTAAGCTGATAAAGCTGGGATAATCCCATCTTATCTGCATCATGTATAATCATGGTATTGACATTGGAAATATCCAGACCTGTTTCTACAATTGTAGTAGAAACCAGTACATCAATTTCTCCATTCATAAACTGATACATAACCTTTTCTAGCTCTCTTGCACTCATTTGTCCATGAGCGAAGGAAACATTTGCCTGAGGCACAAGATTTGCTACATGGTTTGCCACTTCTTCTATCTGATTTACCCGGTTAAATACATAAAAAACCTGTCCATCCCTTGCCAATTCCCTATGGATTGCCTCTCTTATAACTTCATCATTTTCCTCCATTACAAATGTCTGGATAGGAAGCCTGTCTATCGGTGGTTCTTCTAACACGCTCATATCACGTATTCCGATTAAACTCATGTGAAGTGTTCTTGGAATCGGTGTGGCAGAAAGGGTAAGCACATCCACATTTTCCCGAAGAAGTTTAATCTTTTCTTTATGAGTTACACCAAAACGCTGTTCCTCGTCCACAATCAAAAGACCTAAGTTCTTAAAGGATACATCCTTTGACAGCAAACGATGGGTTCCAATAACGACATCCAACTGTCCCTTCCGCAGGCTTTCCAAATCTTTTTTTTGCTGGGCAGGTGTACGGAATCTGGATAACATACCTATCTGTATGGGAAATTCTTTCATCCGCTGAATAAAGGTATTATAATGCTGTTGTGCCAAAATGGTAGTTGGCACTAAAAAAGCTACTTGTTTTCCATCGGATACTGCCTTAAATGCTGCACGAATAGCAATTTCTGTCTTACCAAATCCCACATCCCCACAAATCAGGCGATCCATTATTTTACTACTTTCCATGTCCTGTTTGGTTGCTTCAATTGCTGACAACTGGTCATCTGTTTCTTCATAAGGAAACATTTCTTCAAATTCCTTCTGCCAGACTGTATCTTTTCCAAATTGGTAACCAGATTGTGCCTGTCTTTTTGCATAAAGTTCCACCAGTTCTTTTGCAATTTCTCTGGCACTATTCTTAGCCTTTTGTTTTGCCTTTTTCCATTCTGGAGCTCCAAGTTTGTTCACCTTAATAGATTTGCCTTCCGAATTGGAATACTTCTGTAATACTTCAAGCCCTGTGGCTAATACATAAAGATTACCACCATCTGCATATTCAAGTTTTACATAATCTTTGGTGGTTCTATCTACCTTAACTTTTTCAATTCCTTTATAAATTCCTACTCCATGATTTTCATGAATCACATAGTCTCCAATATTTAACTCAGTAAAATTTTGTATAGATTTGCCTTCATAGGCAGATTTTTTCTTCTTTCTTTTCTTGGCTTTCTTCTCTCCAAATATGTCACTTTCCGAAACCACTGCAAGTTGTAAAAGAGGATATGCAAATCCCCGGTGCAGGTTTCCGTATGCAACCATAATTTCTCCCGGTTTCAAAACTCTATCCATATCCTCGCCTAAAAATGCTGGCAGGTCATATCCTCGTAAATCTTCACTCAAACGCTTAGCCCGGCTCTTGGAACTAGAAAATACAATTGTCTTATATCCTTTCTTTTTCCATGTCTCTAAGTCTTTAATCAACATTTCAAAACTTTGCCTGTACGAAGCAATGGAAGTAACCATCCAGTCAGATTTTGCTTTGGGACTCCAGCTTTTTAACTTGGTATCTAAGCCGCTTAGTAACACCACATTTTGCCTAGAGCATAATTTTGCAAGTAAGTTTTTATAGGAATATATGACATCTGCCTGAGAAGGTAATATATATCCCTTCTCCAAACGATGGGACATACTTTCCCTGAATTCCAGCTCTACTGCCTCTGCACGTTCTTCTACCCGCACTGGTTCATCCACGAAAAACAAGGTGTCCTCTTTTGAAAAGTAATCAAAAAAGCTCACCATATCTGTAAAGAAAAAATGCATATAACTTTCAATTCCTGCACTCTGTCCACTATATTCCAACCGTTCTAAAAATTCTTCGGTATTTGTTTTTAACCGGTGAGCTTCCTCTGTTTGAAACTCACTGCGAAGTTTTTCTACTTGCTCCTTCATTTCTTCTATAATAGCATTTTTCCCAGCAAATTTCTGATCCTCGCTAAGAATCACCTCACTTGCAGGATAAATGATAAGTTGATGTACATTTTCTATAGAACGCTGGCTCTCTGCATCAAAGGAACGAATGGTATCTACCTCTTCATCCCACATCTCAATCCGGTATGGACTTTCTTCTGTAAGAGGATATAAATCAATAATTCCTCCACGAATAGCAAATTGTCCGCTTCCCTCTACCTGTCCTACCCTCTCATATCCAAGCCTGATAAGATGGGTTTTTAACTTCTCAATCGGAAGAATATCTCCTTCACTTATGGTAAATATCTGCTCTGCCATATACTCCAATGGCAGCAGCTTATCCATGCCGCCATCCATGGTGGTTACAATACATGTAGGTTTTCTCTCAATTAACCGCTTAAGCACCGCCAGTCGTTCCCTGACTATAGTATTTCCCCTTGCATCTGCACTGTAGAAAATTGCATCCTTTGCCGGATATAAATATACTTGTTTATCGTACAATTTATAATCTTCGTAAATCTCTCTTGCCTTTAATTCATTGGCTGCCAAAATCACTTTAAAAGGGTATCCCTGCCCCAATCCAGCTATCAGATGGCATTTCTGGGAATCCATACACCCTGTGACCTGTATTGGTGTTTTATTCTTCTCTATATTAATCTGAATTTCTTGAAATTCCTTCAAGTCTTTAAATGGTTCTAATAAAGCCCGCATCTAAACAAACCTCCGTTTATGCCTATTCTATTTATTATACCCAATATAATCCATTTTCACAAGAAAAAAAGAAATAAAAAAATACAAATTGTGTAACAGTTCAAACAGAAAACTGTTTGAGAGATTCAAATCCTGTCGTTTGTATTGTATGTCCGTTATATTACCCCATTACTTCTATTACATTTATATATATTAAAAAAATGACCTTGCATAGGAACCGCTTGGTTAGGTATAATAATATTTGACAAATCTATTTTATAATAGAAAAGTTGCTTGTTACTGTTTACAATCTTAATGTGTTTGTTATAAAAGAATATAATTTATGGAGGATTTGAAATGGAACATATAGAAATGTATTTGGAAAATTTTTTATATTCCTGTGTTGGTCTTGCAATTCATGGATTTGAATTAGTTGGTGTACTGATTATCATCCTTGCTGGTATAAAAGGAGTTATAAAATATATAAAAAAAGAATCTGATGTGCGTTTGCAATTGGCACAAGGCATGGCACTTGGACTGGAATTTAAGTTAGGAAGTGAGATTCTTCGTACAGTTATTGTAAGAGAATTTACAGAAATAGCTCTTGTTGCAGCGATTATAGCTGTTCGTGCAGCATTAACATTCCTCATTCATTGGGAAATTAAAAATGAGAAGCATGTAGAAAACAGTATCTCATAATGCTGTGCAATTGTAGCACTATAGTAATTTTTAACATCTGTTTTGGGCAATCTACATGAAAAAACTAAGAAATTATCCCTTTATAGAATTACAATTCACCAATAAAGATTATAAATGGTTTATACATGATAAAAAACAATTAGACTCAGTTGCATTTAAGCAACTGAGCCTGGTATTTTTACTTCTTCAGTTGCATAGCCCTCCACAAGTGTGGCTTTCCTTGCTTCCATGGTTATTTCTTTTCCATGCACTAACATAGTCATATACCTCGCCTTCACTTCCTGATTTTCTTTTACAGTTTTTATATGTTGTTGTATCCGTTTTTCTTTCTCATTTTTTAACTGACATTGGCTTATATTTGTATGCTCCACCAGCTCAAGAAATTCTATTAGCAACAATATCTACAATTATTATTTTTGCTTTTTACCTTGTCACCAAAAGGGGCAGTTCAAGTTCCTGAAGTACTTCGTTTACATGGAACAGCAAAGGTGCTTTGCATTCCTGCCTGTGCGTAAGCATATAAAAAATAACCATATCATTTGGCAACGCCTTTGAAAAAACATATCCAGCATTTTTTAACAACATTTCTATTTCCTCTAGTTTTAAATCAAGAGAAAGAGACAATGCTAGCACAGTTTCCTTTGTAGGCTTTCTTCCCTTTGCAATATATTGGTACATTCTTTCACTAATAGTAGTTCTTTTATAACAGCTACTTCCCTTTATACCATATTTTTGTAATATTTCTTCTAAGGCATCTGAAAACGGTTTGTCGGAATATAGTGTTAACCCTGCTTTATTTGCTAATGTTTCTGCTTCCTGATCCGTCAATCGGAATAAGACAGCGGCATTATGTACAACTTGATATTTCAAAATTTTTTGTATGTGTGCTACAAGGATTTTCCTCCCAAAATGCCACATTTTGTCTACTTGTTCCAAGCAAATGGTACACTTCATTCATACGGGGAATGTTATGATCCTTTTTATAAGCCTCTATGTACCTTCGCAAGGCAGGTACGAAGCCCTCTTCCAGTTCGATGTTTCTTTTTGTTAACCATTTTAATGTTTTCTTTCTGTTCATCTTTGATTCTCCTCCTGTAGTGCTAATCCATTACATGTTTTCTTATAGTTTAAACTTTGATTTATTGGGGGTTGTAAATAATAAAGCAATACCCTTTTTTAATGTATAATGTAATCTCCACAAACAAAAATACATAAAGATAGCATTGCTTATAAATATTATACTTCTGTTAGTTCTGTGAATTATTTGTATGACTATACAAAAGAGATATTAGAAAATACAGTAAAATATGAATACACATAATATTATACTTTGAACAGATAATATCGACAACTCTTTTTTTCTACATTATTTTTTTAATTCAAAAGAATTATATGAGAATCACAGCGATTATTAATATCCTTAATTATGAACTAAGTTTATATGCCTTACAGGATAACAGATAAAGATTTCGTTCATGTTTAACAAACTCATTAAGAAAAACATACTCTAACCTCTGATTGAATAAATTTTATCAATTTTTTTATAGAAATTAATACACAAAAAGCTGCAAGAATACTATGTTTCAGTGATTCTTACAGCTTATGCTTCATAATTGTCTTTTGTGTTTTTCCAACCATTAGTGTAACTGTTTTCTGTATTCAGAATATTTGCTTTAACTTCTAAAGTCATTTGTCATTTGTAAGAAATACAACTGTTATTTTTTTGGTAACAATTTTACACTAGAGGTTACACCCAATATTTGAGGCATACTATCTAAAGGTGAACTAAATGTTAACATATAACATTCATTTTCTACAGGTTTTGGCAACAGGGAAGCTCTTCCTTGTATACCAAATTTGACACCAAATAGTTCAATATAATCAATGTCTAAAAATGCTTCATCTGTAAACTCATTTTCATAAATTTCCTTGGAGACAGTCAATTGAAATTCTGGTTTATAAACAACAAGAACCGTCAATGGTATTAAATGCAGTGATCCATTCTCTCCAAAAAAGCTTTCTGAATTAAGTGCAGCCCCTTCCACCAATTTTATATCAGGTTTTACAAAACTGTCATCAAACCACTTTCCGCGGGAGATCCTATAAGCAGCCACTCCTTTGAATTTTACTTTAAGATTGTAATGCTCATCTGCAATAATTCTTTTTACGCTCATTTTCTGTTCCACATTTGTACTGTGGCATGTATGTTTCACCTTAACATCGTATGTGGTTTTCCATTTAGTCTTTACTTCTGCATCCTTGTTGATTTCCGTCTCAAAATCATAAACGTCCTTGCCATAACCATCCCATCTGAGTTTATCCTTTGCTAAATCGCCACTAATGGTAGTAATTGGAACCTTTATGGCATTTCCACCTTGTACAATAGTCATGGTATATTTCTCACAATCTTCAAGTGCACGCAATAAAGCAGCATCCATAGCATGAAGAATATTTTTATATTCCTTATCGGTTTCTGCTGCATCATCCTGCAGACTCTTCAACTTCATTTGGTATTGTTGTCCTCCTGTCGGTGAAGAAAGCCATTCATCTTCTGTCATTAGCGGATGTCCTGCCTCATCCTGATGGAGAACACTTGATTTCCAGAGAGTATAAGCATCATCTATTTCTTTTAATTCATTCGTTATATTATCCATTATATCATCATATTTTTGGCGCAACCGGACATACTCTGGATTTTCATCCTCTATTTTTGGCTTAATGGTTCTTAATAAATCTTGATAAGCAGTAGAAACACTTCCGGCACCAGGAACATAAAATCCACCTATCTTTTGTGGAACGGTATCTGCAAAGGTAAATGCACTTGCATCCTCTCCATTTTTCCAATCTGCCTGCAATGGCATGGAAGCATATTGGAATACCGCTTCTGCTTTTCCTTCTGTATTCATAATATCCGGGTAATTTTGTGCTAATGCACTATATAAATATTCATATTGGCTTTCCTTTGAAAAATCTTCACCATTCATAACATCTCTTCCTCTCTTTACTAAAAAATATTTTTTGTCTTTTGTTTTATCCTATAAGCAATTCATCTAATGTTATTTCTAAATCTGTTTTTGCATTCATTTCATGGTCATAGAAATAAAGATGACCATCTTTATCAGAAAACAGGATATTGCCATATGGATCTGTACCCACAGGAAAACTTTCTTGGGAACAGCAAATGTTGGGTTGCCTCCATATCTGGGTCAATAGATTGACATTTGCTGTATTCTCACCATTCTGCCTTTTCAAATCAAATATAAAATCTATAAAAATGGTACTATGAGGATTTTTAAATTCCATCCCTTTTTTCCAACTGCATCTTCCTGTATATAATGCCCGCAGTTTTTTGGGAATGTGCATTCCTGTCATATACTCCCATTCTGCAAGCTCTCTTTTGGTATTTGTAAAATCCTTATGCTCTGCATTTAGTAATAGCTTGCCATTCTGTACTCCTTTATAGGGTTTCCCTGTATACTGGGTATACTGATAACATGCACCTGTATGGGGACATGTTTTTTGGTGCAGGGTAAATCCTACAAGCTGCATGGTACACCATCCGTTATAGGCATTTGTAATAAACCGATGGTGCCAGACCGTTACTCCTGGTACATGTGCATATCCACTGGTTTCTGCTATCTGGTAGTCAAATTCTCTTTCTCCGGACATCTCAATGTTCGTTGAACCATAAAAATTTTTTACATTATCGTAAGCACTTCCTGTACAAGTTGAAAAGTCAGGACTGTATAAAAAATTATTATTATTTGTAGTAATTCCTGTATATATACTTGTAATTCCTGTTCCTGCAAAATTAGGGTTTGTTGAATAATCTCTAGCGTGATTTACAATTATATCTGTCATTTTTTCTCCTTTCCTGTTACTGTTCAGTTATGGATTCATACATATAAGCCATACTTTACCAATATACCTGACAGTATAACTTTCACATTTTATCCTGCAAACAGCAACAATGCCTGCAATTGTCCGTATACGTTTCTTGCTCTTTCAGTATAATAAAAATATGGGATAAAAAACCGAAATCATTTTTGCTTTTTACTTTATGATCAATTATTGTAACTGTTATGAAAAATCAGAAAAACTTATTTTCAAGTCTTGACAAATGGAATTAGATATGTTGAAATTATTTTGCAAATCATTACTATGGTTTATAAAATTATTGCTTATTGTAACCGTAAAACATTCCTTCCTTAATAGTCTGGTATACTTTTGGGTAGCAATACTTTTATAATCCAGATTCTAAACTTCCAAAAGTCCCCTATAAAACATACAAACATATTGAAAAAAGAAAGAACACATGAAGAAGAATACCACAAAAGCAGCTACAGATAACACTTTTTTAATTATGGTAAAGCCACAGTCCCGATTAACAATTCACCAATAAAGATTATGAGTGATTTATATATACTAAAAAACAATTAGTCTCCAAAAATTTGTACACCTAAATATACCATACATTATTCATCAAAAAAAGTAGACAACTACCTTTTTTAGGTTAGTTGTCTACCACTACTTGTTCTTATGTACTTTGCAGCAAGTGTAAAGTACTACCTGTGAACAGTAACTTTTATTCTACTACTGTATAGGAAATTTCTATGCTGCCATTGCCAGCGGTTACTTTTTGTGCAACGATTTCTTTTTCTTGTGTTTTCCATGTGATAGTTTGTAACTCAGAACTATTACTTTCCACACCCTCTCCATAAGCTTCACTAAGTCCAGTACATATATTGCAGTAAACGGTATCCCCATTTTTCACATCAGTCTGATAAAACCATTTATAATATAGCAAAGTACCTCCCGAATAATAAAAGGAAATTTTTCCATTGTATCCCGCAAATGTGTAATTTTCATAATGATCTGCAGAAATACCTGTCTCTTTATTTTCTTCCACAGTGGCAGGAGTGGAACCAACAGCTTCTTGTATACTTTTCTTTGTTTTGTCTTTTGGGAGTTCCATAACATATTGTGATGCAGGTTTCTTATTTCCACTGTTTCCTTCCTTGCCAGCACATGCAGTAAGAGTAACAGAGAAACAGCATAATAGAATAACTATAATTGTTCTTAGCATATGATTGATAATTCCTTTCTATTAAAAATACCTTAAAAAAGAAAACCGAGAAGTTGTTTCCAACCCCTCGGATTTTCTTGAACATAAGTATCTACTATTTTGTTAAGCCATATCTTTGCTTACACCATTAGGTATAAACACGCCTTTGCTGTCTGCATATGTAACAGACAAAGCAGCTTAATTTTCAGACTTTTCTTCTAAAATTGCTTCAACCTTTACATCACAACCATCTACAACTATTGTTTCTTTAATTGTGTCGTAACCATCTTTTGTAACTGTTAATACATAAGAACCATTATTAACAGTTGCAACTCCACCGCTTGAAACAACTACAGAAGTTCCTGAGAGTACCTCAACAACAACATCACCAGTAGCTACAACAGTGATTGTACCACCAGTAGCTACAGTAGCACTACTAGTAGTAACTTTAACAGTGATTTTACCAGTAGTAGCTGCTGGAGTAGTAGCTGCTGGAGCAGTACTTACTGGAGTAGTAGCTGCTGGAGTAGTACTTACAGGAGTAGTAGCTGCTGGAGTAGTAGCTGCTGGAGTAGTAGCTGCTGGAGTAGTAGCTGCTGGAGCAGTACTTACAGGAGTAGTAGCCGCTGGAGTAGTAGCTGCTGGAGCAGTACTTACTGGAGTAGTAGCTGCTGGAGTAGTAGCTGCTGGAGCAGTACTTACTGGAGTAGTTGCTGCTGGAGTAGTAGTTACTGGAACCTCTGTAGTTGCTGCTGGAGTAGTAGCTGCTGGAGCAGTACTTACTGGAACCTCTGTAGTTGCTACTGGAGCAGTACTTACTGGAGTAGTTGCTGCTGGAGACTTACTAGGAGTAGTCTTGGCCTTAACAGTAACTTTTACAGAAAGCTTCTTGCCAGTGTTCTTAGAAGTGATGGTAATGGTAGCAGAACCAGCCTTCTTAGGTTGTAAAGTGTTGGAAGCAACTTTGCTGGAGTTAGCTTTGGAAGAAGCCTTAGCAACTTTAACAACAGCAGTCTTGTTGGATTTCCAAGTAAGAGTATCTGCTTTACCGTTAGCAGCAGTAACCTTAACAGTCTTGTTAGTACCAACAGTTAAAGAAGTAGCGAAAGATTTCTTCTTGATGGAAGTAGCCCCAACTTTAACATTGAAAGATTTTTTACCAATTTTGAAAGAAGCTTTACCAGCTTTCTTACCTTTAATAGTAAATTTCTTACCTTTTTTAGTAACTTTAACTACTTTCTTTTCAGCTTTGGAAAGGCCAGTAACCTTAGCAGAAGCGGAAACAGAAACAGTAGTAGATTTGCCAACACCAACGACTTTCTTGGTAGCGGCGTCCGCACTGATAGGAGCTGCAGTAATAACTAAAACAGAAGCTAAAAGAGCGGAGATAGCTTTTTTCGATTTTTTAGAAAGAAAATTGTTGTACATAAAAACCTCCATAAAATAAAAATTAAGTAAAATGGTCAGCCTCCCCAGGTGACCGGGTTAAAAGTAACGGGACCAGCCGGCAAAACCGGGAGGTCAAAGCATATTTTTCTAAAACCATTTTCAGCAACGAGGCTGCGAGGAGAACGCGTCCTAAAGAGCCAGCCCACGAGGGAAAAAGAAGTGGGAGAGGCAAAAAGGAAGCGAGCCACCCAAGTAGCCGAAAAGAAGTCAACACCTCCAAAAAAGGAGATATAAGACGCAAGGTAAGGGGAAGAGGGTAAACCAAAAGAACTTCAATCCCTCTAAATCTATGAAGCCGAAGGAAAACCATTCACCTCTTACTTGTCATCATTCTAACATCTTTTTTCACAAATTTCAATATCTTTTCCCATTTTTTCATTTATGTGATGTTCTTTGCCCCTTTTTGTGTGTTATTACTGTGTCATAGTACCTCCTAACCCCTTGGTATTAGCGGATTCCCAGTTCTTCCTACTGCCATAAATTTACTTGTCCTTTTTCCCTAAAAACCTCATTTTTTAGAGTCTTTTTTTTAATTTTTTGCAAATTTTGTTACTTTTAATTTATTTACCCTCTTTTTTTTTCCATTTTTTAGATATTTTTTATATTTGCTTATAGATTTCTTTATAATTGATGTATTTACCTCTTTCCTTTTTTTGTTTTCGTGTATCTTTAGTGCATATTGGGGAGTGTTTTACCTTTTACCCTCTCAAACAAGTTGTTTGATTCTTTCTTGAATGCTGTCTACATTATTCTTAATGAATTTGTACAAAGAAAAAAACCCTGTTCTACAGAGTTTTTTTACTTTTATTTTAGCAATATTCCAACCACCAACTATCCATCTCAGCTTTTCTCTCTATCTGCTGTGTCTGTAAAGCTGTTTTTTAATACAATTTCTGCTATTTTCAAGTCTGTATATTCTGGATATTCTTGAAGTAAGCTGTAGATATTTTCTACATACCAAGTCCCCTGTTCTAACATATCTACTATCAGGACAACATCATATCCATTATCAAACATGTTTCGGATAATAGCAATGTTCCTTTTTGTTTCTCCGGCTGCATGTGCTTCATCACGTTCTTCTTCAATTAAGTTTTGCAATGTCATATACTGATCCCTCGCTTCCTTGTTCTGTTTCACTTTCTGTAACCGGTTATCCAGTTCCTTCACACGCTGATCCTCTAAGACAGTTGTACCGGGGTCTTCCAGATAATCCAGTAGTTGTGCCAACGCTTTGGGAAGTTCCCTCCTGTTTTTCCCTTTGATATTTAGAAATATCCTTGTTGTCCCATTTGTTTCTTGAATTTCTTCGTAAGAATGAACGAATAACAGATGTACAGGCAGAATTGCCAGTACTGACTTAGTATAGCATATCCAATTCATTATTGAAAGTTTTAAAACATTACAAATCAGGACAAACATGAAAGTTAGATTACTGTTTGCACCACAGGTGTGAACAGTAACGAAGATAGAAAAAGACTATAGTTCTGTCCAAAGAAAAAGCACCCAAACTATCGCTTGGGTGCCAATTTTCCTCTCATGGTGGTGCCGCCGAAGGCGGTATGCCCACTTATTTACGTTTAAAAACAAGTTTTAAGGAAGTATTCTCATCTGTTATGGTAAGTTCTTCATCTGCAATTGTTCCTTTTATAGTTCCCTCTTCATTTGCAGAAGATATGGTTATATTATTTCCCTCTACTGTGTAAGTTCCTTCACTTTCCTCACTGGATGCAGTCATTTTGATGGTTACTGTTCCATTCTTAAATGTAAACGTTGTTCCACCTATGCCTTGTTCTTGAAGTTGGTCAGCTGTCACTTCAACTTCTCCAGAATATCCTTTTATTAATTCCCATGTTCCTTCTGCAATATCTTTGCTGCTACATGATACCAATCCAGCAACGAGTATGATACTAAACAACAGCATACCCAATTTTTTCTTCAATGTTATTTCCTCCTAGACTACTTTAAGCTGAAACCGGCGGACAGCACGTTCATCATCTACCGGAATCCTCTGTATATCAGCTCCAATGCCACGAAGCTTTTCTTCAAAGTCTTCATATCCACGCTGGATATATTCAATCTGATCTACTTGGGTAACCCCTTCTGCTGCCAGTCCTGCCATAACCAAGGCAGCACCTGCCCGCAAATCTGGTGCACTGACTGCAACTCCACTTAATCCTTCTACACCATCAATGATGGCTGTATTTCCTTCTACTACAATTTTCGCTCCCATACGTGCCAATTCATCCACATATTTAAAGCGGTTTTCAAAAATACTCTCTGTTACAATACTGGTTCCTTCTGACATAGCAAGCAAAGTTGCAATCTGTGGCTGCATGTCTGTAGGAAACCCAGGATATGGTAATGTTTTTACATGAGTAGATCCTAAACGCTTTGTTCCAATTACTCTTACTGCGTCATCATACTCTTCTACAACTGCACCAATTTCTGTAAGCTTTGCACTAATCGCCTCTAAATGCTTTGGTATTACATTCTTTATTACCACATCACCTTTTGTAGCTGCCGCCATACACATAAAAGTTCCCGCCTCTATCTGATCCGGAATAACAGAATATTCGGTTCCATGCAGCTTTTCTACACCTTTAATACGAATTACATCTGTACCTGCACCTTTAATGTTGGCACCCATACTGTTCAAGAAGTTTGCCACATCTACTATGTGAGGTTCTTTGGCAGCATTTTCAATAATACTGTTACCCTCTGCCATAGTTGCCGCCATCATTACATTAATGGTTGCTCCAACAGATACCACATCCATATAAATATGTGTTCCAACTAATCTATCTGCTGTTGTTGCAATCATTCCCTGTTCAATCTCAACAGTTGCACCTAATGCCTTGAATCCCTTTATGTGCTGGTCAATTGGACGGCTTCCAATGTTACAGCCTCCTGGTAATGCTACATGAGACTCTTTGTATTTGCCAAGTAATGCACCCAGCAAATAATAAGATGCACGAATCTTACGAATAAATTCGTAATCTATACTCATGGAATCAATATGACTTCCATTAATCTTCACGGTATTCTTATTGATATACTCTACTTGTACACCAATCTCCTGCATTGCTTGTAATAAAACCCTGATATCTCTTACATCAGGCAAGTTTTCCAAAATCACATCATCATCTGTCATAATTGCTGCTGCCAATAATCCTAATGCAGCATTTTTCGCACCACTAATGGTTACTTCACCTTCCAGTGGCTGACCACCTCTCATAATATACTGTTCCATCTAAGCACCTCTATCTATAATTCAACGAAATCTAATCGTTCCGTATTTTATCAAACCCTTCTTTTGTTAATTAAAATCTCCCTATGCAAATTGTATAGGAAACACATTTATTTAATGCGTTTACTATAACAGTTCAGCCATATCATTTATATTTTGCATGGCTGAACTGTAACTACAAATTACATATATTGATTCACGATTGTAGACAATTACACCATGTTTCTGATTATATCACAACGACAGAAATTAGCAAGGGGTGAAAAAAATTCTGTTGTTTCTGTTCAGAACCTTTCCCTTTGCCCCCTACTAATTATACAAATCCACTAACTCTTTTCTCAATTGCACATGCAAGCTCTGTAATTGACAGCCCTTCACAATTAATAATGATATGTGCATATTTTTCATACAATGGACATCTTTCTTCATATAATGCCTTTAAATCCTGTCCTGGCTTTAACACAACTCCACGTTCCTTTAAATCTCCCAATCTTGACTCAATTTCTTCATAACTCCATTGCAAGTATACAACAATATCATTTTCCCTGAAGTGTTCCATCGCTTCACTACCATAAATGGCACTTCCTCCTGTAGCAATCACCCGGTCCTTCACATCAATATGCTGGTTAACTTGGTTCTCAATAGCAATAAATCCATTCACACCTTCTTCTTTTATAATTTCTGTCAACAGACGGTGTTCTTCTTCCTGAATAATCAAATCTGAATCTATAAATCCCATTCCTAATATTTTCGCCAACACAACGCCTACTGTACTTTTGCCTGATCCCGGCATTCCTATTAATACTATGTTCTTCATGTCTATTCTCCATTTCCAATCCTGTTTTAGTCTTTTTTTCAGTCTTGCACAGCGGAGTGTGCAAGACCTACCTAAACTGTTACTATATATTCATTCTTTTTAAGGTAGAACCTTGCACTTGTGTGCATTTTCGTTTCATTACTTTCTATATATTCACTATCTTTAGGTAGAACCTTGCACTCTGCTGCAAGGTTCGTACAAGTGCCAAGTGCTGCTTTTGCACTTGTGTACATCATCGTTTACGAAACTCCCATGCGGAATATATTTATGGTGATGCCCAATTGTGCGAGGCATGGGAGTTTTGT
>JAAVHR010000129.1 GCA_014799595.1 Clostridiales bacterium | reverse complement strand
TCACTCACAAGCTTGACACTTGCTGTCAAGCTATGTGCCAAGAACATAGAACAGCCAAGAATCCAGCCTTTCGCCAAAGGCGAATTACAAATAGGCTGGATTCCGTTACAGTTTGCACCATAGGTGTGAACTGTAACAGTTCGTTACTGAATTACAATAAACATATAAACTTTTTATATACATTCTATGGGAAAAGGTGTTATACTATATGCAGACAGGTGACTGTTTAAGACGGAACGGTTACGTCAAATGAATAATAAAGGATTAGGGGTTGATAGTATGAAGAGAGTATTATTTGTTGGTTCAGAGTGTTATCCATTCGTAAAAACAGGCGGATTGGGAGACGTGATGTATGCTCTTCCTAAAGCACTTTTGAAAGAAGGGTATGATGTAAGGGTGATGATACCCAATTACCGTTGTATTCCATGGGAATACCGAAGCCAGATGAAGTACATCACACATTTTTATATGGATTTGGGATATGATCCCAATCATAAATATGTGGGAATTATGACTTTGGAATTAGACGGCGTAACTTATTATTTTATTGACTGTGATGATTATTTTGGCAGTGGAAATCCTTATGAAGAAATGTCAAAGGATATTATCAAATATATCTTTTTTGATAAAGCGGTATTATCTGCACTTCCCGTAATAGGATTTATGCCGGATATTATTCATTGTCATGACTGGCAGGCTGGTTTTGTTCCGGTATTTCTTAGAACTTTGTTCTATGATACACAATTGTCACAGAATTCCAAATGTATTATGACCATTCATAACTTGAAATTCCAAGGTGTGGCCAATATTGATACGGTAAAATATATCACAGCTTTTCCGGACTATGTATACACAGAAGAGAAGATTAAATTTGGTAAAGATGTAAATATGCTAAAGGGTGGTTTGGTATTTGCAGATAAAATTACTACAGTCAGCAATACTTACAGCGGAGAAATAAAATCAAGGGAGTATGGAGAATATCTGGATGGTGTTATTAATTATCATCACATGAAACTTTGTGGCATTTTAAATGGTATTGATTATGATATTTATAATCCAGAGACGGATACGCAGATTTATAAGACCTATGGAATAGATGATGCCATAGAAGGGAAAAAGAAGAATAAACAGGAGATGCAGAAAGAATGGGGACTTTGGCAAGATGATAATAAATTTGTCATTGGTTTGGTTTCCCGTTTGACAGATCAAAAGGGGCTGGATCTGGTAAATTATATTATGGAAAGGCTATTGGATGAGCATACCCAGTTTGTCTTAATCGGAACGGGAGAAGGACGGTATGAGAATATGTTCCGTCATTATGAAGAAAGGCATAGAGGACAGGTTTGCTCTAATATCTTATATGCAGAAGATCGTTCACACAAATTATTTGCAGGAGCCGATGCCATTTTGGTTCCATCCAGATTTGAACCATGTGGATTAACCCAGATGATGGCACTCCGTTATGGTGCTATTCCAATTGTAAGAGCCACAGGAGGATTAAAAGATACCGTAACTCCTTATAATGAATATGAGGAAAGCGGAAATGGATTCTCTTTTACGGAATATAATGCAGATATATTATTGAATGTTATTAATTATGCAAAAACCATTTACTTTACCAGACGGGATTCTTGGAATCAAATGATAAAGAGAGCTATGGAAACAGATTATTCATGGAAGAATTCTGCATCCCAATACCGTAATTTATATATTTCTTTAGTTGGGGAATAGTTATAACAGTATTTGTAAAATAGGATCCGAACAATGGAAGAATTAGTAGCATGTTTCCCTTATTATGCATAAAATATGGAAAGAGTTAAGTACAACAAGACATATTTGATGAGCATAAGGGGGAACAAGCTATGGCAAAAAAAGGATTGGATGTTAGCCAATGGCAGGGAAATATTAATTTTCAAAGGGTGAAAGATGCAGGGTATTCGGTGGTATATATCAAAGCTGGAGAAGGCAGTAATACCACCGACCCTTTTTTTGAACAAAATTATAAAAAAGCAAAAAGAGCAGGGATGGAAGTAGGGTTTTATTATTATGTGACTGCAAGAAGTGCCAGCCAAGCCAGACATCAGGCACATCACTTTGTAAAAATTACGGCAAAAAAAGAATATGAATGTAGATTAGCCATGGATTTTGAAGATTTGATAGGATTAAGCCAAAGGGAAATTAGAGAGATTGGTACAGCATTTTTGAGAAGTGTGGAAGATTTGACAGGAACGAAACCTATGGTGTATAGTGATTATTCCAATACAACGATATGGAAAAGACCTATTACAGATTATTCTCTTTGGATAGCCTATTATAACAGAAGAGTCCCTGAACCTATCAATGGGTGGAGAACTTATACGGCTTGGCAGTATAGTGATGAAGGAAGAGTATCAGGTATTTCCACCCGTGTAGATTTGGATCAATTTCGAAGTGATACATTTTTAAAGAAAAGAAATAAGCATAAAAGACCAAAAGCAGATCTTTATGCATATCATAATAGAAAAATAATTTATAATGTAAAAAAGGGAGATACTTTAGCTTCCATTGCAAGATTATACCATACATCCGTTGCTGCAATTGCAAAAGACAATGATATTGCAAATCCAAATAAAATATATATGGGAGAAAAGTTGAAAATTGTCATTCGGGATAAACAAAGAGATGAAGGAAGGAACCGTTTTATAAAGATTAGGAAAGGGGATACCCTTTTCCAGCTTGCTAAAAAATACAACACTTCGGTTTCGGCATTAGTAGAAGAAAATCATATTTTAAGCCCTGATTTGATATTCCCTGGACAGAGACTAAAAATATCTAAGTCACCATTTGTATTATAAATAGAAGGTTACAGTTGAGAGACTGTAGCCTTTTTTGCTTACTATGATAGTCCTGACAAACGTCTATATTTCATGCAAGCTTGCTTGCAAAGAAATATAGACATTTGGCTGGCTAAACTGTATGAGTATGTAGGGCGATAGCCCAGAATACGAATACAGTTGGTGATTGCGGGAGTGCGTAGTATGTAGCAATCAACTTTCATTCATGGTGGTGCCTCGTTTGCGAGGCATGAGTGTTTTATAGGAAAGTTCGTCCTATAAAGTAAAAACGCTCCACGAGGATGTGCACAAATGCGTAAGGGATGTTGTTGCAAAAGACATGCAACACGCATCTGACACAGAAAGTGGAGCCAGTCCCTCATGAATGAGGGATTTGGGGAGTTGATGTGTCGAAGACACTCTTTTATGTTATTGAGATGATATATCAAATACAAGGGTTCTAATTTATAAAATTATTTAGTGATTTGAAATAAAAAACTATTGAAAAGGAATAAAAAACAATGTAAAATAATGTTATGATTTTTCAAAATTATAGGTCAGCAGATGAATTACAGAAAAAAAGAGAGAAATGTTTCACAATTAATAATAGGGAGAGTAAAAATGCAAATGAGGATAGTGATTTGTGATGATGAAGTAATATCAGTACAAAATATTAAAAATAAGATTATTGATGTATCGAAAAAATTAAAAGTATATCCTGAAATTATAACTTATGATAGTGGAACACAAGTAGTGGAAATGATGTGTAATAGGAAGAAGTCTTTTCATATAGTACTTTTGGATATAGAGTTGCCTGATATTTCAGGACTTGAGGTTGCAAGACAGATTAGGGAAGCAGACTCTGATATTATTCTAATATTTATTTCCGCATACGAACAATATGTGTTTGATTCTATAGAATATAAACCATTTAGATATATAAGAAAAGAAAGAATGGAACAAGAGTTGCCATTGGCACTGAAAGCAGCATATTTATATGTAGAACAAAATAAGAATAAGTTTATAATTGTAAAGACAGATAAAGGAGAAGTACGAATAAAACGGTCAGACATAATGTATTATGAAACAGAAGCAAGAAAAATCCGGTTGTATATGAATACTGGCAATAGCTTTTTTGTATGGAAGACCATTAAAGGATTTTATGAGGAATTATGTGATAAAAATTTTATTAGGATACATAGTGGTTGTGTGGTTAATACAAAATATATTAGTGAATACTCTTTAAATGAGATTATACTGGATAATGGAAAACATTTGGCAGTGAGTAGAGCAAGAATTAAGGAAGTAAAGTCTGCAATATTGCATTATTGGGGAGAAAAGATATGACTATCTTTTATGGGGGAATGGAATATATAGCAATTTGCCTGCAATTAATTATATGTAGTATTTTTTGTGGAATTTTTTTGGAAAAGGAGAAAATATCAGAAAGAAAAAACATGATGTTGTTGTCTATGCTGGGAGCATTCATTGTATACCTTTTTAATAATTATGTCATAAGATTTTCTTATTTTCATATTTTGATGATAACCATTATGATGGTGTCTATTCAGTGGATGATACACAAAAGAAGTTTGATGAAATTAATGGTATTTACATGGATGTATGAAATTATAGCAGCGACTTTAGATTTTTTTTCTGTGTATGTGTTTTCTTTAGCTATGCATACGGAACCGGCATATCTTTTAAATAATCAAAGTATTATTCAAGTTGTGGTATTTTTCTTTAGTAAGATGGTTTTGTTTATAATTACAGTAATTATATGTAAGACAACTAAAGGGAGAAATAATAGTTTTTCAAGGAAATATATTGGTTTTATGAGTGTATGTTTTAGCTTTATTTTTACCTTTATTTGGATTATGTTACGAGAAGAGTTATCAGGCAATGAAATGAAAAGTATATTATTTCTGATAATACTCATTATGGAATTCCTTCTTATTATTTTAGGATTTAAAGTATCAGAGAATTATAAGCAGCAACAACAGATAGCATTAGTAAAGCTGGAGAATCAAATGTTGAAAAAAACATTGGATGATACAGAGCATACGTTTCAATTATCGAAAGCCAGTATTCATGATTATAAAAATCATATCATAACCTTATCTCAGTTAAGCGGGGATGGAAAGATAGAAGAAATCAGAGATTATTTAAAACAACAAAATGAACTATTGGATCAGAATATGTTTTACATAAAAACGGGAAATTCTGCAGTGGATGCAATTATAAATACGAAAAGGGTTATGGCAGAACAGCAAAATATTCCTTTTCATGTAAATGCTGTTATTTCGGAAGAATGTAAGATAAATGCTTTTGATATTGTAAATATACTTGGAAATTTGATAGACAATGCATTGGAGGCCTGTTCTAAGGAAAATAACTCATATATTGATATAACGATGAAAGAGGAAAAGAAATTTTTAATTATTAGAATAACAAATTCTTTTACAGGGGAATTGCCTAAAAGTATGCAAACTACCAAAAAGGACAAAATATGGCATGGAATGGGAATTAAAAGCATAAGAAATATAGTAGAGAAATATAATGGCAAATGTGAAATGGTACATAAGAATAGTGAAGTGGTTGTTCATGTTATGTTGTTAAATAAAGAAAATTGGTAAATATTAAAGAAAAAGTGTTTGAGGTGACTCAGACACTTTTTTTACTTTACTTTAATTTATATTTTTAAGAATTCTAAGAATAATATAAAGAAAATTCATGTATAAAAATAAAGCTTTATTGTAACTATTCAGGTAGAAAAAGTAAATTCTGTAATGTTTAAGCCCTTTCGCCGAAGGCGAATTAATATGGGCTTAAATGTAACTGTTCATGGTTTTGAACAGTTACGTTTTATTTAAGAATGACAAAATACGCAAAATAAACTACATAATACGCAATATATCACATGAAATAAGTTATTTATGTTATAATGTTTTTATATACAAGTAGTTAATAATAAAAGGACTTTCTTGTGTGTATTAGGAAGAAAAGAGTCCGGCAACTTACTTCTTATGAAGTACCAATATCCTCTCGGATTCTCAATAAAAAATTAAGATTTGAAGTTTAATAATTAAATATTGTGAGATTTTGGGAAAATATCAAATAAACCTAAAAAAGGGCACAGTTTCCCTAAGGAAAT
>JAAVHR010000128.1 GCA_014799595.1 Clostridiales bacterium | reverse complement strand
GGTCTTGCACACTCCGCTGTGCAAGACGTAAAAAAGACTAAAACAGGATTGGAATTGGGTAATTTATAATGCAGAGCTTGCCCAATTCCGTAACAGATCAGCCCTCGACTGAACTGTTACAGATTTTTAGTCGGATAAAGACAGAGAGGAAGTCGGCAGTATGACAAAGAAAAAGATTCCGTCCAGACAATGTGTAGGTTGTGGAGAAATGAAAGAAAAAAGACAAATGCTAAGAGTGATAAAGACACCTGAGGGTACCATCGTGTTAGATTTCACTGGCAAAAAAAATGGTAGGGGTGCTTATCTTTGTCATTCCGCAGAATGCTTCCGAAAGGCGGTAAAATCTAAAGCGCTGGAAAGAAGTTTAAAAATAGCAATTCCTACAGAGGTTTATGAGGAGTTGGAAAAGGAGCTGAATGATCTTGAATGAAGCGAAGATTCTATCCTATCTGGGGCTTGCTACAAAAGCAGGTAAACTTGCAAGTGGGGAGTTTATGACAGAAAAGTCGGTAAAAGAGGGGAAGGCCAAGTTGGTTATAGTTGCAGAGGATGCATCAGACAATACCAAGAAGATGTTTCGAAATATGTGTGATTTTTATCATGTTCCTATGTATACCATGAGTGATAAAGACAGTTTAGGACATGGAATTGGAAAACAATTCAGAGCCTCTCTTGCAGTTTTGGATAAGGGTTTGGCAGACGCAATAAAAAAACAGTTTAACAATTAGAATCAAAGGTAACAGATGAGGAAAATTGGATAACGGTTTATATAGATGGAGAGTAACGGCAAAATGTAGAAAGAAAGAGGTAGTAGTTTATGGCAACAAAGATGAAGGTATACGAAATAGCGAAAAGCTTAAACAGACCGAGTAAAGATTTGGTGAAGGCTTTAAACGAGAATGGTTTTGAAGTGAAAAGCCACAACAGTAATATTGAAGATGCGGCAATTGCTTTTATATTAAAGAATTTTAATCCTTTGAAAGAAAGCGAAGAAGAAGTAAAAGAAAACGTAGAAACAAAAGTTGTAAAAGAACAGCCTGAAAAAGATATAAAGAAACCAGATAAGAAAAAGGAAAAAGAAATGGTGCAAGAAGTAAAGCAAGAGAAAGAACACACTGAGCAAAAAGTTCAGGATGTGAAACAAAATGCTGAAAAAGAGGAAAAGAAAAAGGATGAGGTTCCAGAAGAAAAAGTAGAGAAAAATAAACAGGAACAAGTAAATAAACAGGAGAAAACAGAAGAAAAGAAAGAAATGAAAAAAGAAAAAATGAACAAAGACAATCAAGAAAATAAAAACCAAGAGAACAGAAAACAAAATAATCAAAACGAATCAAAAGAACGCAAAAATGAGCAGAAAAATGACCGAAATAATGGACAGAAACGAGATAATAATCATCAGACAAGAAATAATAACGATAATCGGAATAGAAATGGAAATCGTCAAGGAACTGATCGCAATGACAGAAATAACCGTGGAGGAGACCGGAATAACCGTAGTGGAGGAAACCGGAATTTTGACAGAAATAATAATGACAGAAGCAATAACCGAAGAAATGATAACAACCAAAGGGATAACAGAAACGATCGTAATGGATTTAAACGGAATAATGACCGTAATGGAAATAATAGAAATGGAAATAACCGGGATGGATTCCATTCCGATCCATTTATGTCTGTGGTATTTGATAAACCTACAGAAAAATCTGGTGGAAGAAATAATGCTCAACGTAATGGAAATGGATACAATAATAAGAAGAAAAATAACCGTAGAGATATTGATGATGAATTACCAATGGAGAAGCCAAAGAAAGATCCAAACAGAAAGGGTGCGTTTATTATGCCTAAGCCTGTAGTGGTAGAACAAGAAGATGAAAACACAATCAAGACAGTTATTTTACCAGAGAGTATGACAATAAAAGAATTAGCAGATAAAATGAAAGTACAGCCTGCTAATATTGTGAAAAAATTATTCTTGCAAGGTAAGATTGTTACAATTAATCAAGAGGTTACTTTTGAAGAAGCAGAAGAAATTGCATTAGAATATAATTATATTGCAGAATTAGAAGAACAAGTTGATGTAATAGAGGAATTGCTAAAAGAAGAAGAAGAGGACGAAAGCAAGATGAAAAAACGTCCACCAGTTATCTGTGTTATGGGGCATGTAGATCATGGTAAAACTTCTTTACTTGATGCCATTCGTAAAACCAATGTTACAGAGAAAGAAGCCGGTGGAATTACCCAGCATATTGGAGCTTACATGGTATCCGTAAATGGAGAAAAGATTACTTTCCTTGATACACCAGGACATGAAGCATTTACCTCTATGCGTATGCGGGGAGCACAGTCTACAGATATTGCGATTCTTGTTGTTGCTGCTGATGATGGTGTAATGCCACAGACTGTGGAAGCGATTAGTCATGCAAAGGCAGCAGGAGTAGAAATTATTGTTGCAGTAAATAAGATTGATAAAGAAAGTGCTAATATTGAGAGAGTAAAACAAGAACTTGTGGAGCATGAATTAATTGCAGAAGATTGGGGAGGAACCACAGCATTTGTACCAGTTTCTGCCCGCAGTGGACAGGGAATTGAGGAATTGCTGGAAATGATTCTTCTTACAGCAGAAGTTATGGAGTTAAAAGCAAATCCAAACCGTGCAGCCAGAGGTATTGTAATTGAAGCACAGCTTGATAAGGGAAGAGGACCAGTTGCTACTGTATTGGTGCAAAAAGGTACTCTTCATGTGGGAGATTCTATTGCGGTTGGTAAGGCGCATGGTAAAGTAAGAGCTATGATTGATGACAAGGGAAGAAGCGTGAAGGAAGCAACCCCTTCTACTCCAGTTGAGATTCTTGGATTAAATGAGGTGCCAGAAGCAGGAGAAATCTTTATTAATACTGAAAATGATAAAGAGGCTAGAAATATTGCAGAAGCCTTTATTAAACAGGGAAGAGAAAAATTGCTTGCAGATACAAAAGCAAGATTGTCTTTGGATGGTTTGTTCTCCCAGATCCAAGCAGGTAATATCAAGGAATTGAATTTAATTGTCAAAGCGGATGTGCAAGGTTCTGTGGAAGCGGTAAAACAAAGCCTGTTAAAACTTTCTAATGAAGAAGTTGCCATTCGTATTATCCATGGTGGTGTAGGTGCTATTAATGAGTCAGATGTTTCTTTGGCTAGTGCATCAAATGCAATTATAATTGGATTTAATGTAAGACCAGATGCAACTGCAAAAGATATGGCAGATACCGAAAATGTAGATTTACGTTTGTATAAAGTAATCTACAATGCAATTGAAGATGTAGAAGCTGCTATGAAGGGTATGTTAGATCCAATATTTGAAGAAAAAGTAATTGGTCATGCAGAAGTACGCCAGACATTTAAGGCGTCAGGTGTAGGTGTGATTGCTGGTTCTTATGTGTTAGATGGAAAAATTGTCCGTAATTCAAAAGTGAGAATCCGTCGTGATGGGGAATTGATTCATGAGGGAGAACTGGCATCCTTGAAGCGTTTTAAAGATGATGTGAAGGAAGTAAATGCAGGTTATGAATGTGGTTTAGTCTTTGAGAAATATAATGATATTAAAGAAGAAGACCAAGTTGAGATTTATGTTATGGAAGAAGTCCCAAGATAAAGAGAATTGTATGGAATAGTACTTATTCAGGTAGAAACACGCATTTACTTTGCGTGTGACCTGAGAAAAATGAAAGGAACCAGGAGGTGTAAATATGAGAAAGAATAGTATAAAAAATACCCGGATCAATGGAGAAGTACAGAAGGAATTAAGTAAGGTAATTAGTCAGGAGATTAAAGATCCTAGAATTGATCCAATGACATCCGTTATTGATGTAGAGGTATCTCCTGATTTAAAGCATGCGAAGGTATATATTAGTGTATATGGTGATGAGGAAAAGAAAATGGCTACATTAGAGGGACTTCGTAGTGCGGCACCATTTATTCGCAGACATCTGGCGAGTACCATTAATTTACGAAATACGCCAGAATTGACATTCTTAATGGATGAATCAATCGAATATGGTGTAAATATGTCAAAATTAATTGATGATGTAAATAAAGATATTGTAAGGCAAGATACAGAATAGAAAAACTGCAGTAACTGTTCATGGTTCTGAACAGTTACAAACTGCAATAATTGCCCTGTTCTGGGTGAATACTGGAACAGGGTTTCTTTGTTCGTGGGGCTATAAGAAAATACTTATACTATCTTTTGATGGTATTATCATAAATGAAGGATGATTGATATTAGATTAGAGAGGAATGGAGAATGATATATGAATCAATTAAAAGAACGGTTCTGGCAGGAAATTACTGCGGCAAACTCTATTATGATAGCAGGACATATAAGACCAGATGGAGATTGTACAGGATCTTGTATGGCACTGTATCAGTATTTTTCTAAAGAGTTTCCCCAAAAGGAAACAAATGTATATTTTGAAAGCGTACCAGAAAAATTTGAATTTCTGAAAAAAATACAAGAAAGAAAAACGGAATGTAGTGATGGAAAAAGATATGATTTGTTTATTGCGGTAGATTCCAGTGATAAGGAAAGACTGGGAGAGGCTGGAGTATATTTTCAAAATGCCAAAAGAACCATTTGTGTAGATCATCATATCAGTAATTTGAATTATGCAGATTTGAATATTGTAGAAGCAAATGCAAGTTCTACAGCAGAAGTAATTTATCAATTGCTAGAAGAAGAGCAGATTGATTGTGAAATTGCTACAGCACTTTATCTTGGTATTATACATGATAGTGGTGTTTTTAAATATGAAAACACTTCAAGAAAGACAATGGAAATCGCTGGAGTGTTAATGGAAAAAGGGGTAAATACCGCAAAAGTAATTGATGAAACTTTCTATCAAAAAACTTATGTGCAGAATCAAATCTTAGGACGAGTGTTATTGGAAAGTATGATGGTATTAGAAGGAAAAGGGATTGTTTCCTGTGTAACACAAAGAATGATGGAATTCTTTGGAGCAACTCCCGCAGATTTAGATGGCATCATAGAACAGATGCGTTTGACAAAAGGCGTGGAAGTGGCTATCTTATTAGTAGAAACAGGTGTCCTTACCTATAAGGTCAGTATGCGGTCAGTGAAAAAAGTAAATGTAAGTGACATAGCATTGAAATTTGGAGGAGGAGGTCATGTCCGTGCAGCAGGCTGTACAATGACAGGAACTTTCCATGATGTAGTGAACACTTTATTAGAATACTGTGAAATACAAATGAAGTAGCAGTTTAGCCATGCCTTTCATATTCTGCCAGAATAGTAACAGTTCAACCCATAGGCTTAACCGTTACAGAAATGGGCAAGCTTCGCATTTTAAATTGCCCACTTTGTTCCTTTATAGGAAAGTTCGTCCTATAAAGTAAAAACGCTCCGCTTAGGATGTGCACAGATGCGTAAGGAATATTGTTGCAAAAAAACATGCAACACGCATCTGGCACGCAAAGTGTGCAAT
>JAAVHR010000127.1 GCA_014799595.1 Clostridiales bacterium | reverse complement strand
TACTGTTCACTCACAAGCTTGACACTTGCTGTCAAGCTATGTGCCAAGAACGTAGAATAGCCAAGAATCCAGCCTTTCGCCGAAGGCGAATTATAAATAGGCTGGATTCCGTTACTGTTAGCACCGTAGGTGTGAACAGTAACTGTTACATAATCCATCGTATTACTCTACATCCAATATATCCTTAAAAGCAATTTTTGTATCTACAATTTGTAAAACTTGGCTGCTTTTATCTATTCTTGCCACAATTCCCGTTTTCTTTAAATAGTTATCCTCTGCAAAATATACCACTGTAGCAATTCTTCCTTTTTCAAGCTGCTGCATTTTCCGATCCAATTCTTCTGCCATTTCCTCAGACAGTTCAATTTTTTCCACGATAATACGTTCTTTCTTCTCCAAAGCATCCTGTAAGCCCCGGATAGCAGCAAAAGGCGAAAATTGCTTTGCACGGTTTTCTATAGACATCTTTGCTCTAGGTTTCTTCCCCACTTTTATGCCCTCCAATCTGTCTGTTCCGATCTCTTGTAGTTGCTCCCTCTTGTAAATTCATTCCCTTTAAAATAGCATTCTTTCCAAACTTTTTCTTAATATCAATCATTGCTTTTTGCATTTTCCGGTTCCGCTCTAATTCTTCTGTGTCCACCAAAAAGTTATATTGTTTATACTCCTCCTTTACCACACGGTTATAAGTAATGGTCACCCGCCTAATAGGAATTCTGCGGTTTACAATTCTCTCATACAGCTCTACTACTGCCGGAATAATTAATTTATCTGCATTGGTTTCCATAGGAAGTGCTATTGTTCCATGAGCAGGAGAAGCAGATACTGTATTCGTATAACCTATATGCAAGGTGACAGATTCTGTAATAAGATTCCGATCCACCATCTCAAGACACATAAGATCTGCCATTTCTTTTACAATTAACTTTCCTTCATCAAACGCATAATCCCGCATCAGAACCTGTCCGTTGGAGATGGAGTTAGCCTTTGGCTTATATGCTTTTATGTGTGCTATGGTAGTTGGCTCTCTTCCCCATGCATGATCAATCAAAAGTTCAGCATCCACTCCCAAAAGCTGATATAAAAAATCTTCATCCGTTCTTACAATATCTCCCATAGTCCGGATACAATAGCGTTCTAATTGTTTTGCAATACCAGAACCAATTCTCCAAAAATCGGTAAGAGGCTTGTGGTTCCACATAGTCCTTTGATAACTTTTCTCGTCCAATTCTCCAATAAAATCCTTTGCATGTTTTGCTGTAATATCTAGTGCAATTTTTGCCAGATATAAATTAGTTCCAATTCCACAAGTTGCCCGTAATTTGGTTCTCTTATAAATTTCGTCCATAAACTTGGTTCCCAGTTCTCTTGGAGTCATTCCATATAAATGCAAATATTCTGTCACATCTAAAAATACCTCATCAATGGAATATACATGTATGTCCTCTTTTGCAATATACTCCAGATAGATTCCATAAATCTCTGCTGCATAATCAATATATTTTTGCATCCTTGGAGATGCTATAATATAGTCCACATTTTTCGGAATCTGAAAAATCCGGCAACGATTGGGAATTCCCAGTTTTTTCATAGCTGGGGTAATGGCAAGGCATATCGTCTTCTCACTTCTATCTGGATCTGCTACCACCAGATTAGTAGTCATTGGATCTAGTCCTCTCTCTACACATTCCACGGATGCAAAAAATGACTTTAAGTCAATACACACATAAAAACGTTGTTTGCTCATATTTATCCCTCTCTTTTATGATAGTACATTGCCTACTCATATCTTACCACAAGAACATACGTTTGTAAACTTGTTAAACTGCAAAAAAAGAAAACCCATGCAGAAATTTTTTTCTACATAGGTTCTCCTATATGCACGCTTCCTATCTTCGGTAATTCTTTTTCCTGATATCACTCTAACCTTCTTTTAAAATTTGGGCAAGACCTTCTATACCTTCCTGTACCTTTTCCATAGCATGTAAGATATTTTCCACACCTGCCACCTGTTCTTCTGTGGAAGTACTGATTTCTGTAGAAGTTTCTACAGATTTTTCAGAAATATTCTCTAAGCTTTCCATGGATTCCATCAATTTTTCTTTAATTGTCATAATACTGCTTAATTCATTCTTCAAAATCTCTGTAACAGAAATTACATCTTTAGAAGACTGTAACATAATTTCAAAAATCTTTACAGTTCCGTTTAATCTATCATTAGATTCTTGTAAAATTTGGTTATTTACTTCCATAATCTGGCTGGTATCTTCAACTGTTCCTATTATATCTTTTAAAATAGCATCTATCTTCTCTGTGGCATTCTGTGACTGGTTGGACAATGCATTAATTTCATCTGCTACCACCGCAAACCCACGTCCTGCCTCTCCAGCTTTTGCTGCCTCAATTGCTGCATTCAAGGCAAGAAGATTCGTTTGCTCTGCAATCTGGTGTATACTATTAATAATGTCACCAATCAAAGCCGATTTTTGCGAAAGCGTATTCACTTCTTCAAAAGCTTTTTTAGTAGAAGTAATATTTTCTTTAAACTTACTTTGAAATTCTGAAATGGAAGCAATACCTTCATCATTTTTTATTTTTAGTTGATACAATGTATCCATAGTATCACCCACTTGTTCCTCAGAATGGTTAATCTTTTCATTTAACTCCTTGAAAATATCCATACTTCCATTGACCTCTTGAATCTGTACATCTGCATTGCTTGAAATCTCCTCTGTAGAGGCAGCAATCTCTTGAACACTTTTTTCGAACAAACTTAGAGAATTATGGATACTCTCCTGGGAATTTTTGATATCATCAAAGGCTGTTCTTACATTTTGTATTAATAACCTTTCTTTTTGCTCATTCTGCTCTCCTGTTTCAAAAAGTTTATACGTTCTATCTGTTACAAGCATTGCTGCAAAGGCAGACAAAGCAAATACAATTGCCACAAAGATCCATATAATAAGTCTGTGAAGTTTAAAAAATCCGCTTGGAAATACCAACATTGTTAATCCATTTGCCACAACGGTAAGGAGTGTATATGCTCTAACTACCTTTGTATCATAATAGGCAATTGCCAAAATAATTCCAAAAAAATAGGCATGTGGTATCGCTCCAAACTTTCCATCATTAGTAAAGGCAAGTAAAAATGCTCCTGACACTGGCATAATCGCCATATAAAGATATTTTGCATATCCCCCCAGTTTCTTTTCATAAATTCGAATCGTAATACTGATCACAGGCATAATCAATATACTGCAATCCTTTAATGTGCCTTGAAGAAAAATTAAAACAAACCCTAAAGCTGCTACTGGTACCCCTATCATTAGCAGGAACATAATAAAATTCATTTGTTTTTCTTCGTTTTCTAAAATCTTTAATCCCATAAAAAGCACCTCTTTCTCATTTGAATATATTTCTCCCCTATTACTACACTTATCCTCTGCAAGAATAAAGCTAACAGTTCAGGTAGGTCTGTGCAGTAAATGAACAGACCTACCTGAACTGTTACAAAACTCCCATACCTCGCACAATTAGGCATCACCATAAATATATTCCGCATGGGAGTTTCGTAAACGATGATGCACACAAGTGCAAAAACAGTACTTGGCACTTATACAAACCTTGCAGCAGAGTGCAAGGTTCTACCTGAAGATAGTGAATATATAGAAATAAAGTAGCAAATCAGTATATCTTTAGATAAACCGACTTGCCTTATTAAATATTTTATCATATTCAATAAAAAAAAGGAGCAACTTGTCAAAAATGACCTTAGTTTTTGTAAAAATTAATGGTTAAACGGATATTGTTTATGACTCTCTAAGATATAATAATACATCCACCTTGAAATTTTTTTCATCATGCTGGATTCTCATAGTCCCTTTTTTTCTGCTTAACATTTCCTGCACATTGCTCAGTCCCCATCCATGATGCTCCCCACCTTTTCTGCTAATATATTTTTTGCCTTTCTTTTCTATGATTCCATTATAACTATTTATAATCGTAATATATAATACACCTTTTGATACATGTATCGACATTTGTATTTTTTTCTCATCACTTTCTTCTGCTGCCTCTATGGCATTCTCCAAAAGATTACCAAGAATGCTATTGATTTCAAAAATCGGCAGTTGTATCTCTTCAGGAATATTACACTCTGCCTTTACTTCTATTCCTTTGTTTACTCCTTTATCTAACAAGAAGTTACAAATAGCATCAATTTCTTTGTTCCCGGATATAACATATTCTTTGGAATTTTCCATAAAATCCTCTATCACATTTAAATACGCAAGAATATCCAAATATCGTTCTTCTTCTGCTAATGCCCGCAATTTCCAAACATGATGTTTCATATCATGACGCAGCCCCCTCACCTTTTTTTCTGTCTGCTGCATTACCTCCATCTGGGTTTTATATATCTCCATTTGTTCATGTAAACGTTCCTGTTTTCGCAACCGTTGATGTACACTCAATGATGTAAAAAGACTCATGATGTACAACAATAAAATATATGTCCAAAGAGGTAGATGATGCATTTGCAGATAAGGTTCCGGAAATAAAATCATAGCAATTATATTAATGCCTATAGTTAAAGCCGCATTGATTATCATAGTAGAAAGATCATATCCTGCGATACAAATAATAATTGCCCAGATATAAGCGTATTCAATCGCACTAAACTTCCCATCATTCGTAAATACAATAATTATAGGTCCCCAGATCGGCATAATGGAAATATAGAGATATTTTGCATACTTTCCAAGCTTATTCTCAAATATCCGGATTAAAATGCTGCACACTGCCATCAAAAGAACAATGGCATCTTTCATAGTTCCATTCACAAAAAAGTGAACAAATCCCCATGCGGTAACTGGTATGAAAATCATTTCCCAAAACATAATGGTATTCATTCTCTTTTCTTCTGCTTCCCTGTTTAAATCTTCTCTGAACTTTCTCATTTTAAATTTCCCCTCTGGAAATCAGCAATTTTTCCTGTACCAGTTTCCGGTAAGGTTTGCTAATATTAAGTTTCTCCTCATTACACATAATCACATTCTCATACATATATTCCCGGATGTAATTCTCATTCACCAAATAGGACTTATGAATTTGGATAAACTGCTGCGGAAGCTGCTCTTTTATCTGCTCAAGCTTTCCATAAAACTCCTCTTCTTCTTCTCTGGCAACTATACGGATTTTACGTCCCACACTTTGAAAATACAAGATATCTTCGTATGGCATATTGCAATATTTATGTCCTTTTTTAAATAAAAATTGCAGTTTCTTACTTTGGTTTTCCCTTAAGTATCGCTTTATCACCCTTTGGACATCTTCTTGATAAACTGGCTTTACTAAAAAATCTTTCGGCTGTGTTTGAAACAATTGCAACGCATAATTCTTTTCATAAGAAATATATACAATAGCTGTCCTAAAGTCGCTGAATTCTTCCCGTATCATGTTTCCCAGCCAGATTCCACTTTTCTCTACCAATTCAATATCAAGAAAAATAATATCCATCTGATTGCCTGCTTTCAAATGTTTATATAATTCCTCCCCAGTATACCAAATGCTTAACTCCATTTCTATTTTTAATTCGTATCCAATATTATCTAAATATTTTTTTATTGTCTCGCAAAACATACTATCATCATCTACAATCGCAATATGATACATCCAATTCCTCCATTTTCTTTTTAGGTAATTGCCTACTTTTCCTTTACTGAGAAGTATCATATCAATTTTCTTTTTTGATTGCAAGTATCAACCAACTTCCTTTTGGCTCTGATCTATATTACAGAAACTTCTACTATACTTGCATTACTAAACATAGCGGAACCAACTTGTGTGTGCATCACTTAATTCCTCTTTCTTCCTGTCTACAAGGATTGTCTATGTTTCGATGACTTAGTTTTTGCTATTTAGCCCTTCATCTACTAACGTATCATAAGAAACACTATTAACACTTATAAACTCACGATATTCTGAAAATTCCTTCCAAAACTCGTTTAGTTGTTCAGTGGTAACATCTTCAAACATATCAACGCTAACATCCTTTGAAGTAAGTCCGCAACCAACAATATAATAATACTTTTTATGATTTTTCTTAATACTTGCACTTATTTTCTCTTTAATATCTTTTATTTTTTTATAATTCACTTTTGATGTTTCAAATATAATGTCACTTGAATCATCTATTTCCTCTAACACAGCCTTTTGATTATTTTTCAAATTATCACGCAAAAAAACTTTTAATCTTAAAACTTCATTATCAAAAACTTCCTCATATCCTCCATACCAATTCTCTTCTTCAAATTGTTGCAGTATTTCACAATATCTTTGTATTTTCCGAGAATGCTCGTATTCTTCTGTATAGTCCTTTATAATATCTATATTGCATAATCTAATTAACCAATCATTAAATTCTTTCGAAATCGGTTCAAAACATTTTCTCTCTATTGGTACACCATCCATTTCAAAGCACTCCATTAACTGTGATTCTAATGGTGAATAATGTATTTCCTGATATGTTCCATCCTCTAAATATAACAATATCTCTCTTTCTTTAGGTGCATCACTTTCTAAAACAACAATATCTGACGGATTAGCAACAATTTTTAGTTCTGATAGCCGAGAATAAAAATAGTTTATATCCTGTTCATTTGTTATTTCAATATTTTTTGTCGGTTTTATCCATGAAATATCAGCCAATTCATTTTGACATATTACAATCTTCGCAATATCTTTCGCATTTTCTATCTGAACCATCCTTAATAAGTCTTTTCCAGATTTACCTACAACATCAATATCAATCACATCCGCAATTTCATCCACCATTTTACCCGTTTCCTTATTAGACAATATATTATTACCATTACCATTTTCAAAAAATTTTCCAACACCTATACACAAAATTCCAACACGTACAGCACTTATTATACATATACCTGCTTTTTTCATAAATCTTCTTCTCTGTGGTATCTCCTTTTTCATTTGCAGCTTCATCATATTTTTTGTTTCCTCAACTAATTGAGGTTCTACCCTTGTAGCATTTTTTATTTGTGAAATTAATTCTTTGTTAATACTCTCCTTGTTCATTCCTCTTCCTCCCTTCCTCCATATACAATCTTAACTCTCCCCTTGCTCGGGATAACCTCTTTCTTACTGATACCTCTTTTATTCCTATACACCGCGAAATTTCTATGCATGTCATTTCTTCATCTTCCAGCAATTTTTTGATAATAATTTTTTACAAAAATTTTTATGCCAAATCTTTTTGATTATATTTCCAACAGCCAACAAAAAATGCAACTACAGCCATTCCTACACCAATACCTACCATCACACCCTCTATGCTTTTCGTGGTAAAAATATCTGCTCCATTTGCGTAATAGAAAGGTGTAACATACTTTATATTTTCTATGGCAGGGATAATGCGGCACATCATATCTGTAGCAAAGAAAAAGATTACAATACCAAGACCTGCTCCTAAAAGATTTTTTCTTACAAAAGCTGAAATACAGAAACATATTGTTCCGATTTCAATCTGCATCAGTAATTGTGTAAATGCAGAAAGCATCATTTCTTTTTCTGGAATTTCCTCCCCCATCATAAGAAATCCAACTACATAAAATAGCATACATACAAGATTAAAAAGAAAGATATTACTTAACAGAGCCAAATATTTTTGCAATAGAATAGAACTTCGTCCTATAGGAAACACATTTAAAAATTCTGAGGTATGTCCTGCCTCTTCTTTAGACAACATTCCTGTTCCAGTTATTGCTGCAAACATAGCTCCCCCTAATCCGTGAAGCATAAGAATCTCCGTTGCATAAAATCCAACTAGTGTCGCCAAACTCATTTTATCCATTCCCATGGCTACAGACAATGCCCCCATATTAGAATACATATCTGCCACATCCTGCAAGGAATCTTCCAAACTGGTATACATCAAAATGCATCCAAAACACATAATTCCTACGCACAATGTCCATATACATAATGCCTTTTTATTCATTTTCATTTCATGTTTCCATACAGTCATATTCTTTTCTCCTCTCTATCATAAAACTGCATAAATATTTCATCTAACTCAGGTTCTTCTATTAGAATATCTGATATATTATGTCCAGCAAACCCAGCAAAAAGCTGGTTTAGGTCACCACTATACATGTAACTTTCTTCGACTCCGTCCTTTACTATACGAATCCGTTTCGCACTAGTTTTTGTAAGATTCTCTATAGTATCTGTACGAATCAATTTCCCTTCTTTAATGATAGCTGCATGATGACAATATTTTTTTACCTCAGATAATACATGGGAAGACAAAAAGCAGGTAGCTCCCTGTTTATGATACTCTAATATCAGTTTAAAAAATTCTGCCTGCATCAATGGATCCAGTCCACTGGTTGGCTCATCAAAAATAAAAAGTTTTGGTTTATGCTGCATGGCACAGACAATACTCACTTTTTTCCGGTTTCCAAGAGACAATTCTTCGATTTTCTTTTCTGTATCTACACCTAACCGTTCACAAAGCATTTCTGCCTCACTTTTACAGTTTTTTCCCCGCATTTTTGCTGCAAAGGTAATAACCTCTTTTACTTTCATGGAAGGATAAAACATAGCTTCTGATGGCATATAACCAATTTCTTTTAAAATATCTTTCGACTGCCTTGCTACATCCATTCCAAATACAGAAATTCTTCCCTTCTGATATTTAATTAACCCTAACAAACTTCGTATGGTAGTGGATTTTCCTGCACCATTTGGCCCTAAAAATCCAAAGATATCTCCCTCTTCAATTTGCAAAGAAATTCCATCCACTCCACGGTATTTCCCATAAGTCTTTGTTAAATTTTCTATATCAATAACATAATTTTTAGCCATACTATCTTCCTCCAATCTGTTTTTTATCCCTTTTAAAAGTTTCCAAATCCTGATTCAATTCTTTTGTATCAAAAATCCGCTTCATTTTGTATGCCAAAAACACACAAACATAACACAAAAACAAATATCCTACAAAAATTAAACTAGGAAGAAGCTGCCTGTCAAACCATTTTCCCCAATATCCTATTCCAGAATATATAAGGCAGCAACCTACACTTGCAATAAATTCATACCATCCAAAATGTTCTCCTTCATCAAAATTTCGAAGAACATAAACTTGTACATATCCCATAATATAGGTGGACAAGAACATTTCTAGCATAATTAGAATATTTGCTTCCATATACCCTTCTATTATCTTAAAAACAGCATAATACAATAATATACAATAAAAATAAAGACATGCCTTAAAGTCTATGCCTATTTCTTTTGCTAAGTACCTTTTAAACCGTTTCATTCTGCTCCCCCTTTCAAAAGTACCCGTAATTCTTTTGCATAGCGTCTGGAAATAATTACATGCTCTCCATTGTCCATAGTAGCATCAATACGGTTTCCTGACAAACTTTGCAATTTCTCTATACGATATACATTTAACACCATTGCCTTGCTACATCGGAAAAACCCCTCTTCTGAATATAAGCGAACCAGATTATCTAAACTCATGTTTGTCTTATATACATCTTCTTTGGTATATAAATAGGTACTTCCATCTACACTTTCAAAATAAATCACTTTCCCAGGATGAATGGTATACTGCTCTTTCTCCTTAAAGCCAATTATCTTTTCTTTCTGGTTTTCTAAATAATACAATAAATTATCCACCCATTCCGTCTGGTTTTTATATTTTATCAACACTTCTTCTGTTCCTTCTACAATTCTTTGTAGTATAACTTTCATTCTGCACCTCTTTTCTGCCCAATTCTAATCCTGTTTTAGTTTATCTTATGTTCCCATTGTATTTACTTCGCTTCTTGAATTCAACTGTGTTTTCTTTAAGTTGCACTTTTTCCATCATAACATGCATAAGCAATTAGCCATTCTTATGTTACTGTTCACAGGTCAATGTCATTTAGTTAATTCAGGGCAATTATGGAATCTTAGTAAAATATACAGTAGTTTCAGCCGATTTTTTAGACTTGCAGGTCAGCATACAGGGACAGGAGTGTGTAAATTATGAC
>JAAVHR010000126.1 GCA_014799595.1 Clostridiales bacterium | reverse complement strand
TTTCGCAATCACCAACTGTATTCGTATTCTGGGCTGTCGCCTGTTACTGTTCACAGGTTCCCTGTGCCCAGTAACGATTTTGCCCCATTATGAATACATCTTCGATGTATGGGGGCAAAATCTTGCACAATTTTATTCTTGGCACATAGCTTGACAGCAAGTGTCAAGCTTGTGAATAAACAGGAGCATAGCTCTACATATTCATACAGTTTAGCCAGCCAAATGTCTATATTTCTTTGCAAGCAAGCTTGCATGAAATATACACGTTTGTCAGGACTTTCATAGTAAGTAAGGAGGGCAGTTTATGGGGAAGATTGTGGTTTTTGGCGGTACATCAGAAGGACGGAAGTTTGCAGAAATTTTTTCAGGATGCAGATTGGAGATATTTCTTTGTGTGGTTAGTGAATACGGGGCAAGTCTGCTGCCAGAGGAGGAAAATATTCATGTACATATAGGGGCTATGAATCAAAATGAGATGGAGGAATTTTTAAGAGAACATACACCAGAATATTGTCTGGATGCTACCCATCCTTATGCAGTAGAAGCAAGTGAAAACATTTTAACCTGTTGTAACCATTTGAAGATACCTTGTATCCGGATTACCAGAGAGCAAGAAGATGTGGAAAACAGGGATATATACTACAAGGATAGTATAGAAGAAGCAGTGGAGTTTTTGCAAAATACCAAAGGAAATATATTTCTGACCACAGGAAGTAAAAATTTGGAAAAGTTTGCTCTATTAAAAAACTACAAAGAGAGATGTGTAGCCAGAGTACTCCCTACCTTAGAGGTGATGATAAAATGTAAGGAATTGGGATTTGAAGGTAAAAATCTCATAGGAATGCAAGGACCTTTTACAAAGGAAATGAATGTTCTTATGCTAAAAGAATCAAATGCTGCATGGCTGGTAACAAAAAATTCAGGTAAGGCTGGAGGATTTTTGGAAAAATGTGAAGCAGCAAAGGAGGTTGGTGCAAAGATTCTGGTAATTGGAAGGAAGGCAGAGGAAAGTGAGAATCAAATGACACTTTCTGAGGCGGTAACATTTATGCAGGAAAGATATCATATTAAGAATAAAAGACAGGTGTATATGGTAGGAATTGGTGTAGGTGATACCAGATATATGACAAGGCAGGCACGGGAACTTCTGGAACAATGTGATGTTATAATCGGTGCGAAAAGGATGCTTGCAGCATGTGATTTTCAAGGGAAAAAGCCACAATTTGAAAGTTTTAAGAAAGAAGAGATTGTACACTTTTTAGATACCCATAGGGAATATAAAAAAGCATGTATTGTATACTCTGGTGATGTTGGGTTTTACTCAGGGGCAAAAGGAATGACCAAGTTGTTAAAAGAGTATGAGGTACATTTAGTGACAGGGATTTCTTCGCCAGTCTTTTTTTTAAACCAGTTAAATATTCCATGGGAGCAGGTAAGGCTTATAAGCTGCCATGGACAAAATGGAAATCTGTTAAAGGAAATTAAGGGTTATGCAAAAGTCTGTACACTTCTTGGAAAGGAAGATGATATAAAAAATATCAGCAGGGAGCTTTTGAAATTTGGTATGGAGCAGGTGAAAATTACAGTTGGGGAAAGATTATCTTATCCCACAGAACGGATAATTAAGGGATATCCGAAAGATTTTCTAGAAGAAAATGTAGATTCTCTTTCCGTTGCTTTATTTGAAAATAAAGATTACCAAAAAGAGATACAAGGTGGTATTTTGGATGAGGAATTTTTTCGGGGACAAGTTCCTATGACAAAAGAAGAGGTTCGGGCTATAGCTTTAAGAAAACTACAATTACAAAAAGATTCGGTTGTATACGATATTGGAGCCGGCACTGGATCTATATCTATAGAAGCAGCAAAAGTTTGTACAGAAGGAAAAGTATATGCTATTGAGCGAAAAGATGAGGCTGTAGAACTATTAGAAAAAAACCAGCACCAATTTCAGGCTTGTAATATGGAAATTGTAAAAGGAGAAGCACCAGATGTCTTGAAGGATTTAGAGATGCCTACTCATGCATTTATTGGTGGAAGTAATGGGAAAATAAAGGAAATTTTAAAAGAAATTCAGAGGAAAAATCCAAAGATAAGGGTGGTAATCAGTGCTATTGCTATAGAAACAATTGCAGAAGCCCAAAAGCTAGAAGAGGAATATCCTAATATGGAAATTGTACAGATTCAGATTGCCAAAGCCCAAAAACTTGGAAGATATCATTTGATGAAAGGGCAGAATCCTGTGTATTTGTTCTCATTTGGTGGAAAGGATAAGAAAAATGAAGGAGAATAGAAAGATTCCACGACTGCTATTTGCAGCACCGAAAAGTGGAAGTGGGAAAACCATGGTAGTATGCGGTATGATTGCTGCCATGAAAAAAAGGGGAAAAAAGGTTGCAGCCTTTAAATGTGGACCGGATTATATCGACCCTATGTTTCACCGAAAAGTATTGGGTGTAGAATCCGGGAATTTAGATACTTATTTTACAGAGGAAGACACGACCAGATATATATTTTATAAAGAGGCACAAGATGCAGATATTGCAATTTTAGAAGGGGTAATGGGATATTACGATGGTCTTGGAGGGCAAAGTCCCAAGGGAAGTACTTATGATGTGGGAAAAGTAACAAAGACACCTGTGATACTGATTGTAGATGGAAAAGGTGCCAGTGTATCCCTTGCAGCAGTAATCAAAGGTATGATAGAATATCGGAAAGACAGTAATATTCAAGGGATATTGTTAAATCAGGTGTCCTCTGGGTATTATGACCGGATACGGGAAGTAATAGAACGGGAATGCAAGGTAAAAGTGCTTGGATATTTGCCACAATTAAAGCATTTAGAAATACCATCCAGACACTTGGGATTGGTTTCTCCAGAAGAAATTACTGCTTTTGGACAATGGGCAAATCAAGTCGCAAAGGAATTAGAAAGAACTGTAGATATGGAAGAGCTGATTAAAATTGCAGAATCTGTGGAAGAATCAGAGATAAATAGGAGAAATTTCCATATCCCAGTTTTAGAACATAAAGTGAAGCTGGCAGTTGCAAGAGATGAGGCATTTTCCTTTTACTATAGGGAAAATGTGGAAGTATTAGAAATAATGGGAGCAGATTTGGTTTATTTTTCTCCATTGCATGATAAAGAGCTGCCAAAGGAAATAGATGGATTGGTTTTGTGGGGAGGATACCCGGAAAAATATGCCAGAGAATTGGAAAAAAATGAAGGCATGCGTAAGGATATTTTCAACATCTGCAAAAGTGGTCTTCCATGTATTGCAGAGTGTGGAGGATTTTTATATCTGCAACAGACCTTGGAAGGAGAAAATGGAAGAAATTACCAAATGGCGGGCGTATTAAAAGGAGAAGGTTACCGAACCCAGAAGTTAAGCCGTTTTGGTTATATGGAGGCAGTGAATGAAGTAAATGGTATTGTACAAAAGGGAGAAAAGATAAAGGGACATGAGTTCCACTATTGGGATTGCACTGATAATGGTGAAGCATTTCTGGCGAAAAAACCATTAGGTAAGAAAAGTTATCGTTGTATGATAAATACCTCCAATTTGTTAGCTGGATTTCCACATCTCTATTACTATAGTAATCTTTCCATTATAAAAGGGTTTTTGGAAAATTGTGAAAGGATTCATGTAAAAAGGGAAGCAAAGAAACATTGGGATAAAATTGCAAAGCCCATTGATAGTCTTGGACTTATGGAGGATTATGTTGTAAAGTTATGTGGTATGCAAAACATGTTCCATCCGCCAAGCATCAAAAAGCGGGCATTGATGATTCTTTGCGGAGACCATGGTGTGGTAGCAGAAGGTGTGACCCAGACAGATGCTTCTGTTACGAGAATTGTAAGTGAAAATTTTGCAAAAGGAATTTCTACAGTGAATCATATTGCAAGATATACGAAAACAGATGTATATGTTGCAGATATTGGAATGGATACCCCAAGTTATCATCAAGACAAATTGGTTATGGGAGAGGTAGTGAACCGAAAGATAAGAAGAGGAGCAGGAAATATAGCAAAAGAACCTGCTATGACTATAGAAGAATGTGAAAAGGCAATACAAGCCGGAATCTCTTTAGTTAAAGAATTAAAGAATAAGGGATATGAAATTATAGCTACAGGAGAAATGGGAATAGGAAATACTACTCCTTCCAGTGCATTAACTGCTATATTTACTGGTGAAAAGGTAAAAGCAGTGACTGGGCGGGGAGCCGGATTATCAGAAGAAGGACTGGAAAAAAAATATCAGGTAGTTGAGCAAATTATTGAAAGAGTAAAGAAAAAACATTTAAAGAAACCAGAAGAGATTCTTGCAGAAGCAGGAGGACTGGAGATTGCCGGGCTGGTTGGTATATTTTTGGGGGGCATGAAATATCGGATTCCGATTGTAATGGATGGAGTAATTTCTACTGCTGCCGCCTTGACTGCAATGAAAATTGCACCTAAAGTAACAGAATTTATGTTAGCAAGCCATGTTTCTCATGAAGGTGCGGCAAAAGCGGCACTTTCTTATATGGGACTTCCTGCTATGATTCATGGGGAAATGTGTCTTGGTGAAGGAACTGGGGCATTATCTTTGTTTCCTTTGTTGGATATTGCCATAGAGGTTTATGAAAAAATGGGAAGTTTTCAAGATTATGCTATAGAGCCTTATCAAAGATTTAAGTAATGGGATATAAGGAGAATATAATGTTAGTGGTAATAACAGGAGGAAGTGGCAGTGGAAAGTCTAAGTATGCAGAAGAAGTAGCAGTGGATTTTCTTCATACCAAATTTCAAAATGGAAGACTGTATTATATTGCTACAATGAAATCTTTTGATGAAGAAACAGATAAAAAAATTGCCAGACATCAGGAAATGAGAAAAGGTAAAGGATTTGAAACCATAGAGTGTCCAATAGGGCTTGGAAATCTGAAATTTACTAAGAAAGATGTGGTGCTTGTGGAATGTATGTCTAATCTGCTGGCAAATGAAATGTATGCAAAGGAAGGCAGTATTCAAAGCAGAACAAAAGAACCTTTATTTTTTCAACAGATAAAAGGTGCTATTGTTCATCCAATTTTTTCATTAAAGGAACAAGCAGGCTGTGTCGTAGTCGTAACCAATGAAGTATTTTCTGATGGGTTGGATTATAGTGAAGAGAGCCTCACTTATATAGAAGGTTTGGGATATATAAACCAGCAGCTTGGACAAGTGGCAGACAAGGTAGCAGAGGTAGTATGTGGAATACCGGTTTGGATAAAGAAAAAGGAGTTGTGATATGTGTTTCGGTCAATAATAATGGCATTTTCTATGTATTCCAGAATACCTATGCCAAAAGTAGATTGGAATGAAAAAAGCATGAAATATATTTTGTGTTTCTTTCCTTTTGTTGGTGCAGTAACAGGAATCCTTAGTATAATTTGTCTATGGGGTTGTAAAAAAATGGGAATTGGTACTATATTTACATCAGCAGTTCTTACCATTCTTCCTCTGTTGGTAAATGGTGGAATTCACATGGATGGATTTTTAGATACTATAGATGCAAAAAGTTCCTATAAATCAAAGGAAGAGAGACTGGAAATTCTAAAAGACCCGAATACAGGGGCTTTTGCTGTGATTTATGGAATCGTATATATATTGCTTAGTTTTGGATTGTTTAGTGAAATTACCAGACAAGAAATGATTTTTGTGGCAGTTGGATATTTCTTTTCCAGAGCCTTAAGTGGATTTTCTGTGGTAACTTTCCAAAAGGCAAGAAAAGAGGGGATGACAGCATCTACAGCAGAGTCGGCTAATAAAAAAGTAAAATGGATAATCTTGCTTGAGATTTGTTTATGTGGGATATTGTTTTTGTTGTTACAGCCAATTATGGGAAGTTTATGTATTCTTTCTGGTATTTTGGTATTTTTGTATTATAAGAATATGGCACATAAATTGTTTGGCGGAGTAACTGGTGATTTAGCAGGATATTTTTTACAATGTTGTGAGTTGATGATATTATTGGTTGTGGTATTGTTTGGAAAAGCTTTACTATAACATTAACATGAATTTGATTAAGTATAGTTATAAGAAAGAAGGTGAAAGTATGATATTAATTGTAGGTGGTGCCAATCAAGGGAAAAAGGCTTATACGGAGAAACACTTTGGGAAAGATTACAAAATTATAGAAGATTATCATAAGCAGGTAGAGCAGGAATGGAACAATGGGAAAAATCCCATAGAAGAAGCAGAAAAACTATTGCAATCAACAGAAAAACTGGTGATTATCAGTAATGAGCTTGGTTATGGTCTTGTTCCCATTGATAAATTTGAGAGAGAATATAGAGAAATAAATGGGCGGGTAAATTGTTATCTGGCAGAACAGGCAGAGCAAGTGATTCGTGTGATTTGTGGCATAGGCACACAGATTAAATAGGAGAGCATCACCTTAATCACTGTTCCTTAAAATAAAATACCTCCCCCTTTGCCCGAAATGGAAGTCTGTTACCATAAGGAATTAAAAATGCATGTGTATGTTTCACACACAGGTTTTCTTCAATATATCCATCTGTAATAATCAAGATTGGACCATTTTTAGGAAAGTCCTTTGCCTGCTCCAATAAGTCTATTCCTGGTTGTAAAACAGTACCGCCCCTTCCCTGTACGGTCACTCGTCCGGCAATATCTTCTGGTGCAAGATATCCTGCATCATAAGCCTTGGCATCACAGAAAATCACTCTGGCCAGAGGAACTTCTTTAGAGGCGGCATAACTTGCAATAGAGCCCAGTGCCATTCCAATTTGTTTTGCAGACATGGAGCCTGAAGTATCTACCACAACTCCAAAGGTTCTGCTGTCTGTAGGAATATTATCTGGCACATATCTTGGGCGGGGAATATCTGGTGTTGCACCCTGTCTGCGGCTTGGTCTTGCATAAGTGCGGTGTTTCTCTAAAGGAGCAAAAAAACAATCAAACCATTTTGCTAGTTTTACATCCCATGGAATAGGAGGCATGGCAAGGGTACGGATTTCCTCTAATAATCCAGCAGGAATAAACCCTCTGTCATGTTCTGTGTGGTATTCTAACCCTTGCATTAAAGCATTTTTATAAAAATCATCTAAGGTAGCATGAGAATTGCTGTCTGAAAATGTACCTGGTTTCCCTTTTATAACATCACCTTTCCCGTAACCTCTAAAAGTATTCATTTTCATATATTTACGCAGATCGGACTGTATCATGTCATAGATAGATTCCGCAGACATACCCTTTAATTTTTCATCTAATAATAAACCTCCTTCTGGCATTGTTCCAATCTGCATTTCCTGCAGCCATCCGTTAATCACAAAGTCACAGGCGATATTCCACAGATAAGGATCACGCCCCTGACAGCGTTGGTGGTGGGAAAGTCCTGCATGTAAATATTCATGGGCAAGGACAAATTTCCATTCTTCCATTTGAAAACCTGCAGCAGGGTTTATGTATATCTCACCAAGAGAAGCATCTACCGCAGCAATCTGAATTTCATTTTTTTGGCAGTAGAGAGAATCTTCTATAATCTTAAAAGAGGCTGCAAGACCGCCAAGAAGCGGATAATGGTCTATAAACCATCTTGCAGCTTTGGCAGGAGGAGTATCTTTTCGTTCATTTCTTTCATGTCCTCCTGCATCACTGACTACATCCGTCACAGATTCTGCCAATGCATATGCAAAACAAGCAGCATATCTGTTGTGTGCCTGTGTTTTTTCATTATAAACAATTGGTTTTTCCAGACCTTCCATATCCATATGGTAGGAATCGGCTGTACTGTATTTCTGATTATCACAAGGAACATTGTGTTCTACCAAGTAGTCATATATTTTTAACTCATCTGTAAGGCTGCCAGGAAAAGAAGTGATAGGATCTGTGCAAAGGGGGGTGCCAAATTTAATATCCGACAAAAATTTTGTAATGTAGATATCACAAGCAGCATTCCATAAATGAAGATTACAAGAAACTTTCTTTTCCGTAGTTCCGTCTGGTGCTGCCTTTTCATATCCTGGCATTTTTTCTGCATCAAAATGCCCAAAGGCAAGGTGGAGCTGACAATGTGCAATAGTGTATGCCCATTCTTTCGGGGTAAGATAGGTATCTTTATTTACATAAATATAACCGTTGCTGTTTACAACCGCTGCAATGTTCTTTCCCATATATTTATTAGTACTAGTGATGATTTTTCCGTATAAACGGGAAAATATGGGGTGCTGGTTTACCATTTCTGTACCATATTTTAGATTTTCTTCAGAAGGCTTCAATTTTTGCCTGCTGTTTGAATTATTTTTCTTATTTGACACAGGCAATCACCTTCTATTCTGAAATCCGCTTGCCAAGCGAGGCAGGTCACGGACAATTTCCATCATAAACCAGTCAGGCAACACATTGCCTTCTTCTGCAGATACCACCATTTGTGCAATTTCATAATTTATTTGTGATAAATCACGAATCAGAGCTTTGGCACGATGGATAAAATATGCTGCGTTCTTGTTCATTTTTTGTTTGTTCTTTGGAAGTTCATGTAAAAGCTGTGCACGAAAAGACTGTGCAAGAAAATACAACACGTCACGTTCCTCTGGTTTAGAAGGCCATTTTACTTCACCTTTAATAATGTCACTAAGCAGATGGGAATTTTTCATCTGCTTTGTATAGGCAAGAAACATTCCTGCATGGGAGGCAGAAATGCAGCCGTATGTAAGGATGCGAAGGTATTCTTCTGACAACTCTTTTCTTCCAGCACCTGACTCTATTAAGGCATCACTTAACATGTGCCATGAACGTGGAGTGGAGTATGGTTCTTCTGTTTTTGGCGGTTCCGAAAATAAATGATCAGGTCTCTGGCAGATGTAATCTGTAATCCATGGATGAATGCCTGCTTCATAAGCCCATGAAAGCCATTGTTTTGAATCTGCTTTTAACTGGACATGGAACATACGGTTAATCAGGGCAGAGGACATCGTTTTTACAATGGCACTATCTTGGGAACGGTTTCCGGCTCCAATTACAATGCTGCCCTCTGGAAGATAGTATTCCCCAATTCTTCTTTCATGAATAAGACTGTAAAAGGCTTTTTGCACTTCTTGTGAACATGCATTCAGCTCGTCAAGAAATAAAACATAAGGTTCCTTTCTTGCAATCATTTTTGGTGGAAGGAATTCGGAAGTTTCTCCCTTAATTTGTGGAATTCCAATAATATCTTCGGGAGCAAGCTGGCTGCCAAGGAGGGAAACACATGGAAGACCAACTTCTTGGGAGAATTTTTCCACCAGTGCTGATTTTCCGATACCTGGTGCACCCCAGATAAATACAGGACGTACTGGTGCTACATTTAATAAAATTTCTAATAAATCATCTTGTGTTATATTAATGGGTAAATTCATATATTATATATCCTTTCTTCTAAAAGGATACTTTTTTTGGAACTATTAAGATATGTTTAAAGAAGAACGCAAAAAAAGTATCTCAATGTATAAGAGATACTGGTATTGTGTGGTGAATCTGTATAATAGATAAAACCTAAGCATCACTAAGGACAACCAGACCTCTATTGTTAACTGCTAAAATGTTTGAATGAAATAATTGTTGTTTTGTCATAATTGTCCTCCTTTCTGTGCTTGGTAAATAGTTTCAATAAAATGTGTTGCTATGCGGTTCAGTATATCAGAATGGGGTCATAGTGTCAATACTATTTTTAAAAGAAACATAACTTTGTAAGTTTATACTGAAGTGTGCCGAGCATGGCACTAATCTTACTGGTGAAAGTTCAGTCACAATAATGGTATGTGTATAAGGATAGTATTGTTAATTTATTAAAAAACAGAACCTATATGCTAAAGCTAGTACGAAGAAGTATACATACCAAAAAGCAATGGCAGAAAGAGACCCTTTGGAATACTAATGGTACTGGACAGGATAAATACCAGTGGACAGAGTTATTGAAATAATATAGTAAAAGAGCTAAATAATAAATATAATGTTTTAGGAGTTTCAAAATTTCAAAACTTCCTTTTGAAAATAAGATACAGATGTGATATGCTAGTCATAATAGGTATAAAGTAATTTTAGATAAACTTTGAACGAATGAAATGTAACACAAATGAGCACAAGCGAGGTAAATAATATGTCTGTATCATTAGAAAAATAGTATTTATTGACAGATTGGTAAGATATCAGAAGGAACTCAGCTCAGACGGTTAAATGGTCGTATTTGGGATAGGACTCATGAAGGAGATATTGATATTACTGATAATGCAGAATTGGTTTACAAAATGTATGCCAGAAAGCAGAATACTTATTTTGTAAATAAAGTCTATCCGAATCTGGGATTGGATTTTTTGGATTTTGATGTAATACATATGGCAAAGAAAATGGCAGTATCCCAGAGTAGATAATCATGCATGGTCAGATATGAGCGAAGAAGAGCTTCTTAGAAGCTCAGGACTTATAAAGAATCCACCGATTTCCAAAGTGTTTAGAGAGATTGGATATGCTGATGAATTAGGCTCTGGAATGCGTAATACTAATAAATATACAAAATTGTATTCTGGTGGAACGCCTGTCTTTATTGAGGATAATATTTTTGAAATAGTGATACCTATGGAAAATGTTGCAGGTCTGCAAGTAGGACCGAAAGAGACTGATAAAAAAACTAACAAAGAAACAGCAGATAGAATAATTGAAATAATGCGGACAAGACCGAAGATATCAGTGAATGAAATTGCTAAAATTCTGGGAATCTCGGTAGGTGGAGTAAGATATCATATCAATAAAATGAAAAAAACTGGCTTGATAGAGCATACTGGTTCTACAAAAAAGGGATAGTGGATTATATGTAAATAAATCGAAGTTATTTGTGGATAATTGAGGTTAATTGTTAGGATGAAATGAGAAAATATAAGAAAATTTTGGAGAACTGACAATGTTGGAGAATTCAAGGATTTTTAGATTGCAGAATGAGGTTATAATATCATATATAAACGTAACAGTTCAGCCATACCATTCATATTTTGCCAGAATATACATCATGACTAAAAATATTATAAGTTGGCTAGCAAAATATTCATGTATGGTGTTAAGCATATAAAAGTATATGTACAAATTGCCTTTTGTGAGCAAGCTCCCTCGTGCAATTTGCACATATACTTTTGCATGGCTGAACTGTTACATGTAAACTATTAATATAGAAAATAATTAGATTGATAGGAATATTCAGAATGAAGATTTATTTAATACGGCACGGGCAAACCAAAGGAAATTTAGAAAAAAGGTATGTGGGCAGAACGGACGAGGTATTATGCAGGAAGGCAGCAGAAGATTTAAAAAAATATACTCTGCCCAAAGTAAATAAGATATATGCAAGCCCTATGAAACGGTGTAAAGAAACAGCTCAAATCCTATATCCTAATCAGGCTATAGAAATAGTGGAGGATTTTCGGGAATGTGATTTTGGAGAATTTGAATATAAAAATTATGAGGATTTAAAAGAAAATGCTGCTTATCAAACCTTTATAGATACTATGGGTGAAAGTGGATTTCCGCAAGGAGAAGATATAAAAAGTTTTAAGGCTAGATGTCAAAATGCCTTCTATGATGTGATAAGGCAATGTCAACCAGAAGAGAAGATAGCATTTGTAGTACATGGCGGAACAATTATGTCCATTATGGAAAAATTTGCAGTCCCTCATAAAGATTATTATAGCTGGCAGATTGGAAATGGACAAGGTTATGTGGCAGAGGTTGCGTGGAAAGAAGATAAAAAGTTACTGTTCACTCACAAGCTTGACACTTGCTGTCAAGCTATGTGCCAAGAACATAAAACAGCTAAGAATCCAGCCTTTCGCCGCAGGCGAATTATAAATAGGCTGGATTCCGTTACTGTTAGCACCGTAGGTGTGAACAGTAACGATAAAAAGATAACATTGAAAAATGTAAGTAAGCTAGTTTGTATCTGTTAAGGAACTGAACAGATATGCTGGCTTTTGATAACATGGAAATGGAGAAAATATGCAGGAAAGAATATTGATTATTTGTGTGGGATTTTTATTGGATTTCTTGTTTGGAGATCCATACTGGTTGTGGCATCCTGTACGTTTTATTGGGAAATTCATAACATGGACAGAAAAATTTTTTAGAAAAGGTTTCCGAATTAGAGAAGAGAAAGAGGAAGACAAACAAAAGAAAAGATTTGCAGGATTTCTTCTAGTAATTATTGTAATTGCAGTGTCTATGTTTATTCAATGGGGACTTCTTCTTTTAGCAGGAAGAATACATAAATATTGCCAAACAGCCTTAGAATGTTTCTGGTGTTATCAGTTTTTGGCGATGAAATCTTTGAGAACGGAAAGTATGAAAGTATATCAGGCATTGGAAAAAGATGATATAGAAGCTGCCAGGTACGCCGTTTCCATGATTGTAGGAAGGGATACCAAGGAATTGAATAAAAAGGGAATTACTAAGGCAGCAGTAGAAACGGTAGCAGAAAATACCTCAGATGGTGTTATTGCACCTCTTCTTTTTATGCTTTGTTTTGGTGTACAGGGAGGATTATTTTATAAAGCTGTGAATACCATGGATTCTATGGTTGGTTATCGTAATGATACTTACCAATATTTGGGAACAGTAGCCGCAAAATTAGATGATATTTTAAATTACATTCCAGCAAGAGTGTCGGCAATTCTTATGTTGATAGCCGCTTTTTTTCAGGGGTTGGATTACCAGAATGGAATTAAGATTTTTTGCAGAGACCGCTATAATCATAAAAGTCCAAACTCTGCCCAAACGGAGGCAGTATGTGCAGGGGTGTTAAATGTGGAGCTGGCAGGAAATGCATGGTATTTTGGAAAGCTTTGTGAGAAACCAACTATAGGAGATAACAATAGGGAAATTGAGCCAAAAGATATATGCAGGGTGAATCAGCTTATGTATGAAACTTCTTTGCTGACCTTGCTTTTAGGAATCGTTATGCTCTTTGTTGGAGGAAACTTCAATTTTTAAAATGGGAATAGGTATTGTAAGGAGAAAAAAGTATGTTTATAAATAGGATAAAATCAGATAATGTAACAATATCGGAAGAAGATTTGTTAAAAATTGAGATAACTATTCAGAACCCCTCATTCGGATTTTTCCAGAATATACATAATATCTAATAATTTCCTATAATGGCTGGTAAAAATCCTCATGTGGGCATCAGCCCAATAAAAGTGAGTATACA
>JAAVHR010000125.1 GCA_014799595.1 Clostridiales bacterium | reverse complement strand
GTTTCGAGACCGTCAGTACTTAGGTGCTGTATTTTAGCACCTTATGTACTGCTACGGTTGAGACCGAGCGAAAGCGTGTTTTCGTAAGATATGTGCATCATTCGAAGTATTCATAAGGTGTATCCGTTAACTAAATGACATTAGTTCACATCTATTATTCTATTTTATGTGTCCTTAATGCCATCCATGTAACCATTGCAGTTATAAACTCCGCTGCAAAAAATGCCAGCCATGCACCTTTCGCACCAAACCATACAGATAATAAAAGTGCAAAAACTACAATAGCCACCAGCCCTCTAAGAATTGCTGCTGTCATAGCAGGTTTGGCACGTTCCACCGCTCCAAGATAACCAATTCCTACTATATTAAAGCCTGCAAATGGCAATCCCAGAAAATAAAGGCGTAACCCCTCACAGGCATACTCCGCAAGTCTGTCAGAATGTTCACTATTAAATAATACTACAAAGAAATCCGTAAATATATATATACTTCCCAGCACAAGAAGGGAAATAACAAATCCCGTAACAAGAGCCATTTTTAATATTTTCCTGACTGCCCTATCGTCACTCTCTCCATAATAACGGCTAAAAAGTGGCTGGCTTCCCTGTGCCAGTCCATTAAAAATAGAAATTGCTACAATAGCTAGATTTGCAATAACTCCATAAGCTGCTACACCTACATTTCCCAACAAGTGCAGCATAATGATATTAAATACAATAGTAGTTACTCCTGTAGACATTTCCCCTACAAATCCAGATACACCCAGCTTACATGATTCCATCAGCTTTCTTCCAGATGGCTTACAAAACCGGAACTTTATCTGGTTTTCTTTTCCAAAAAAATGTAAGGAACAGATTCCCACACTGATAAGTGGTGACATTCCTGTAGCTAAGGCGGCTCCTGCCATGCCCATTTTCATAGGAAACATAAACACATAATCCAGCAATATATTAGAAAAACTACTTGCTAAAGTTGCCACCATTGCCAAAGTTGGTGCACCATCATTTCGTACAAAAGCTCCCCAGATAAAGTTTAACATAAATGCGGGTGCAAACAACATAAAAATCCTGGTATATACTGTTCCTATATCTATTAGTTCTCCATCTCCACCCATAAATGCTACAACTTTTTCCGGGAAAAATCCTCCTATTACCATAAAAATCCCCCCAAGCAACAAAGCCCATACCACTGCATTGGAAAAATAATTTACAGCCTCTTTGTCCCCTCTTGCTTTATCTATGGTAAATCTAGTTGCAGAGCCAAGTCCCATCATAGAGCCAATGGCAAAAATAAAGTTATAAACTGGCAACACCAGATTTAAAGTGGCAAGTCCATTTGCTCCTTCTGCAACCGAAATAAAATAAGAATCTGCTAAAATATAACAGGACATCCCTATCATTGCAAATATATTTAAAGAAACATATTTTGTGAATTTTCTAACAATCTCCATATAATCTTCTCCAATCGTAACTGTTCAGAACCATGAACAGTTACCTCCAATCTTACAATAAACCATAATTCTAATAGCACTATATCATAGTTTGTCTGAAAAGTCCAAAAAAGTAACAATTCTGCATCTAAAGCGTCTGCCTGCATTATTCCGTTTTACCCAAATCAGTCCTTCCCTTTCATAATATTTTCATTGCGTCTTTGGCATAATTATGCTATAATTATGCCAAAGAAAGGAGTGTGAAATAATGCCTCTTATAATGCCAATTAAAGATTTGCGCAATACAACTGAGATTTCTAACATCGCACACAAAGAGCAGGAACCTATTTTTATTACCAAAAACGGATATAGCGACTTAGTTGTAATGAGCAGTGAATTATATGATAAATTTGCAAGAATCAATCGTATTGACCAAGCCATTTATGAATCTGAGCAGGAAATATTAAACGGGGCTGAAGCGGTAGATGCAGATGTAGTTTTTGCAGAACTGGAGAAAAAGCATTTTGAATAAATACAAAGTAAAAATCAACCCTAAAGCAATACGCGAATTAGACAGCATTTACAAATATATTGCAAGTGAAAAATCGTCTCCGGAAAATGCAAAAGGGCAGGTTGATAGAATTAAAAAGGCTATTTTGAATTTGGACACATTTCCACAATCACATCAAGAGCGTAACGAGGGTAGATATGCCGAAAATGGTTATCGACAGTTGTTAATCGACAACTATATCGCTATTTTTCGAATTGATGAAACCTACAAAATAGTCTATGTTGTAACAATACAATATCAAGGACGAAACTTATAAAACAAGTACCAAATGATTTAAGCTTATCATTTGGTACTTTCTTCAATGTGCTGATTAATTGTTACTGTTCACACCTACGGTGCTAACAGTAATGGTTAATTACCATACCTCTAAAGAATTCAAATTTTTTCATTTACAAACCTTCCAAAGAGTGATAAAGTATAAGACAGAGTAACCTTCAAAAAGGTTTCCCCGGATAGTATTCAAAATTGAAACTATACTGTAACTATTCAGGTAGAAATACGCATTTACTGCGTGTTTACGTAATACTGATGATTGGACAAAAGAAATGGTTGTAGAAAAGAAAACGTTGAAAACTTACATAACAGTGAGGGTATCTAAACTGATACAAGCTTATATCCTATCGGAATAAGACTATAAAGTAACGGAGGTGACACAGCCATGAAGATAGGTTTTATTGGTGCTGGCAAGGTGGGTACTGCCCTTGGTGATTATTTTCATAAAAAGGGACTTATTTTGTCAGGATATGCCAGCCGCTCCCTGCAATCTGCCAAAGAGGCGGCACAATTTACAAATTCTATATTTTATTCCACTTATGAAGCACTCATTGCAGACAGTGACATTATTTTTCTTACTGTGTCTGATGGTGCAATTTCTTCAGTGTGGAATCTTATCAAGGAAATTCCAATGCAGGATAAAATCTTTTGTCATTGCAGTGGCTCTATTTCCTCCCAGATTTTTTCAGACATCCATACACAAGGTGCTTTTGCATACTCCATTCATCCCCTGCTTGCTATCCACAGTAAAGAACATTCCTATGATAATTTAACTCGTGCTATATTTACCGTAGAAGGTGATCAACTGCATTTAGATACTATTGTACATTTATTGGAAGGTTTAGGGAATCCTGTACAAAGCATTCCTACTGATGCAAAACCTCTTTACCATGCTGCCGCTGTATTTGCCAGCAATCATGTGGTTGCACTTGCCAAGGTTTCCATGGATCTGCTTATGGATTGTGGATTTGATGAGAGTTCTGCACTCTCTGCCATCACTCCATTACTTATGGGAAATGTGTCGAATATTGCAAATGCAGGACCAACTTTAGCACTAACGGGACCTATAGAGCGAAATGATACATCCACTATCCAAAAACATCTGGATTGTCTGGATACCTCATACCAAACTCTTTACAAAGAACTGTCAAAAGTTCTAATTGGGATTGGCAAAGAAAAACATTCTGAGTTAAATTATGAGGAAATGATGCATTTATTAATATGACATTTCCAAAAAATTTTTCTATTTAAACAAATATAGAATATAAATAACTATGATTTGGAGATGTTCTAAATTAAACAACAAAAAAGAAAGGACTTGTACATTATGAAAAATACCGTTACCACTTTGTTGGAACAAAAGAAAAATAATGATAAGATCACTATGTTAACCGCTTATGACTATTCCACTGCTAAATTAATAGATGAAGCAGGAATCAATACTATCTTAGTTGGCGATTCTCTTGGAATGGTTATGCTTGGATATGAAGATACCATCTCCGTTACTATGGAGGATATGATACATCATTCGGCTGCTGTTGCCAGAGGGGCAAAAAATGCATTTATTGTTACAGATATGCCTTTTATGTCTTATCAAACTTCAGTCTACGATGCCGTATTTCATGCAGGCAGAATTATGAAAGAAGGCCGTGCCAATGCAGTAAAACTCGAAGGCGGTTTATCTGTCTGCCCGCAAATTAAAGCTATTGTAGAGGCTTCCATCCCCGTGGTTGCACATCTTGGACTCACCCCACAAAGTGTAAATGCTTTTGGCGGTTTTAAAGTACAGGGAAAGGACACACAGGCTGCCAAAAGAATTATAGAAGAAGCAAAGGCCATTGAAGAAGCTGGTGCCTGCATGGTAGTTCTGGAATGTGTTCCTGAAAAACTTGCTACTTATATTACCAAACAACTTTCCATTCCGACTATTGGTATTGGTGCTGGTAATGGCTGTGACGGACAAGTTTTGGTTTATCAGGATATGCTTGCCATGTATTCGGATATGACACCAAAATTTGTAAAGCATTTTGGTGAAATTGGTGAAGCTATGAAAATTGCTTTCCAAAACTATACTTCCGAAGTAAAATCTGGTACATTTCCTGCCCCAGAACATAGCTTTACTATTTCAGATGAGGTAATGGCAGAGGTTACAAAAGAATAGGAGAATACTTACAATGACAGAAAAAAAATTTGTAAATGAATATTATATGGATAATTCCATGTTGTATTCTTATGTATTCAAAATCATTTGTAAAAAAGCTTTTCTTATCGGGCTAATGGTTTGTTTTTTTCTTGGGGTCGGAGTTTTCCTTGTAGGTATTGAACTTCTATACAAATTGAATTATGCCATATTATTTTTTGTTTTAATGGAAATTCTACTACCAATTACTTATATACGAAATATAAAAAAAGCAGAAAAACGCTTGCATCAAGAAGAACATCGAAAAACCATTGTTACTTTTGGAGAATGTATTACTATGGATGAGGAAAACAATCATTTGGAATTTTCATACAACCAAATCTCCAAGATTTGTTATACGAAGCAGGTTTGGGCATTGATGCTGGGAAAATACAATGCTATTATAGTAAAACCAACCGGATTTACCCAAGGAACCGCCGCAGAATTCAAACAGTTTATTGAAGAAAGATGTAAAAATATCTGAAAGGAGCTTTACCTATGATTAGTGTTGCAACAAAAGTAAATGAAGTAAGAGAACAAGTAAAAAAATGGAAAAAAGAGGGACTAACTGTTGGTTTCGTGCCAACTATGGGTTATTTACATGAAGGTCATCAAAGCCTGATTGCAAAAGCGGTGGAAGAAAATGATAAAGTTGTTGTCAGTATTTTTGTGAATCCCATGCAATTTGGTCCAAATGAAGATCTGGCAAGTTATCCTAGAGATTTGCAAAAAGACAGTAATCTTTGTGAATCAACTGGAGCCAATCTAATCTTTCATCCAGAGCCAGAAGAAATGTACACAGATGGTTTCTGCTCTTATGTAGATATGTCTGTATTAACTGAGGAACTTTGCGGACTTAGCCGTCCGGTACACTTCCGTGGTGTATGCACTGTAGTTTCCAAACTTTTCCATATTGTAACTCCCGATCGTGCTTATTTTGGACAAAAAGATGCCCAACAGCTTGCTATCATTAAGCGTATGGTGTTAGATTTAAATATGGACATTGAAATTATTGGCTGTCCAATTGTACGTGAAGAGGATGGACTTGCAAAAAGCTCCAGAAACACATACCTGAATCCAGAAGAAAGGCAGGCAGCCCTAATTTTATCAAAATCTATCAAACTTGGACAAACGCTTGTAGAAGGCGGTGAAACCAATTGTGCAAAAATTATTACTGCCATGACAGATCTTATCGAAAGTGAACCACTCGCCAAGATTGACTATATTAAAATTGTAGATGCCCTGACCATGCAGCAGATAGACACTATTGACCGTCCAGTTCTTTGTGCTATGGCAGTTTATATTGGAAAAACACGTTTGATTGATAACTTTATGGAAGATTGAGTCTTTATTTGTAAATCGTAACTGTTCAGAACCATGAACAGTTACAATGCATCTTACTTACAGAAAGGAGTATGTGCAGATTTGCACAGTACAATACTATGTTTATTAATATGTTAAAAGGAAAAATTCATCGTGCAACTGTTGTCCAAGCTGAACTTGATTATGTAGGAAGTATCACCGTAGATCCAGAACTACTGGAATCAGCAGGTATTTTAGAATATGAATATGTGCAGATTGTAGATGTGAATAATGGCAATCGTTTTGAAACCTACACCATTGCTGGAGAACCAGGATCTGGTATGATTTGTTTAAATGGTGCGGCTGCACGTTGTGTATCGGTAAATGACAAAATTATTATTATGTCTTATGCACAAATGACACCAGAAGAAGCCAAAACACACAAACCTAATGTAGTATTTGTGGATGATAATAACAAAATCATACGAAAAACAACTTATGAGAAACACGGAAAATTAGAAGATATGGAATAAATAAAGGAGAACTGCTTATGTTAAAAGGAAAAACCGTTATACTCGGCGTTACTGGCAGCATTGCAGCATACAAAATTGCTAACCTTGCCAGTATGCTGGTAAAACAACATTGTGATGTTCATGTCATTATGACAGAAAATGCCACCAATTTTATCAATCCAATAACCTTTGAAAGTCTGACTAACAACAAATGTTTGGTAGACACTTTCGATCGGAATTTTCAATTTCATATCGCCCATGTCTCTCTGGCTCAAAAAGCAGATGCTATGCTCATTGCCCCTGCATCTGCAAATATCATTGCAAAGCTTGCTCATGGGATTGCCGATGATATGCTTTCTACTACAGCTCTGGCATGTAACAAACCAATTTTAGTTTCTCCTGCTATGAATACAAGAATGTATGAAAATCCTATTACACAGGATAATATAGAAACACTTCGTAACTATGATTTTACCATTATCGAACCTGAAACAGGCCGACTTGCCTGCAACGATATAGGTGCTGGTAAAATGGCTAGTGAAACCGTTTTAATGGATTACCTTATGCGTGAAATCGCTTGTGAAAAAGATTTATATGGAAAGAAAATTCTTATCACTGCCGGACCTACCAGAGAGGCAATTGATCCAGTTCGTTTTATTTCCAACCATTCCACTGGAAAAATGGGCTATGCCCTTGCCAAACAAGCTATGCTCCGAGGTGCTGATGTTACTTTAGTTACTGGTCCTACAGCTCTTACTCCTCCACCATTTGTAGATGTGGTTTCTGTAGAAAGTGCCAAAGATATGTTTGAAGAGGTGATTACCCTTGCTGCCAGTCAGGACATTATTATTAAATCTGCTGCTGTAGCAGATTATAAACCTTCCTCTGTTGCAACAGAGAAAATCAAGAAAAAAGAGGATACTTCTGTTATGGAACTAGTCCGCACACAAGATATTTTATCCCACTTAGGCACTAACAAAAAGGAAGGTCAAGTACTCTGTGGTTTCTCTATGGAAACAGAAAATTTGCTTGAAAACTCCAGAAAAAAACTAGAAAAAAAACATGCAGATATGATTGTGGCAAATAATTTAAAGGACTCTGGTGCTGGATTTGGAACAGATACCAATGTGGTAACTATGATTACCAAAGAAGATACGATAGAACTTCCGATTCTCTCTAAAGATGAAGTAGCAAACTGTATTCTTAGTAAATTGATATGCCTGCTTTAGCAGGCATACTACTTCTCTCCAGTATTTTCCCTTTACTTCCTTGCAATAGGTTCTTCAACATATTCTATCCTCCTTGTTTTATCCACATAAATGTCATTTCTCAGTAACATCTTAAACTTTTCATTTCCTAGGCGTTCCTTTCTTGCTTATCTATTTACAAATTACCACACTATCCATACACATCTGTATCTCTTTCTCCAGCTTTCCAGACACATCTGTAAAACTAATTAAATATGTATAATCTCCATTGAACATATATTGATGTTCTATAAGATCTGTGCTATCCTTTGAACAACTATACTTCATATAGATAGCTTCCAGATTACCAAATTTTGTCTGTTTAAATTCTTCAAATTCTAAGTTGTCGAACATTTGATTATAGACGTTTTCAAAATCTTTCTGCTGGTAGCTATGAAAATTACTGTCCTTTTCTGCCACATGAATAGTAACACAATCTTTTGTATCTTCTTCTTTTCCTGCGATTAAAATGGTTGCATCCTCATCACTGACCCTCCATGTATCAGGAACAGACATTTGCAAAGCCCCCCCTGTTGCTGTATAAATGTTGTCATTTATAGTTCCATAACTTTCTTCTGGAAGTTCTTTCTTATCAACAATATCTTTCTCTGATTTCTTATTTACTGTTTTTAGGGTTTTTGAAGATTCCATTTCTTTATTTTCCAGCTTGTCATTTCCACATCCTGTTATTCCTATAAAAATTGTTGCTGTTAAAACTGCAAAATTTATCCTTCTAATTTTTTTTATCATCATTCTTAGCCTAATCCTTTCCTCTTGTTACTATTCATGGTCAAACTCCACATATATATGTAAAATCATCCAGCTTTGCTGTATGCCGCAATAAAAAGCATTGCTTCCGTTTATTATTCTACCACACTCCACCCTAATTGGAAAGAAAATGTGTAACAATTCAGCCATGTAAAAGTATGTAATGGTTACTGTTCACTCACAAGCTTGACACTTGCTGTCAAGCTATGTGCCAAGAATATAGAACAGCCAAGAATCCAGCCTTTCACCAAAGGCGAATTACAAATAGGCTGGATTCCGTTACAGTTTGCACCGTAGGTGTGAACTGTAACATGTAATGTATATTCTGGCAAAATATGAATAGCATGACTGAACTGTTATGAAAATATTAAAATCTTTATTCGTTTCATATATTATAATAAGAAGAAATATGATATACTATCAAGTAGATATATCAGGCATAGTTGTTTGTATGGGGGTGTACTATGAAAACAATTAAATATTTTATGAATATTATTCAAGATTTCCTATTCAAATTAAAAAAAGACTCCGTTTCTGCATATGCTGCACAGGCAGCCTTTTTTATCATTTTGTCCGTTTTTCCATTTTTTATGTTTTTATTATCATTGATTCATTATCTTCCTCTTACCGAACAAGATTTAATACATGCTGTACTTCAAGTTGTACCTGCTTCTATTGCACCTTTTATCAATAATATTATTAATGAAATATATACTTCTTCTACTACAACCTTATTATCCATTACTGGAATTACTGCCATCTGGGGTGCCTCAAAAGCATTTTATGCTCTTATTTATGGATTAAATGCGGTATATGGCATTCTGGAAACTAGAAATTATATTGTACTTCGATTAATCGCCACTTTATATACTTTAGTATTTGGTATTTTGCTACTGATTACTCTTAGCATTCTTGGTTTTGGTAATAGTATCGCTGTTGCCATTCAAAGACAATTTCCAAATCTAAGTGACATTGCATTGCTGGTTATCAGTATTCGTGCCACAACAGCTTTATGTATTTTGATTCTTTTCTTTTTGGCACTTTATATTGTTATTCCCAACCGCAAATCCAACATTATTCAAGAATTACCAGGAGCTGTTGTAACGGCTGGCGGCTGGATTGGGTTTACTTATTTGTATTCTTTCTATATAGACCATATGTCAAACTTTACCAATACCTATGGAAGCCTTACTGCTATTGTTCTTTTAATGCTTTGGCTTTATGCCTGTATGTATATGCTGCTAATTGGCGGTGAAGTTAACGAATGGATCCAAAAACAAAAAACCGGGATGTCACAGGTATGAAATCGTTACTGTTCACTCACAAGCTTGACACTTGCTGTCAAGCTATGTGCCAAGAACATAG
>JAAVHR010000124.1 GCA_014799595.1 Clostridiales bacterium | reverse complement strand
TTCCTTAGGGAAACTGTGCCCTTTTTTAGGTTTATTTGATATTTTCCCAAAATCTCACAATATTTAATTATTAAACTTCAAATCTTAATTTTTTATTGAGAATCCGAGAGGATATAAATTATCTATTCAATGTTTCATCAAATATTTTTTCGAGCAATAATAGAGGAACAGTCTGATTCAGGTATATCTGGAGCATACCTTTAGATGTAATTTTATATCCAGTTAGCTCATTCTTATGTTGCATTATTGCCATCGCCTGAATATTAATGTGATCCTTAAATGGTACTAAACGTACAAATTTCTCTCCTACATAATAACTTGGTAATTTTGCCCAAAGTTTTTCTTCGATTTGTTGAGAAGTACTTTTCAAAATAAGTTCTCTCAATTTTTTATACATCTCAATAATTTCTAATGAATAATTTTCAATATATTCCCTAACACTGCTATCTATCATACGGTCTCCTTTCAAGCTGGAAATTATTTTAGGTAATTGCAAAACTCTCATTGACTTAAATTATTTTGTGCAGATTTACATATCAAAGCTGGGTGCTTTCGAGACCGTCGGTACTTAGGTGCTGTCTTTTAGCTCCTTATGTACTGTTACGGTTGAGAGCAGTGAAAACGTGCCTTGCGGTGATATGTAAACTTTGCACAAAAACTCTATGAGTAAATTGAGTTTCGCAAATGCCTATGGAAGTTATTTAATCTATTTGCAAATCAAACTCCTGTGGTGATTTAATATCTATTGTACAAAATCTATATTTTTTTCTATTTGCAAATGCTTTATTTCCAATATAATATCCGTTTACGATTTTTTTAGAATTTTTGCGAAAACACTTTTTTAATTCACTAAAAAGTTTTTTCACATTCTCATTTTCATAATAAATTGTACCAATTTCTGTTGGAAAAATATTATCTTCCTTATAAATTCCTCCCAAATCAAGATCAATTAATTCTGTATTTTCATCACAAAACGTTGTATTGCAGGTTATCATCTTTTTATTATCACTGGATGGACACTGGTATTGTCTCCAAACACACTGTCTATTCTGAAAAAACACTCGAAATTGGTTATTTCCAATATGACTCCCACAAAAGTTAATGCCGAAATCTGCTATTTGTGTGATATCTGCTATTGTAACTGGTCCATTGTCTGAATATGTTGGTGCATAATATACCTGTAAATTATTTTGAAACTGCATAAAAGTATTTTCCAAATCTTCTTTTTCCATAAATGCATGAAAACTTCTTCTCATAGTTCCATATCATCCTCCCGCTCAATCATTTCACATTTTCCTAAATTTTAACTCCATATTATGCTTTTCTTTATATTCACTCCTTTTAGGTAGAACCTTGCACTCTGCTGCAAGGTTCGTAAAGCACCAAGTGCTGCTTTTGCACTTGTATGCATCCTCGTTTACTTATCTAAATTTCAAAATCTTCCGATTTAAAATTACTATAATATCTTCCTTTGACAGCAGTGAATTTCAACACACAATAATCCGGATCGGTTACTCCTTCTTTATAATACATGGTATCCCCCTCCTGCCATATTCTTTCTTTCGCTTCATCTGTTTCCAAAACCTCAACGGTTCCTATTAAACTAACCCCACGATAAAATCTTTTATCCACAAAATAGATGCTGGCTTTTGGGTTTTTACGAAAAAATTTTACCTTATTTGATGATGTGTTAGTTGAAAACCAAAATTCTTTTATTCCTTGTCGTTCTCTAGGTTTTAACATTGCCTTTGTTATAGGGAATCCCTCATCATCTATGTAACTAATAAAAGCCATATTAGACTTGTCTGCTATGTTTCCTATAGTTTGTTCCGGATTTCTCATAATTTGAAATACCTCCTGTTTTTTGTTCTATTTTATCACATATACCTTATCTCTTAAAGTCCTATTTATCTGAGGATAAACTATATAAACAAGAAACCATTACTGTTTACAGGTAGTACTTTGCACTTGCTGCAAAGTACGTAAGAACAAGTAGTGGTCGAGAAGAATCCAGCCTTTCGCCGAAGGCGAATTATAAATAGGATGGATTCCATTACTGTTTGCACCATAGGTGTAAACAGTAACAAGAAACCCATGCATCTCCTCTATATTAGAAATACATGGGCTATTTATATTAATAGATATTCTTTATTTCTTTTTTACTGGAATCCAAATCTCAGAGTAATAATTTTCATCACTAGTTCCCTTTGGATATTTACTAGGATCATCATACATTTCGATACAGTATCCTGCTGCAAATTCGTATTCTTTTAATGCAGGAAGCCACTCTGAAAAAATCTTAGTATTTACATCCTGCATAGAATCCGGCATTGAACCCTTACAAGGAAATACTGCCCAAGTGAATGCAGGAATTGTCTTTGTAACAAATCCTTCTGGCACATCCATTACTGGATTATAGATATCCGCTATCATATATGCAAACTCACTATTTCCCATGGATTCATCAATATTCACACCAAACATTCCACATACATATTTGCCATTTCCCTTTTCATAATGTTCTTTCCAAAACTCTGGAATTACCGCCTTTGCTCCATCATAAGAAAACTTTTTAATTGCTCCCATAACTGTAAAACTGTCCTTCTTTGTTAATCTGTAATCCATAACAAAACCACCTTCCAATGATAATTTAATTTTCAGCGGTGCAAAAGATTTAATCAATATACTATGATTCTTTTGTACCATAGAAGGTGTGACACCATGAAATCTTGAAAATGCCTTTGTAAAGCTGTCTGGCGAATCATAACCATATTTCATCGCAATATCAATTACCTTTGTGTCACTTGTGGCAAGCTCTCCTGCAGCAAGAGCCAACCTACGGTTACGCATATATTCTGTAACCGTATATCCACAAAGCAAACTAAATCCCTTTTGAAAATAAAAAGGTGATATATTAACATGCTTTGAAATATCTTCTACAGTAATTTTTTCTGTGATGTTGTTTTCGATATATTCGATTGCTTTACTTATGGATTCTGCCCATTCCATGTCCTCACCTCCTGCTGTAAATACAATTTACCATGAAAAACAAAAACTATCCCGACTTTACTTGCCAACATTTGTCGATTTACTCTAAAAGTCCAGACAAACAGTTACATCTCGTGCAAGTTTTCTTGCAAAGAAGTGTAACCATTTGGCTGGCTAAACTATATAAGTATGTAAGACAATAGCCCAGAATACGAATACAGTTGGTGATTGCGGTAGTTCGAAGCACGAAGCAATCAACTTTCTTTCAACTAATAATCTTGAATTTCATATGCATTATATGTATAGTCAAAATGATATCCCAACTTTTCTGCCAAAGCTACCGACCATAAATTCTGTGCATCCCAACTTGGATACAATCCCCTATCAAGACATTCTAAGATAAGTCTGGCACCACATACCAAAGCCAGTCCTTTTCTTCGGTATTCTTTTTTGGTATCAATTTCAATTTCGATTCCATCAAGATAAGCAGAATACGAAGATGCTCCAGAAACGGGAACACCATCCTTTAAAATAACAACTCCCAAACCTATTTTGCTATATATCTGATAATCTGCAAATTGTGATACCAAATCCCTGCACCACTCTTCATTCCTGCAATAATTGAATAATTCCTCATCTATCATTTTTATTGTATATTCGCTTGGAAGTGATTCTACAATATCATTTAATTTACTTTTATCAAAAATGTCTGGCTCTTTTTTAATAGCATACCGCACAACTTGTTTGGCTTTGTCTCCATAATAATCTTCTAGTAATCCTGCCCACTGATCATTTTGTGGCACACCAATTATAAAATCTTGCTTACACCACTCTGGTTTATATGCAATAAGCTCCTTATCAGGTGTACCTGCAAAAAAGCAAAAATCACCTAATATTGCCATAGCTGAAGTTGGATTTTCCATATCATTTGCATAAATATGTCCCATGACCCCTTGTAAACACGACCAGATTAGTGTTTCTTGCCAATTCGCAAAAATAGACTCTGCACTTTCTTTCTTTTCTATTTTATAAATCATTAGGTATAACCTTCCTTAACTAGATATTGTCACATATTGTTAAATATTCAACTATAGTTTTATTATACCATCAAATATATTATTATATATTGATTGAGTTTTCATAAATATTTTTCTATTGTTCCTTGCTCTATGACTGTTTTCCCTAGCAACGTAATTGCCTGTTTAGGACATCTGTTGATGCAGCGGTAACACATTGTACAGGATTCCTTTGCTTTTACTACACCATGACTTACACTCAAGTTCTTCATAGGGCATAATTTCACACATACACCACAAGCAATGCACTTTGCTTTATCTATCTTCAACTTATTTGTATATTTTCTTGTTTTATTATAAAAATATAAGCGTTGCCCAAAAAATCCTGCCATTTGATACAACAAACCAATTCCTTCTTGAGTTGGTCTATTGCTTTTCATACTATAAACTGCATGTATTATCTTTTTTTGTGCCTGCTCTACCAGTTCCCTATTCTTTTCTAATGACCTTTTCAATGCTTTTTCATCCGCTATGCTATCTGGCATTTTTAAATGTAAACCACCTATAATTTCTGCTCCATACTTATGTAATAAACGTGCCAGAATGCCTGCTCCATCCCCACTAAATAATCCCATTGTCGCAATTATAAAAACTTTTTTGCCTTGCCACAAATACGGATATTGCTCAATAAAATCCTTTAATATTTTAGGAATGTTGCTATATTGTACCGGGTAACTTATGACAATCTCATCGTTACTCTTTATTTGATTGACAACGTTTTCATCTTCTATCGAAAAGCTTTTAACGGATTTATCATATTCTTTCAAAAAAACTTCCAATGCATATCTGGAATTTCCTGTTCCACTAAAATAGATTCCAATCACTATAGACCTCCATATTATAAAAAAATCATAACTATTCAGGTAGGAACACGCATTTACTGCGTGTTTCGTAAGAAAAAGTAAATTTTGTAATGTTTAAGCCCCTTGTTTAAGGCCAATTATTATGGGCTTAAATGTAATTATTCATGGTTCTGAACAGTTACAAAAATTCTTATCTGGTGTTGTACTTTTCACAAAAAGAAATTTATCTGTCACAAAATCATTTCTTTAATTTTATCATCATTTATTTGTCCAACCACATATTTTTTATAATTCCCTCTTAATTGGATAGCTATTAAAAAAAACCTTGGAAAATATCAAATTAAAGTTTTATAGGTAAAGTCAACTACCACAATTCCCATTACATAATACATTATAACACAAGACATAGAGAATATGGTAAACTACTGGAAATTCTTTTAAAATTTTATAAAAAATGGCAATTCCACAATCTTAGTAGCTTTACAATTTATGTATTACCAACAATGCCTCCATTCTGTTTTCTTTTTTATGTTTCTTGATTTTTTTTGCTATATACACATAATAACATTGCACAAATTCCCAAAATAATAGTGGTTATTATACTTGCTTCAATCCCATAAATATCACCATTCCAAATATTTTTGCCAACTGATTCCATCTTGAATATTGCTGTAACATTTTCATCATTGCCACTTAAATTCAAACCCAGCACACTATACAAGATAAAATTCCAAAATGAGTGTAAACCACAAGCTGCCCATATACTTTGAAAACGAATTGTAAAAAGTGAAAAAATAATCGAAATTAAAATGAGATTAATAATACCAATTACACCATATATCATTTCTCCTGCAAATAAAGATGACCCATGAGGTATAATAAACATCACTGTACTAACGGCAATAGCAACAGGTAAAGTGACCCTTGTTTGAAGTGTATGAAGCAAAAAACCCCTACAAAATAATTCTTCCATAGCCCCTTGAATAATAAAGCCACCTCCAAAAAGAATAATTATTAAAAGGTTAGTATCTGTAAATATTCCATCATATTTCATATTACCTGTCAAAGTGATAATACTAACTGATATCAAAAGCAGAAATATAGCAGTTACTATACCAATAAAGTAGCTTCCAATATGTTTTGTTAATCCCAATTCAGACAACGGTTTTTTCTCAAATAATTTCCAATAAAATAGCATTACAGTAATCACGATAATATATCCATAATAGATAATCAATGTTATTGTTTGGCTATCAAATACATTGCCAACAAGCATGTTTTTACCTAATACAAAGTGCAAAAGTATTGCAGCACCCTCTGCAATGAATAACCCCATAATATAGCAAAAATAAAAAGCAAGTATTTTTTTAATGACGAATAGTATAGGTTGCATATCTGTCCTGTTGTTAAAGGGACTTATACTTTTTAGTATTGTTTTCATTTTGTATTTCCTCCTTGTAAGCTATGAATACCATTTAAGAATACTTTTAATGAAAAATCAAAGGTATCATCCACAGTTAATGAGTTTCCAAATCCGTCATGACTTTCAATGGATAGAAAACCTTGCAGAAAACCTCGAAACATACGAACAATATGTATCTTTTGTTCTTCAAGCAAATCATAAGCATCAAGTACTTGAAACAAAACAGAAACAACTCCTTCTGTGGCTTGCAAATGTTCATTTGATTTATACATATTGTACCATTGCATAGCTTCAAATAATCCGTTGTGTAATGCAACAAAATTTCGATAGGCATAACACATAGATATTATTATTTCTTTCTTAAAGCAAATTACCTCTTTAAGTGCAAAAACTTCCCTTTCTCCACAAACTTTAAATAGTTTTTGTTCTATTTGCTTCCCATACCCTAAGCATAATCACAAGTAACTATTCAAGTAGAAACACGCATTTACTGCGTGTTTGCGTGCAAAATGTAAATTTTGATCGTTCTAAGCCCATGAAAATTCGCCGAAGGCGAATTTTCATGGGCTTAGAACGTAACTGTTCATGGTTCTGAACAGTTACAATCACAGATAATATCAAGTGCTAAACATATTATTAAAATCTAATATTAGAATTAACAGAAAAGTATCCAAAACATAGGCACCTTTAGAATCTAAATCAGTTTAAACAATTATAGAAAAGGGAGTATCACCCAATAGAAAAATCTATGTGTAATACTCCCTTACAATGTAGCAGTTTTTATTTCTGTTAATACAATTATGTTATGTACTATATGGTTATATTATACGAACATATCGTGCATCTACATATCCATATATATATCCATATTTGCATGGATACCACTTTATACCATCAACTTCTACCGCATTTTCTGTATTGATTTGTATAAAATAACCTTGTTGTAGTGTCTGTAAAACCTCACCAGATAGACCTGGTGTTTCTCTTAATGGTACATTACTACCATTTATCAAAGCTGAAGTAGGATAATTAATATCAATTCTTGGTGTAATATTGGCTACGTTATTACTGATATTATCCGTAATTACTTTAGCCTGTACTGGCATGGATACTGACAGAATAAATATCACACTTGTCATTAGTAAAAACACTGTTTTTTCTAACCTCTTCATAAAAAATAACCTCCTTAACTCATATAACTACTCCTACATTGCAAATACTATTATATACTTTAATTTGGCATTTGTATATAAAAATTTTTAAATTTTGTAAATAAACAATATTCGACATTACTTGTGGTTATAAGCATAAACCAAGTCTGTAATTTAACCATTTTTCTTCTTATTTCTTTATCAACAGAACAAGTACAACAATATACAAAAGCCATCAAAATGGACTGATACAGAATACAAATTTGATGCTGTATTCCTGTATGTATTTCCCTTTACATAATATCCTTTGTTTCTACATTAAAAATGGACAATCCTGCAAAAACAAAAGAGGTAATAGTCAAAATAGCTGGGAATATTGCATTACCTGCCAGTGAAAAGTCACCAACATTTGCCTGTGTGAGAAAAATCAATAAAAAAGAGGTAATTATAGTCGCCTTTGATGACTTCATAGCCATTCCAACAAATAATGCAATAAAGCTCATACTTACAATTACAACCGACTTTACCAAAAGCTGAACATAAAAAGACAAACTTCCCATATCAAAATCAATTACAAATGATGAGTGCATGCTTTTTGATCCTAAATATACACAAGTATAGATCATCAGCTTTGTCACAACCAATGCTATAAAATTAAAAATCCATACTGCCATCATTTGTGCGGATAAAATTTTCTGTCTTTTTATAGGATATGAAAACATCAAATTCATAGTTTTATTCTTATATGCACTCACAATAAAGGATGCCAACATAACGCTTGTAAAAATTAAAAAGGACATACTTGTAAATAACTCAATTGAAGCAGAGATCGTATTCATTCCTTCCACAGCATCTAATGTTCCATCTGGATCATTTGCAATTCCTAAAAAAGCCAATGCAAAAACAAACAGACAAAGAAAAGCAGCTAAGATAAACGCATTATAAATATATTTTGCAATATTATTTTTCTTCCATTCAAGTTTTATCAATTTTAACATTACTTTACAGCCTCCTCTGTTATCTTTAAAAAGTAGTCCTCCAGACTTTCTGATTTCTTACTAATAGAGCTAATCTCCACATCATTCAAAGTTAGTGTCTTTGATATTTCTATTGTACTTCTATTATCATACACCCGGATATTATGTTCATCCATAATTTTGAAATTACTTAACCCTAATTTGTCAGACAATATATAAGCTGCTTTTTTTATATTTTCAACAGTAAGCTCCATATAGGCAGTATTCATTTCAGATATTTCTTTCATAGAAACTTCCTTCATCAGTTTTCCATGATGGATAATACCGATTGTATCAGCAATACATTCCACTTCTGAAAGAATATGACTAGAGATAATAATCGTAATTCCATACTCTGAACATAACATTTGAAATAGGTTTCTCATTTGCTTTATTCCAGCGGGATCAAGTCCATTTGTGGGTTCATCAAGAACTAACAGTTCTGGCTTACAGAGAATTGCACGAGCAATTCCCAACCGTTGTTTCATTCCCAATGAATATTCTTTGACCTGCTTATTGGAAGCTTCCTTAAGTCCCAGCATTTCTAGGGCATCATCAACACTGCCAGGATTATAATACCCCATATATTCACAATGAATTTGCAGATTGTCTTTGCCACTCATACGCTCATAAAAACAAGGAAACTCTATCATACTTCCCATTCTTTTTAACACCTCATACGAAGTGGGGGTAAGTTTTTCTCCGAATAGTTCAATTGTACCTGTTGTTGGTTTCCAAAGATTTGTAACCATTTTCATTATTGTGGTTTTTCCGGCTCCGTTTGGTCCCAAAAAACCATAAATTTCTCCTTTTCTAACATGAATATTTACATTTTCAACCAGTTTCTTGCCGTCAATGGTTTTTGTTAATTGATTTGTTTGTAAAATATATGGCATAGTAATTGCCTCCTTTCTAAAAACCATTGTAACAGTTTAGATTTTCAAAACTCTTGCATAATTCTTACGAATTTCTTTAATTTCACTGTAAAAATTGTTTTCACATCTGGCTCGCTTTCTAATAAAATATCTCCACCCAACTGTATGGCAAGATTTTTGGCAATAGTCAGCCCTAAACCATTTCCCTGTATATTACGGTTGCGGGAATCTTCCATTGTATAGAGCCTTTCAAATACGTTAGCCGCAAATTCTTTTTCTATTCCTTTTCCTTTATCTATAATATCTATATAAACATAGCTATTTGCTTCCCTTAAAGAAAGTCCTATATATTTCCCATCACTGCCATAACGTACTGCATTTGAAATCAAATTGAATAAAATTCTATCAATAATATCTTTATCACCATATACAAAACAGTCCTGCTCTGGAATTGATATATCCACTACAAAATTTTTCTGAATCAAGAGTTCATAAAAACTCAAAATATTTTCTCTACACAATTCATTGATATTTATTTTAGTAATTTCTATATTCGTGTCTCCTGCTTCCAACTTCGCTAATGTAAAAAACTGATTGATAAGCTCCATAACCTGCTTTGCTTTTGCTTCTACTTTTTGTAATGCTTCATCTTCTGTATGATTTAAACACATTATTTCTAAATATCCTAAAATAACGGTCAATGGTGTTTTTATATCATGTGAAATATTAGCAAGCATTTTCTTAGTAGCTATTTCCTGTTTCTTAAAATCCGTCTTTATTTTCTGCCGTTTTAACAATAGCCTGTTAATCTGTCCACTTAAATCCATAAGTGTCTTATTATCTGTAAATACCATGACCTTTTCATCACTATCATTTTCTAAAATGTCCGAAAGTTTCTTGCTGATTTTTTGCAGTTTTGCCTGTATTCCCTTTGTAAAAACAAATTGTTGATAAACAATGATAATTCCCAATAAAATAATGATACAAACTAAAAAAAAGATAACTGTCTTATCACTCATTCTTTATCTCCTAACTTATATCCAATTCCCCAAACGGTAACAACATACTGTGGATTACGGGGATTATCTTCTATTTTATTTCGTAATCTGCTGATATGAACATTAACAGCATTTTCATCTCCTAAATATGCATCTTTCCAAACTTGAGAATATATTTGCTCTTTGGTATAAACCTTTTTGGGATTTTTCATAAGTAGTTTCAAAATCTCAAATTCTTTTGCTGTCAATTCTATTTTCTTCCTATTCTTCATTACAGAATAATCATTTATATTTATAGTAAGATCACCTTTTGTAAATATAGTTTCTTCCTTTGTCATACTAGATAAATATTGTGTATTTCTTCTGATATTTGCCTTTATCCTTGCCAATACTTCCGTTATGGAAAATGGTTTTGTAATATAATCATCTGCTCCTAATCCCAGACCTAATGTCTTGTCAGAATCTGTATCTTTGGCAGATATAATAATAATTGGTACCGTACTAATCTCTCTTATAGATTTCATTACTTCCATCCCACTTTTTTTGGGTATCATAAGGTCAAGCAATACCAGACTATACTCATCTGCAAAAAATTTTTCACAAGCACTTTCCCCATTATAAGCGGTTATTACTTGAAAATTTTCTGTCATAAGGAAATTTTTTAACATATCACTAATTTCTATATCATCTTCTACTAACAAAATCTTCATCAACTTAACTCCATTTCTTTTTTGTATTATCCTTTGGCCTATCAGTATGAATTGAAATTGCCCAGATTCTACTAAGTCTAATTGTTCTTTCCATTGCCCTTTATTTGTGTATTTATTTTAGATGGTTAAACAGATAATATCAAGTGTTAATTGTATTATTGATATCTAATATTGAATTATCAGTTACTGTTCACTCACAAGCTTGACACTTGCTGTCAAGCTATGTGCCAAGAATGTAAAACAGCTAAGAATCCATCCTTTCGCCGAAGGCGAACTTTAAATAGGCTGGATTCCGTTACTGTTTGCACCGTAAGTGTGAATCAATGTCATTTAGTTAAGCCATGGGGTTAGATTTTGGAATAGGGTCTAACCCCAATTTTTTTTTGCAAAAATTTCCCCCTGAGGGGTTGACACAATACGGAAAATGTGTGGCCGCTC
>JAAVHR010000123.1 GCA_014799595.1 Clostridiales bacterium | reverse complement strand
CAGTAACGGAATCCAGCCTATTTATAATTCGCCTTCGGCGAAAGGCTGGATTCTTGGCTGTTCTATGTTCTTGGCACATAGCTTGACAGCAAGTGTCAAGCTTGTGAGTGAACAGTAACGTTACTGCAACTATCCTAGCGGTAAAACTCATGTTCTCCGTAGGCAAATAACCAAGTAAGACTATTGTCAAACCATATTACATTATCAGGATTTGCATATTTTCTAGCCATGAAATACAAAGCCCCTTGAGATAAATCTTCTCCTCGAAGAACCCGGTCAACGGCTTCTTTTGTTTCTTCCGTAATATTTACAGACCAATATCTGCCATCCTTAATAGGCGAAAACTGATATACGCCTGTACTATGGTCAAATACAACATCTGTTACATTATTGGGAAATTCATTTTTATTATTTACTCGGTTTAATACTACATTGGCTACCAACATTTTTCCCCGGATATCTTCTCCTGTTGCCTCTGCTTCCACGATTCGAAGCAATACACCCTTGTCCTGTTCACTTAAATGAATCTTCACCTGGTTTTTCTCTTTTGCTGTCCGTCTTGCCTCTTCTCTTGCCTCCTCTTTTTTAGCTGCTTCTTCTGCCGCTTTTTCTGCTTCTGCCTCAGCAATCTGTTGCTCTATAATTTCTCTTTGTTTCTTTTTTACTTCTTCTACATTTTTACTTAAAAATGCATAAGGCTCTAAAAATGGTGTGTATTCTTCTAAACGTAATTCATTTTCCTTTTCATCATCAGATTGTATGTTGATAACCTTCGTTACACTATCTTTCTCATCTCCTGAGTTAAACATATAAGCAATCCGTTCGTATGCTTCTACATATCTTAACTCTCCGTTTTCTCTTGCTATGGCTAATGAAAAAATTCCTATCAATGCCAAAACTGCTACAGCCCGTCCTATCCTGTTGTGAAAAAATCCTGTTGTGGCTTTCCCGGTTTTCCAAGAAAAATTCCAACGTATGTTTCTCATACATCTACCTCACTTTTCCATCATAATCATAAATCGTGTAGTTTGAAAACACAAAAATTACTTTTCATAGTTTTGCATTGTATCCCACAACGCTTTTCGGTGTCAAGACAAATTGACTACTTTCGTAGTTTGAAACACAAATCATTTGGGGATTTTTTACAATAATAGTAAAATCAACAGAATTCCTTTTCCTTTTTCCATTTATTTTCATTTACTTTTACTAAAAAGTTTTTGTCATACTTTTTGACTACTGTGAACTATTTTTTTCAACTTTTTTTGATAATTTTCAACAAAAATGTCCACTTTATTCACCTTTCTCCATAATTTCTTCTTGTTTTTCCAATATTCTACTGCAATTTTATACATTTTTTGCATAAACCAGATTATTTTGGAAATAACCTATTTGTATTGTTCCACATTTTATTTCATGTTATACTAATTATAAAAAATCGGTAACTATTCAGGCAGAAACACGCATTTACTGCGTGTTTCGTAAGAAAAAGTAAATTTTGTAATGTTTAAGCCCCTTCGCCAAAGGCGAATTATTATGGGCTTAAACGTAACTGTTCATGGTTCTGAACAGTTACAAAATCGGTAACTACTACTTACGACAAAGGGAGTACGACTATGGAACAATTACCAGGAGTTTTTCCAACAAAAAAAAAGGACGGAAGCCTTTACTTCCGTTCTTCCATTACATATAAAAGCAAACATATCAGTCTAGGCAGCTTCTCTAGTGCCGAAGCTGCCCATAAAGCATATCTGGAAGCCAGAGAACTATTGGCAAACCGGAATTTTACCATAGAAAGTCATAGTGAGAATCATTTACTCCCTTTAGGAAAGTGGGTTTCCTTAATTAACTTCCGGGATAATGCTGTATATTGTAAGACACCTATTTATTTGAAGGAAAATTTCTTTGTATATTATTATGATAAAGAACTACAATATAAATTTGATGTAGACGATTTATTCTATTATTCCAAACACAGTTTGCAAAAGCGGGGCGGACACTTGTTTGTAGCAGAATATGGTATGCAGATTAATATTCTCTCCCGCTATGGAATTAAAAACTTTGCTGTAGAAAATCGGGACTATCGTTTTGTAAATGGAGACCATACGGATTTCCGTTATAGAAATATAGAAGTAATTAATAAATATTATGGGGTTTGCCGGCAAATGGAACGTGGTGTATTCCACTATGTCACAAAAATTCATATCAATGGGGATTACCGGGTTGGTATATATGCTTCAGAAACAGAAGCTGCGGTTGCTTACAACAAAGCGGTTGATTTTTTATTAGCACAAGGAATTCAAAAAAACTATCAGAAAAACTATATTCTGGAACTAAACGAAATCGAGTATGCGACCCTTTATAATAAGGTTCGTATTTCCAAAAAAATCAAATTTTTTTCCAGTAAAAAATAATAACAAATAATTGCTACATTTTTTTGTCATCTTTTTTATAAAAAAAGCTTTTCTTTTTACTAAAATATGGTATAATATATGTATATTTTTCTTCTTCCATTTTCATAAGAGAGAGCCGATATTACAACCGTATGTTATATCGACTCTCTCCTTTTTTGTATTTCTACTCTTTGTTTCTTTCATAACAGTTCAGCCGGGGGCTGACCTGTTAGGGAATGGGGCAAGCTTCGCATGTAAATTGCCCCATTCCTCTCCTGTTTTATTCTTTTATACGGTCTGCACAGCAGAGTGTGCAGACCTGCATGAACTGTTACTTTCTTTCTTCTTTTCTTTTTAGCAACATCGCTGCAGCTTGTTGTATTTCCTCTTGTTTGTTTTTCTCTTTTGCTGTTTTCTTTTCTTTTTGTGGTTTTACTGGCTTTGTCTTTTTGATCTTTTCTTTTGTATTTTTGTCATTCTGCAAAGTTTCCTCTTTCTCTACTTTCTTTTTCTTATTTGTTGCACTTTGATATCTTTTCTCTGTGACTTTTTGATACCAACGTTCTATAAATGAAAACTGTAATCTTTTATATGCTATAGAGAAGAAAAATATGATACAAGCAAACAATAACCAAATATTAGTCAGGTCATAACTTGCCATAACTTTATCAAGCTTTGATGCAAATACTTCTTTTGGCTTTGTAACTACAGTGCCGCCTACATTATTTACAAATTGATCCAGTGCTTCATTTTCTTCCATATAACGATATTCTCTGGAATACTGCATAGCAACTGCAGTATTTTTGGTGGCAACCATATCTTTACCCTCTTTATGGGTAATGTTTAGCATATACAATCCCAAACCTGGAAATGTAATATCCTTTTCAAATTTTCCTGCCCCGGTTGCTTCTAAGTTCAAGGTCTGCTGTTTTCCATCCTCATCTGTATAGATTACACTTACCTTACTATCTTTGCTATAAGTATCTGTTGTATATTTAATATGTGCTGTAGAACCGCTTTGTTCTATTTCTACCTTTCCTCCTTGTTCCTCTTCATCCATAGTCACATATTGTATCATATTTTTCCACATAGTACCATATTTTTCCCATGTGGCATAATTCCCAGTCCATTTATTCTCTCCATCCGAGGTAAAAGCAATGGTTTTCCCTAATCCATATTGCCAGGATGCAAGAATAGGTTCCTTAGTGTCTGACTCTAAGTGTACCGTAGCAAGGTCTTTTGCAGTAGTTGCAATATAACCTAGCAGCTTTGGAATTCCCTCTTCTACTACACCATTCAAAATCTTTCCTTTTTGTTTAAGAACAGGTGTAAATTCCCGGTTATTCAAATAGCTTTTTGTGGATAAAAATACTTCTTGTGCAAAAATCCTTGGCAAATCATTTCCTGATTTTGAAGTATAACATCGTCCACCTCCTGCTTGTGCCAGTCTTTCCATTAAAGAATTGTTAGCACCTGCTCCTAATGCTACCGTAGAAAGCGTAATATTCTCTTCCTCCATAGCATCCAGAATATCCTGATACTGGGAATATGGAAATTCATCTTCTCCATCTGATAATAATACAATGTGCTTTAATTCCCCATTACTTTTTCTAATTTTGTCATAAGCCGCCCTTACTGCAGGATAAATACTAGTTCCACCGCCAATACGGATTCCTTCAATTTCTCCTGCTATATCATCCACGTTGGTAAGAGATTGAATCGGTGCTGCCCAAGAATAAGTATCATCAAAGGCAATTACACCAACCTCATCAATTTCACGCATATTCTCTAGGGCTGCTATAGAGGCTTCTTTTGCTAAATCTAAATTGGATTGTCCATTTCCATCTGACATACTGCCAGAATGGTCAATCACATATACAGTTGTCATATTGGGAATCTGTTTTTCCCCTTCTAAACTCATGCTAACTGGTAACACCTTTTCTATGGATGTATTTTTATAACCTCCCAGAGCATAACTATTCTCTCCACCAATCGCAATATATCCACCACCATAATCCTTTACATAAGCCTCCAGATTATCTAAAAATCCTTCTGCCAAATCATCAGCAAATACATCTAAAGTTATTATCACCTTATATTCCATCATTTGATTTAATGCTGTTGGTGCTGCCTTTGGACTAATCCTATTATAGTTTACATTAATGCTGTCCAAAAGCTTAGTAAATTCTTCTGCCTGACCATTTTTTCCTTCTATTAAAAGAATCTTCTCACTTTGCTCTGCCTCGGTAAATGCAGTGTATTCATTGTTTAATATCTGATTATCATCTGCCGGTTCAATAACTGCACGATATGTCTTTAATCCTTCTTCCGTCTGTGTATCTTGAAATATAAAAGTATTCTTTCCTGTTTGTAATTCTACTGTCTGCTGTTTCTTTAAATTGCTTCCCTGATACAAAGATAACCTTGCAGTAGTCCGTACATTGCTCTGTACTGTAACTTCTACATTAAATTTATCTCCTACTTTTACGGTTTCTGAAACCTGAACACCATCCACATAGACTTCTTTTCCAATTTCACTTTCTATCTTCTGGACTTTTACATCTACTTGGTTGCCAGCAAGAGTATAGACCATATTGGACAAATTACCTTCATTTTCTTTTCCATCAGAAATAATAACCAAACGTTTTCCTGTATCCTGTCCAAACATTGACATAGCTGCCTGTACTGCTTTTTCTAAATTGGTAGCTGTAGTTACAGGTGTCGTCTGGAATCCCTGAAAGGTTAATTTATTTGATACAAATTGTTCTACTTTTGTATCCTGCCCAAATGCTACAATTCCTATTTTCCCATCCTCTGGACATTCTTTTAATGCCTCATTCACAAATTCTGCAATTTCTTTTTCCGAAGAAGCTACACTATCTGATGCATCTAATAAGAAGATTGTAGTCTCCACATTGCTATTTTTCTGTATATGTACACCACAAAGTGCCAATATCAAGCTTACAATAACAATACCATTTAATGCCATAATAGCCCGTTTGCGGAATTTGTGTTTCATTCGGAACCATCGGCTGGAAATAATTAGTATTCCCAGCAAAATCGGTATTAATATAAAATAATAGGGATGATCTATGGTTATTCCCATTTCTGTCACCTGCTTTCTATCTGTTTCTAAGGTAAATCACCCATTCTAAACCAACCAACACAAGCACCAGCCAGATAATGAATGTCTTTAAATCTCTTGTATTACGAATGGTATCTGTAACATTTTTTGTCTGAGCAGACTCATTCTGGCTTACTTCCACAGTTTCTACCAGAGAGGACTCGGCAGTAGTTGGAAAATTTACTGCTAAACTCTCTTGTACTTTTCCTTTTGTAGTCTCTCCCTCTATGGTATAAATACCTGCCTGTTCTTTTGTGTAACTAACTTGGTTCACCAGATATTCCTCTCCAGCTATAATCTGCGTTTCCTGAAGCATATATCCCTGCAAAATATCTCCCAAAAGCTGGTTCATTAAAATAGGAAACTCCATCTGTAATGCAAAATCACTGGCATGAAGATCAAAGCCTAATACAGCTATCTGACGTTTTCCAATCCGCTCCAAAAATCCTACTTTATCCTTATCTGCCTGCAAAAATACCTCGGCTTTTCCTACTGGCTCAATTTGTTGATACTGATTCACACCAAAATTAAATTTTTTATCTATCATTTGGGTATATTTCTGCTCACAAATATTTACAACTGCTCCCTTCTTCTTCCCCTTTACCTGAAATAAATCTTTCGTTATGTTAGAGTCTTTTGGATTAATAAACAAAAGATTGCCATCTGGTATTTCTTCTGGCATAACATTATCAAAAATATATAAATCATATTCACCAGAACCTTCTGCTTCTTTCATGGAATCTGCTTTATATAACGACACATGATCCAACGTACCAATTGCCTTTTCCAAAAAGACATTCTGTTTAGAAATTAAAAGCACCTTCTGCTCCTCATTTTCCCGCATTATAGTATAGGCAGCATTATCATTTTCCATAGCATCCTTCTGGTTCCATTCTGCACGAATTACCACTGTTTTATTATTTTCATATTCTTTTGCTGTAACTGGTTCAAAATAAACTACAGTACTCTCTCCTGGGGCAAGTTCTCCACTATTTTCAATACGAAGCATCTTATCGTTGAAATATAAATTTACATCACTGGAAGTTGTCTCTGTTCCATAATTTGTTACTTTGGATACAACAGATATGCTTCCATTCTTTCCACGGTCATAACTCACATAATCCACTGCACCATTCATTCCTTTACTGCTGACATCCACCACATTGCCATTTACTTTTCCCATATTCAAGCTGCTATCCGTAAAAAATAATGCTTCATATCCATCCCATTGCTCTGCCATGGATTCCACCATGCTAACTGCGGGTTCTAAATTACCTGCCACATCTGTTGGATTAATATTATAAATGGCTTCTTTTATTTTATTGGTGTCTGAGCAGCCTGATAAAATTACTTTTGAATTCTGATTGCAGGAAAGCAAGGTAACATTTACATTTCCATTCCATTTTTCTACATAATGCAATGCTTCCTCTTTTGCAGTCTCCAATCTGCTCTTTTTCTCTGTATATATAGCATTCATACTACCGCTATTATCCAATACCAATACCATATTCTTTGAACCTGTCTGGGAATTTGCCAGATAAGGTCCAGCAAGTGCCAGAATAATCCCTAAAATAACTGCTATCTGGATATACATTAACAAGTTATTTTTCAAGCGTTCCCATGGGCTGGAAACTTCTATATTTTTGTATGTCTCTCTCCATAAATATAGCGATGATACATCTTTATCCTCTGATTTTTGTTTTAATATGTAGAGCAAAATTATCCCAGGAATTAAAACCAATAAACCAAAAGGTAATAAATTCACAAACTGCACAAGCTCACTCCCTTCCTTCTTTTCTCTACAATCGTTCTAATTGTCCACTCCGTATTCCTTCAAATATAAATTTATCCAGTGCATCCTCAGTACTTACAAACATATAGTGTGCTTGATACTTTCTGGACAATTCGATAAGCCGTTCTTGAAATGCATGAAGGGTCTTTTGATATTTTTTTAACACACTTCCACTCATACTTACCCGCAGATCTTTTCTTGATTCCATATCAATAAGGTTTAGATGACCTTCTAAATCTGGATCTATTTCCTCAGCAGCCAAAGTGTGGATGAGAATGATTTCTTGTTTTTGGTATACCAAATACCGCAACATTGGCTCTAATTCTTCTTCATTAAAAAAGTCAGAAATCAAAATGGTTATTCCATGCCCAGAAATTTTACATTTTTGTATTCCTTCATAGAGGCTGGATTTTCCTTCAAATGTCATATTTTCTAAAGCTAATAAGATCTTCTGAAAGGATTGTCTCCCTGTCATTCCTTTTCCTGGCTGTAGAGCCTCATCACCTAATTTAGTAAGATGCACTCTATCTAAATTATTCAATATAATATAGGAAAGCATCCCTGCAATTCTTCTTGCCAATACAGATTTCTTTTTTTCACCATAATCCATAGATTTGCTGCCATCTACAAAAATACGGAATACTCCTTCCTTTTCTTCCTGAAACAGTTTAATGAACAGACGATCCATTCTTCCGTAAGCATTCCAGTCAATCTTTCGAATATCATCTCCTAATATGTACTCACGGAAATCGGAAAATTCCACACTATTTCCTTTCATAGAAGATTTTCGTCCTCCACTCATTCCTGCAGTCATCTTCATTTTACTGCTCATTCGGAGAGTGGCAAGTTTAGAAAAGAATGCTCCATCAAATAATTTTTCTTCCATAGTCTTCACTCTCTTATTTCAATTCAATCAATTGTTTTACTACTGCATCTGCGGAAATCCCCTCTGACATAGCATCAAAATTCAAAGCAATTCTATGACGTAGTGCAGGATAAGCAACATATTTTATATCTTCAAAAGATACATTATATCTGCCCTCTAAAAATGCTTTCGCCCTTGCCACTGTAAAAATAGCCTGTGCCGCTCTTGGACTGGCTCCTGCTGCAATATATTGTTTGGTAATGGCAGGTGCATCTGCCAGCTCAGGATGTGTATTAATCACTAACTGCAGGGCATATTCCTGTACTGGCTCTGCAATAGGAATATCTTTTACTACTTTTCGTATCTCTATGATTTCTTCTCCATTTATTTTGGTTTCCAGCTCTACTGTTTTATTAGTTACCGTTATATCCATAATCTCCTTCAGTTCAGCGAGATTAGGGAATTCTACTTGCAATTTCAATAAAAAACGGTCAAGCTGTGCTTCTGGTAATGGATAAGTTCCTTCCTGCTCTACAGGGTTCTGGGTTGCCAACACCATAAATGGCTGTGGCATCGGATATGTTTTCTTTCCTACCGTTACAGTTTTCTCCTGCATTGCCTCTAATAATGCAGACTGTGTCTTTGGTGTTGCACGATTAATCTCATCAGCCAATACCAAATTAGCAAAAATTGGTCCTGCCTCAAACTGAAATCTATTCTTGTCTCCTTCTTTCATAATTAAGTTAGTTCCTGTTACATCAGCAGGCATCAAATCTGGTGTAAACTGGATTCGGGAAAAATCCATATCCATAACAGTTGCAAAAGTTTTTACTAACTGGGTTTTTCCAAGTCCTGGTACGCCCTCTAACAAGACATTTCCGTTAGATAATATTGCCAGCATAACCTGATGTATAATATCCTTTTGTCCAATAATCGCTTTACTAATCTCTTCCTCGCAAGACTTTACTTTCTCAATCATTTCTTGTAATTTCTGTTCTTCCACACTAAAATCCTCTCTTTCATCTTAGAGTTAGGTCATTGCGAAACTCTCATATAATTAGATTTATTTGTACAGATTTACATGTCAAAGCAAGGTGCTTTTGAAGCCGTCGGTACTTAGGTGCTGTATCTTAGCACCTAGCAAAAACGCTTCGCATGCATACAGTAAAGTAGCTAATCAACCTTTTCCTTTCGGCTTGGTTTCTTAGACTTTACTAGCATATGTACCGCTACGGCTGAGGGCAGTGCAAACGTACCTTGCATTGATATGTAAATTTTGTACAAAAATTCAAAAAGTAAATTGAGTTTCGCAATCACCTAGTCTTACAGTAACCCTATTGTAGCATATCCCTCTTTTTTTAATCCTTACAAATTACTTACAATGTATTAAAGTTTCATTACAACGCAAAAAAAGAACTGACGCACATTAGTCCATCAGTTCTTGATTTTTTCTTGTTGTAATGAGGTGTAACTGTTCTGAATAGTTACAATCCGGTTATTTTTTTACTACCTTAATTGTCTTTTTCTTTGTTTTTACTGTTTTTGTTGCATCTTTTACACTTACATAAACAGTATATGTTCCAGCCTTTGTAGGTTTCCAGTTTAACTTCTTCTTAGACTGGTATTTTACCTTCTTTACAACTTTACCCTTTGCATTTTTGATAGTAAATGCATATTGGTACTTGGTCTTTCCACCTGTTGCCGTTACCGTGAATGCCACGCTCTTCTTCTGAACAATCTTCTTCTTGCTAATTTTAACTTGGGTAATTGTCAACTTTTTCTTTACTACTACATACTTGCAAGTCTTACCTTTTGAAGTAATACCAGTGTTTGTATCTTTGATGTCTACATAAACCGTATAGGTTCCAGATGTCTTAGGTGTCCAACTATAAGTATTTTTCTTACTTTCATTGGTACTTGCCACAATTTTTCCCTGACTATCTGTAATTTCTAAATTATACAAATAACTTCCAGAACCACCTTTTGCACTCATGGTAATCTTTACTGCTTTTTTTGCAACCTGAGTTAATCCAGGATTAAATGTTATTTTATTGACTGCCACTGTACTTGGCACAGCAGATGCATCTGGTGATTGCTGTGGCTTCATACTTGCAGTTGGCTTTGGTGCATTTGTATTTTTTATACCAGTATTGGCATCTGGTGTATTGGTTACATTTGGTATTGCTGTAATATCTGGTGGGGTCATTGTCTCTCCCGGATTCTTAGTTTCATTTGGTGTATTTGATTCACTTGGTGTATTTGTTTGATTTGGTTCTGTTGTCTGATTTGGTTCTATTGTCTGATTTGGTTCTGTTGTCTGATTTGGTGTTGGTGTAACAGCCGGAGTCTCACTACCTGTTGGCACTATCGTTTCTTCTACATCTGGAGTCTTTGTAACTTCTGGTGTATTGTTTGGTTCCTCTGTGGTAATATCTGGTGTGCCTGTTGGTGATACTGTTACAACCGGTGTTTCTGTTGGTATAATAACCTCAATTTCTGCTCCCAATGCCAACATAGCACTGCGAAGTTTTCTTGCCTGCTGATTTACTTCAACTTGTGTTGCATTTGTCTTGGTTGCTACTTCTTCTGCCTCTGCAAGGACACTTTTCATAGCTTCAAACCGCTCTGCATCATAATCTGCTTCGTTTAATCCTTTTGCATTTTGAATTACCTGCCGCAAACTCTCTTTGTTCACTTCTCTTGTTCCAGAAGATACTGGTTTGCAATCTGTAGTAGCTTCATAAATAGAATTGCCGTTTGCATCTTGGCTGCCGGAAGTATCTGCAACCTTAATCGTAATATCTCCGCTTAGTCCTTCCAAATCTTTTGTTTGTTGTTTACTGGTTGCTCCATTGTTTATAATAATATTGTAAGTTTCATCATTTGGAAGTTCATATACATAATTTCCATTTGCATCTTTGTTCTTTAATGCCGTTCCTGGCCACTCTCCTGCAACTTTTGTTGCAGTAGCACCTGTACCTGTCCAAATATAAATATATGGTGATGTTAAAGAAGTAGATACATGTACCTGAGGAGTGGAAAGATTGCTCACTATTGCATCAGCTACATCTTGTAAATTCTCCATAGCATAAGAATATGCTGTTTTTGTTCCCTTGCTTTCTAATAAAGTCTTTGCATCTGCTACAACTTCTTTTGCATCTGCAATTGCATCCGCATCATAATCATCACTAGTAGCTGCTCCTATCTTATCCTCTACAGATTTTATAGTACCTTTCAAATCATCATAAGCACCTTTTTCAATACGGGCAGTTTCATAAGCTGCATTCAAGTTTCTTACTGCTTCATTGCATTCTGATTCACTTGGTGTATCTTTTTCTGCTACAGTCTTTGCTGCTGCCAATGCAGTATTCAATGCATCTAATGTAGCTGCACACAGATTATTCCCACTAAGCCCTGCTGCCTCTACTTCTGCAATTAAATTTCTAAGTGCACTTGCTGGTGAGGTCACAGTAAGTTTCATAGTTTTGGTTGTTGTATCTGTTCCATCATTTGCAGTAATAGTAATCGTATACTCACCCTCTACTGCATTATCCCAGCTAAATTTACCAGTTTTTGCATCAAATTCAGCTCCTGTTGGCAAATCTTTTGCCGCTAAAGTTACTGTATCTCCGTCAGCATCTGTAGCAGAAACCGTAAATTGTACTTTACTTCCTACACTAACAGTTCGGTCTTCCACACCACTTATAACCGGTGCCGTATTTCTTGTCTGGTTCTTTCTTAATAAATCTGCTACATTTGGGTTCGCATCAAAGGTATTTTTTGGTACTGCTACTACTACGGACTTTCCGGCTGCTTTTACACTGCTGCCATATTCTGCAATCTTGGTAAGTCCCGCAGTATTTCCATCTGCAACTACAACCCAATTATTAGAGTCTGATAATTGTACGGTTTGTTCTGTGGTTGCGTTATTAATAATCACTGCAAGTTTATTCCATTCTCCTGAAACAGAATTTGTTAATGTAAATGCAGTTACACCTTTTTCATCCTTGCTAATCCAATTCAAGTTACATCCAGTTGGATTCCAGTTATCATTAGATCTTGTCCATTCTGTTCGGAATCCTGAGAACACCTGACGAATCTCCAACATTCCCTCATAGTATTTCTGAATATTACTATATTTACTTACTCTTGTCCAATCAATCTTATTTGCACTGTCTGGAGAAGCATAGCTATTGTCATCACCATTTTTGGTCCTAGCAAATTCTTCTCCTGCCTGCATAAAGTAACCACCATGACTTACCATGGTTACTGCTCCTGCCATTTTATTCATGCGAAGCATCTTATCATCTGTAGAACTAAAATTCTTACCAAATCCTTCCGCTAACTTATCCCATAAAGTCAAGTTATCATGAGCAGAACAGTAAGCAACCACAGAATTGGAGGATTTGGACCAGAATGGTCTCCACATTCCCCATTCTCCAGATGTTTTACCTACAGAACCCATAATTCCTCCAAATACATTATTCGGCCATTTCTCACCAACTTCCAGATAACTTCCAGATGTATAATTTGTCTGCACAAGACCAATTGTCCCATCAAACTTATGTTCACCCTTGATAGCATCACGAATCTGATCATTAAAATATCCAATGTCAGGTGCTAATTTACTTTCATTTGCCTTGTGGGCACTATTGCTATCATAGGCTCCATCTCCAGTCCAGCCTTCTCCATATAGAACAATGGTATCTTCTCCAAAATTACTATCCATATCCGAACGGATATCATTCATGGTTTTGTAATCATGAATACCCATAAGGTCAAAACGGAATCCATCTAAATTATATTCTGATGCCCAGTATTTGAGAGAATCTCTCATAAACTTATTATACATAGCCCCTTCACTTCTGGTAGCATTTCCGCAACCAGATTGATTGTTATAAGTCATATCAGAGTTCACCTTATAATAGTAATCTGGCATAATTTTATTGAAGTTAGAATCAGCAGTATCGTAGGTGTGATTGTATACCACATCCATGATTACCTTAATTCCTGCATCATGAAGTGCTTGAATCATTTCTTTCAATTCACGAATACGGACATTACCATCATAAGGATTCGTAGAATAAGAACCTTCTGGTGCATTGTAATTCTCAGGATCATATCCCCAGTTATAATTAGAACCAAGACTTGTTGTTACTTTCGTCTCATCTACAGATGCATAATCATACATTGGAAGAATCTGTACATGAGTTACCCCAAGTTCTTTTAAATAATCCACACAAGTAGATACTCTTCCTTCTCCATTAATGGTAGTGCCCTTTTCTGTAAATGCCTTATATTTTCCTCTATTTTTCTCAGATACACCAGAGCTTACATCAATGGAAAAATCTCTTACATGAATCTCCCATACGCTGATATCACTAAGTTTCATTGCTTCTCTTTGATAATTTGTATCCCAATTATCTGGATCGGTACTGTCTAAGTCCACAACCATAGCACGGTCTCCATTTACACCTACTGCCTTTGCATAAATATCTACTGCCTCATTTGTCTTTCCATTAGCAGTTACTTTATACGTATAATAGGTGTTCACAATATCTCCTTCGACCGTACAAGACCAAACACCCTTGTCTCCCTTTGTCATCTCTACCGTCCCAAGGTTCTTTGCTCCTGCTTCTCCATCACTTCCTGTTGCATATCTGCAGAGAACTACAGAAGTTGCGATTGGTGACCATACCTTAAAAGTAGTCTTTTCTCTTGTGTAGGTACATCCCAAATCATTCCCACTGTAAGCATTCTGATTGTCAAAATTTGTGTCTCCATCAAAACGTCTTACAGCAGTAGGACTTGCCTCTCCCTTTTCTGCCTTTACAGGAAATACCTGCATGGAAGAGGCTACTAGGGAAGCTGCTAACATTACACTCAATGCTTTCATTTTTACTGAACTTTTTCTCATGTCATTCTTCCTTTCTGTGTCAATTTGGTAACAGTTCAGCCCGGTAAAAGTATATGTGCAAATTGCATGAGTGAGCTTGCTCATAGAGGGCAATTTGTGCATATACTTTTACCCGGCTGAACTCTTTACTCAATTTGTGGTTACTCTTGTAGTGGCATACGGATTAACTTTTCTGACATAATGCTATTCTGTATGCCTGCCATCCGCCAAAGACTATTTCAGATGGGAGGTTATCCCATCTGTTACTGTCATTCTTCACAATTATTCTGATTAGTTGCAATCCACTATTTTCATTATAGACGAAAATCCCCTTGTGTTCAACGAATTTTCTCAGAAAAAATTCACAAAAAAATGGAGTTCAAAACATACAAAAAGACCATAACATCTTATCTGATGCCATAGCCTTTTTGCCCTGAATCTGTCCTATCTAAAAATTATATCATCAAACAATGCTTTTGTTTCATTATCTCCTATAACACTTCCCTACTCAATTAAACTTCCATCTGATGAATTAATTGGAAAAGAATAGTTTTCTACACACTGTATAGAAAATCTTACAACATAAATTGGTTTTCCATCTAAAACGGTTTCATCTGTCCACCCAGCAGCTGCTTCAGATGGGCGTACATAAATCTCAACTTCCATTCCATCACTATCTTTTCCATATTCTGTTTTAAGATATCTCTTCGCTTTTGCAATTGCTTCTTCTTCACTAATACCGCCCTCTGCTTTGATTTGTTTTTTCAACTTCTGTTCCTCTTCTTCTATTTCAGGATTTTCTCTTTTCGTCCGTTCTAGTAATACATAAGCAGTTTTATGATTATAATCTACCATCTGCAAGAACTCTTCATCAGTAAGTTCTCTATCTGGGATATATATATATCCAGTAGCTGGTATACAGCAAAGAGTATCCTTATCTACCTGCTCTTCACTTTCTACTATTTTTATTGTTTTTTTAGGAAATCGTCCTTTATTATATGCCATGGTCAACTCTCTTTGACGTGCTAGTTCATTTTTTGTAAAATCCCTTGAATAAGTAGTTGCTAGTGCAGTACTTTTATCTATTTCTTTTAAAAGTGCTTCCTTTTCTTCCTCTGCCATACTTTCCATTCGAGCTTTTATTGGATTTTCAATGATTGCGTAGGTTGTAATTCCCCCAACACCTATTACAGCCAGTGCAATTGCTGCTGCCGCTGCCTTTCTTTGCCATCCTGCCATTTTTCTTTTTCCCTTATTCTTACCTGCCTGCTCATTTTCTTTCTTAAAATTCATTACATTTTTCAAAATTTCTTCCTCCATTTCTTTTTTGATATGAACTTTGTCCATAACTTCTTTTAATTTTTTTTCTTTCATAATTTACTCCTTTCCTTCACAGAGCAATTTTAATTGTTCCCGCCCTCTTTGCAGCCTTTTTTTTACTGCTGCTTGGGAAATGTGCAACATACAAGCAATTTCCTTTACCTGATATCCCTCTATGTAATGAAGGTATATAACAATCTTTAGTTTATAGGGTAACTGAAGAAGTTCCTCCAAGATTTCCTTCTCTTCTGAGCTTGTATGGTAATCCTCTATCTGTTCCAAATAAACTTTCGGATGTCTCTTCTGAAACCTCCTCATATCTTTGGATATATTTACTGCTACCCGTATCAGCCATGCTTTTTCATGGTCTTTATCCAAAAATTCAGGTTCACTGCACAAATAGCGGTAGAATGTATCCTGAACAGCATCTTGTGCATCACATTCATTTCCCAAGATAACCAGACAAATTTTAAACAACATATTGATGTATCCGGTTACCATTTCCTCTGACATGCTCAATAACACCTCCTTTTACTACTAACACGAATAACCTTGTCTAAAGGTGACATAAAAATATATTAATATTACTTAGAAGTTTCCAAAAAATGACTTTTTAACATAACAAAAAACCTGATAAGCATATTATATATGCTTATCAGGTCTAACAAAAATATGCATGCCCATGCTAACCTTATATCTGAGCAATTATCGTTACTGTTCACTCACAAGCTTGACACTTGCTGTCAAGCTATGTGCCAAAATGTAAAACAGTCAAGAATCCAGCCTTTCGCCGTAGGCGAATTATAATAGGCTGGATTCTGTTACTGTTTGCACCATGGGTGTGAACAGTAACCAATTATTTTATTTTTTAATCTTTATTTTAATTGTTCCTTTTATTTTTGGATTGCTTACCGAAGTTGCGGTAATGGTCACTGTCTTACCTTTTCCTGCCTTCTTTGCTTTAACTACTCCTTTACTATTTACTGTTGCGTATTTATTCTTACTTGATTTCCAAGTTACTTTTTTATTGCTTGCATCACTTGGTGTAATCTTTGCTGTCAGTTTTAAAGTTTTTCCAACTTTTAATGTTTTCTTGTTAGCCGTAATCTGAACCTTGGAAACTGGCACTTTACTTTCTACACGAACCGTACAATAAGCATAAACTTTGCCCCGGTCCTTTGCAGTTACCTTAATTGTTGCAGTTTCACCAGCCACACCTTTTTTTGCAGTAATTTTACCTTTTTGGTCTACAGTTACCACACTTGTGTCACTGGATGACCATGTTAAGTTCTTATTATTTGCATTCATTGGGAGTGGCATGGCTTTTAATGTTTTAGAAGAACCTTCTACTACATTCACAGTAGCAGGTAAATCAATCATAGTAACATATTTTCCAAATGTAGCAGTTACCTTCATACAATCTAATTTCTCAGTAGCTTTTACTGTATATCCATTTTTCACTTTCTTGCCATTCACATACAGATTCTTCACATAGAAGCCATCATTAGGAATTACCGTCAGCTTAATGGTATCGCCAATATCGTATCTGCCAACACCATATATATAGCCTTGTTCATAATCTTTAGCCTGTATCACATGAATGGTATTATGCTTCACATTTTCCTCAGAAACATAAAGTAAATCTTCCATATCTTCAAATCCATAATCTGTGCTTTCTTGCTGCACATTTTTTACCAGGTTCTTTCCCTTTGCTAATGTAAAATCGTCAAAGTCGTCATAATCATCATAAACATTTTGTCTTCCACTTAATACAAAGAATTTTTTACCCACAGTAGCCCCTTGTACAACATCAGCTTTATTATTGGTAGTAAGCATCTTTCCTGTAGATATATATACATTCTTACTTACATTATAGATAAAGGTATTTCCCATTTTTTCTGCACGGATACCAGAATATATTACACCTTCATCAGTAACTCCCACTGCAGCATCATAATATGGAATAGTTCGATAAGCTATATTGAAGAGTGGAATTACTGTTACATCTTCTTCTGTCTCTATTCCTTCTTTATAAGGTATTTGTATGGTAGCTTGTAAAGTATCAAGAACACCCTCTAACTTTGCCCCAATTGTCCAATTTGTTCCATTAAAAATATAATTTTCACTTTTTCCTTCTTTTCCGTTACTTCCAAGAGTTATCACCAATTTCTCATTGGTTTGTACAGCTTTACTTAGAAATCTTCCTTCTGGCATATCTGCTACTTTTGTCCATGTATTCTTTACTGTATCATAACTATATACTGTAGATAACGTTTTCTGTGTTTCTAGATTGTATCCACCCATCAGATAGATTTTACCAGCATAAGATGCCATTGTAACTCCCTGTGCATTACGGAACTCTTTTGGTATATCTGTCACTTTTACCCAATCAGATTCTGTGACATCATATCTTACAAGAATATCTTTCTGCTGATAGCCAAGGTCAAGTCGTAATGCAGAATAAAGTTCCTTACTATGTGCCACAGAATTTGCTAATGTATAATAGTCAGGAGAGGTCATACTATAATCATTAGAAGTAATGTTCTTTACTTCATCCTTAAATAGTTTTGTCACATCATACATTCCCTCTAACATAGTGGAATATAAAACCGGTAAGTTTCCATCCTTGTATCCTGCTGTTTCTGCATCCATATAGGCACTATCATTATTCACATCATAAGCTGTAATCATACCTGTTTCACTTATATGATATAACTTATCTCCATCAGAAATTAACTCGCTACTATCAGAAAAACAATTCTCTGCAACACCTTTTTTCTTTATTTCTTTACCATCCAAGAAGAAAAATTTCTTAGAAGTCTTTATATCTCCTTTGGAAACTTCTACATTAAGTGTAGTATTTGTTTCTGCTTGGAAAGTAACTTTACCATTATCACTACTTAATGGTGTCATCTGAATGCCATTTACACTCAAAGATGGATTTTCCCCAAAGAAAGCTCCCTCTACTGTCACAACACCTTTTGCATCAATACTTCCTCCAGAAATAACCGGATTTGGATTGCTCACTTTTGACAAGTCCAATACGCCTTCTGTAGCAACCTTATCCTTTAAGGCTTCTTTTGCTGTGGTGCTGCCAATTAAACGCATACGGGTTTCCATTGCACTTTCCTTTGGATATAAAGACTTAAGCAATGCAACAGCACCTGTTACATAAGGAGTTGCCATAGATGTACCATTATAGAAATCATATTGCCCAAATTCTTTAGATTCTACATTTTCTTTGCTAATGCCATAATCATCAAAATTCAGCGAATAATCCCCATCTTTCATAATGTTCAGTTTGAACACATGCATACGGTCTCCAGCTTTTTTCATCTTATCTGCAGATGAATATGTCAAATGACTCCAGTAGTTTTCCTTGCCATATACATAAACACCACCAACAAAGCCTACCCAACTTTCATCAGCCTTCTCAACTTCTTCTTCTACATCAAATGCGGCACCAGAAGTTACAGAAAAATCATAGATATCCATGGTTGATGTCTCAAAATCTGTATCTTCCGTATCCGGAGCATCTTCCTGTAACATATAACTATGATAAATTGGAGTACCAGACTTTTCCAAGTGGTATGGAATACACATATAGTAAGTGTCTCCCACCTTTGCATTCTTTATATTCCACTGCATGGAAGAAGAATCTGCATTCTTAGTTCCAAAGAAATTTTCTTTGTCTGCTTTTATACTGACTTCTCCACTACCATCATTTAACACACTATAACCAAATGCTTCACCTGTTACAATTGTTCCAACTTCTCCCGGCTGGTTCTCTACAAATCCACTTTCAAAATCTGTAAAATAGCTACACACATCTTCTTTTTCTTTTTCGTCATAAATAGTTGGATTAAATACATCGCTAGCTACTGAAGATAAAATATCACATCCTGGTGCAGCCAGATCTACATTCTCATCCCCATAACAGGAAAAATCTGCCAATTCACCATCTTCCTGGGAAGCTGCTACAGATACTATGTAATCACTATCAAAACTTGCTGGAATTGTAATAGCCTCATCAATGTCTGCTGATTCATTACCTGCTGCACAGATAGAAAGTGCCCCATTCTCGCCAACTAATTCCATAACATCCTGAAGAATAGCATCTTCTCCGTAAATACCATCTACATATCCTCCCCAGGAGTTATTTATTGCTACAACATTTACACCAAGCTGCTGCATTTGATAAACATAATTATATGCATTAATTACATCATAAGTTGCACCATATCCATCTTCGTCCAACCACTTTAGTGCCATAATTTTAGTATTACTGCCTGCTGCTACACCACTAATTCCTGTTCCATTTTCAGCATCCCCTGCAATAATTCCTGCACAATGGGAACCATGACCAGCATCATCCATTGGATCATCATCATTATTTACAAAATCATATCCATGCTGACCTTTAATCTGGTCGGTATATGGATTGTTCCACATAATATTTTTTAAATCCTCATGTTTATAATTAACACCAGTATCTGCAATGGCAATTACTTTTTCTTCTTTAGAAATTTCCTTATCTTTCAGAGAATTTTTCTTTAAATCTTCTCCTTTTGTACCACCATTCTGTCCCTGGTTATCTAATGCCCATAAATACTTACTGTAATCTCCTGTTCCAGTTGCCTGCATAACATAATTCGGTTCTGCTTTTAAAACATTCTTATCTTTGTTTAACTTAGCAAGAAGTTCTTTGGTTGAAAGTTTGTCTGACTTAACCAATGATACTGTAAACTTATTTTTTGCTTTATTAACACTTTTTGTACTTACTGCTCCAGATTTTGCTACATTACTGGAAAAATCGCAGGAACTCTCTATTGTAATATCCTTTCCAAACACATTCTTATTAGAATATGCTTTTATATTTGCTTTTGTATTACGATACAATACAATAGCCTCTCCCTCTTTATAATTCTTTTCTTTCTTTTTATTTATATCTTTTGTTACATTTGTTGCAAACTTACTGTCTGATTCCTTTTTTGAAGCCGCACTAACTGTCTGTGTGTCTTCTCCCCATGATGGCAATCCAGTTACACACATACTTGCTGCCATTGTAACGGATAATGCCTTCTTCCATAACTTCATAATGTCCTTCTCCTTTCATTTTCTTGTGACAAGACAACTGTATCACAATTTTAATTGGGTTGCAATTTCATATTTCTTAACATTTCTTACAGATTTCTTACAAAACACCCATGCTTTGTGGATATCTCCCACAACTGTTATTCTATGTTTCCATTTTCTTTCCAGAACGAAAACGCCACCACAAAATAACCAAAAATACAACACTTCCTACTAAAACTATACTATAAATTACAATTTTTTCTCTTATAGGGTTTCTAAGCATAAAATCATAACTTCCCAACGCAAACATAAAAAAAGACATTGCTACAATAAATAAAACTGGAACTTCTACTATTCTGCGAATCCACTTTCTCTTACGAGACATAATTGCCTTTTTTTTCTTATTTAAGGCATTGGCAAAATCAAATGCCGGATATTTTCTTGTACTATCAAATACTAGAATCAAACGCAACAAAAAGAAAAGAACCATATTCACCAGAAATAATTCCCACACCGGACATTGGTGGTACTGACTTGCTATTTCTTTTGGTGCATCTTCTGTGCATATTTTTACATATTCCGAATATATTTTTACATATTCCGAATAAAAAAGTACCTGAAAGGTTGTTCGAAATATTCCTCCATAAAGAAATGCCCGGATTCCTTCTCCCAGAATACAGAAACCAAACAACTTTTTCCTGGAAAAGCCAAAAGTCTGATATTCTTGCATTTCTTTTAATGGATACACTTCTGCTGTTATTGGGGCAATCATTATCATCTCGTCTATCATCATATAATTACGATTTTCAAAAAGAATTCCACACCCCACCCATATAATGGTATATATAATCAAAATTAAATTAGAATATCTTATAATCTTTCCTACCCGATACCACATTATATTCATTCTATACTCCTTTCTATTCGGTTCTTGTTATATATTTTCTTATGGTCAGCGTAACTGTTCAGAACTATGAACAGTTACATAAAATCAGCTTGTTTCCACAGTTTTACATGAATTCCACACATACATAAATTAAGAACAAACAGAGCTGTTGCAATTTCTGTCAAATATAAATTGCTTTGTATACCATTCCAGATAATAAAGAACAATGAACCCAACACAAAAAATGCGATAAATATCGTTGTTAATGCTGCAATACCATAAAGCATTGGTGCATAACCGTGGCAAATCAAATTTGCCAAAAATGTCATCCATACAATCACAAATACGCCGGAAATACCCATAGGTTCTAATAAGCCACCCAACTCTAATCCTACATATAGGAAACACAAGCCCCCACTGACACATAATGTCTCTATTCCCACAAGCCGATATACCTCTTGTAAATTTTTCTTCCTATTATAAGAGAATGTCCGATGAAGATACAAGTGATTACCTAGTCCAGAATGGCAACACACAATAAGAAATCCAATTATTCCTGTAATGCATACCATATTTTGAACAAGTATCATATCATTCCTCCCTCATCTGTTTTTGCATCTGATGTTGCTGCAATAAACAGTTCCTGTAAACTCATATTTTGTAAAGTGACACCTTGTTCTATAAGTTTTTCTCTTTCCTCCAAAGAAAAAGTATCATAAATATAATATTCTGCCATAGCTCCCATTTCCTTTTTGGCAAGAACATTTTTCCCAAGGAATATTCCTTCTTCCCTAGCTCTTCCTGTTGCCCGAAAAGATTTCTCTTCCAGTTGTTCTACTTCTTCCTGCAACAAAACTTTCCCTTTATCCAAAATAATTACCTCATCAAAAAGCATAGCCATCTCTTCAATTAAATGTGTGGATAATACAAAATTTCTAGGATTTTTCTCTTGTTCTTCCAACAATAAGTCATAAAACTGTTTCCTTCCTACGGCATCCAAACCAGAGTAAATTTCATCAAATAACACAATCTTGCATCCACAGCAAAGACCAATAATTAAACTTATTGCTGTTTTCCTTCCTCTTGATAGAAAAGCATAGTGTTCTTTCGGTCTGATTTCATAGCATTCTAAAAGCTGGTTCATCAAATTTTCATTCCATTTTGGATAAAACTGTTTGGCATATCTAAAAATATCTTTCACCTTATATGTGTCAAAAGCATCCAGCCTGTCTGTCATAAAACATACTTCAGATAATACCTTTACATTCTCATAAGCTTTTTCCTCTAATAAATACACATCTCCTTTACTGGGTATGTATTTGGTGCATATACAATTTAACAAAGTAGTCTTTCCTGCCCCATTTCTTCCAAGCAAGGCATGTATCTTTCCTTCTTCCAAAGAGAAATTCAAATTGTCCAGCACATTTTTTTCTCCAAAATACTTAGACACATTTCTACATTCTATTACTTTCATATATTTCCTCCCAATAAGATTCTTTTAATCTAATTCCATAAGCAGTTTAATAATGTCTTTTTTCGTCATTCCCAGTTTTTGTGCTTCCTTCCAAACTGATTGCAGGGTTTCCTTCATAAAACGTTCCTTTGCCTTTGCCTGAATCTTTTCTTTTGCTCCTGTTGCTACAAACATTCCTATTCCTCTCTTCTTATACAAAATTCCTTCTTCTACCAGCAATCCAAAACCTTTTCTTGCGGTTGCCGGGTTAATTGAGTATGTCGTTGCAAACTGATTGGTGGATGGTACTTGTTCTTCTTCCTTAATATTCCCTTGAAGTATTTCTTCTTCCAACCACTCTGCCACTTGTATAAAAATTGGGATTAAGGAAGATTCATTAATTTTCATATATTCCCCCCTTAAAAGTATTCTTATTTCTATTGTGCTTTTTCAGTATCACCAAGGTCAGAGGCATTTACTTCCTGATCCTTTTTAGCTTCTTCTGGTAATTCAAAATCAGTTGCTTTGTTATAGTTACCATAATGCCATTGTTGTTACTGCTACTTTTCTTAATGCTTTCATATTCTCATTCTTTTGCTTTTCTCTGAGAGTATATTTAGTTGGTTAGTTACTTGAGTAACTAACTATTGAATTAAGTATATACAAGAAAATACAAAATGTCAATACATTTTTTTTCTATATATTCACTCTTTTTAGGTAGAACCTTGCACTTTGCTACAAGGTTCGTAAAGCACCAAGTGCTGCTTTTGCACTTGTGTGCATCCTCGTTTACGAAACACTCATGCGAATATATTTATGGTGATGCTACAATCCACAAGGCATGGGTGTTTTATAATAAAGACATTAAAAAATTAAAAAACCTTGAACAGGACATCCTATTATCTGTCCTTATCCAAGGCTTTTTATACCTATATATTACATTCTAAGTAACTATTCAGGTAGAAACACGCATTTACTGCGTGTTTCGTAAGAAAAAGTAGATTTTGTAATGTTTAAGCCCCTTCGCCGGAGGCGAATTATTATGGGCTTAAACGTAACTGTTCATGGTTCTGAACAGTTACCATTCTAATAATACAGATTAATAAACCATACGAACTACTTCTCTCCACAATCATCTATATTTCTTGAACAAATTCTTTGTTCTGTCTCCTGCATTCCAATTTATATAACAAAGAATACAATACACTAATGTATCCCTGCATCCCTATTAAAATATATAATGGTGCATATACATATAGATATCTTGCACGTGCTTCAAACATAGAAACAAAAAGAAAAATTCCTACTAACGACAATATCATAAGCATAAACAAATCAGAGAGATTCTTTTTATTAAATACATAGAGCAAATTCATGAAGACTCCCAAAAGTATCATAATGTGAAAAAATTGCATATATGTATTTAAAAAAGTCCTTTTTTCCCCATTATTATAATAAAGATTCTTCAGGACTTCCGAAAAAACCTCTTCTCTTTTTTCAATTTCTTCTTGAAAAAAATTTCCTTCTTTCCCCCATGCAAATGTTCCATCATTATAGTTGGTAAGCGTTTTCTTTGCTAAATGATTAACCATCCCCAAAAAACCATTCTCTTCTAACCTCTGTTTTATCATTTTTACATTGGCTTCCTGCCTTTTCATCTTATTGTGAAAAGAGAGTGAATACTCTACCTCGTCTTTATCATATACTCCATTTGTTTTTTCTGATAATCCCATCATTGCAAAATGTGTAACAGTTAATTCTCGGTCTTTATTCAACTCAAACCCCATACACTTAGCAAGATCTATTTTCTGATATATACCAAAAACTACAAAAAAGGCAATGATAAGCCCACCAAGTTGTCTTAGTCTGATATCACGTTCCTCATTTTTTATTAAATGTAGAATAATGATAATCAAAATAGCAATATACAGAATAAGAATTGTTGGCTTTATTTGAAATCCTAAAAAAGACAGTCCTCCTATCAGCATACTTTTTTTCCATACTGCCTTGTTATTTTCCATCCACTGATAAATCCAAACAATTACAATTGGAAAGATAATGCCTACTGGATCACTATAGGTAACAGTATACCATGGCATAAATCCAATCCATAATGCATAGACCATCCATATTAAAAAAGCAATTCTATAACTGCAAAACATTTTTTGGGACACCTGATATAAAAGATAGCCTGCCAAAGCAGATAAAGCACACTGAAATATAACTATTATCACTGCCCCATACATTCGTAATCCAAATAATCCCATAAATCGATATGCAAAAGAATACAGGAATGTGATAAACACATTATTAGGGTAATGGGAAAAATAGCTATTATCTAACTTAGATTCTCCTGCGGCAACCAAACCTGCCTGCCAGGAAACTTCACCAGCATCCCACCCAGAAGTAAATGCTATTTCATAAGAAATAATAATTTGAATCAGAAATAGCAAACCTGATAAGATCTTGCTCAATTCATCTGGTTTATATATCTCTGTATTTATTTTATCTGGATATTTTTTTACCAGAAAAATAGATACACCTATTAAAAATATACCAATTCCTACTAATAAACAATTTGGAACCAAGCATTGACTCTTGCGGTAATAGTGTATTGTATTTTCCATAAATAAATTAAGTACCAATACCCATCCATAAAATAGTATTCCAATTATAATGATACTTTTCTCCATCCACTTTATTATACTCTTCATAAAATTCTTCTTCCTCCACTAAACCTTCTGTTCTTTCACAATAAAATGATTATATTTCAGCAATCAGTTTTTATTTATAATAATATTTTTAGTCATAATGTATATTCTGGTAAAATATGAATGACATGGCTGAACTGTTACATAAAATGGATATATGTTACATTAGGACAATACTCAAATATACAAACATAAAACAACATATATGCCCTAAAAGCAAAGAATGCCATGTAAATGTAATCATTCACATGGCATTCTTATCTATGAACTGGGATAGAGGGATTCGAACCCCCGAATGCTGGAATCAGAATCCAGTGCCTTACCGCTTGGCGATATCCCAATGAATTTGTCATCTTCATCAACGACAAAAACTATTATACACGAAACAAATCTTTTTTGCAAGTAGAAATTTAAATTTTTTTCTATTTCTCTTTTTGCATCGTGTTACTGTTCACACCTATGGTGCAAACAGTAACGGAATCCAGCCTATTAAGAGTTCCCTTTCAGCGAAAGGCTGGATTCTTCTCTACCACTACTTATTCTTACATACTTTGCATCAATAAAAATCTTAACCAGATTACTCCAAACGATAGAATATCATTTTTCTACTATTTGGTAAGGTATTTAGATAATCTATTATTTCCTGCACCTGTGTCTTATCTAAACCATTTAACCAATAAACCTCACCAAATTCGCAACTGGCAAATAATATTTCACCATTCTTATCTAATAACCCCATCTCATGCCATGCAAAATTTCCATCTTTATCTATAAAATCAACTTTTACTTTCTCTCTCTCTTCTTGTGTCCAATCCCGCTCTTGACTTCCCAGTTCTGGGTCACCATTTATTAAGTTTGAAGTATAATAACGAACACATTCCTTTTCGCAGAAATCAATTAGCTTTCTCCATAACTCTATATATTGTTCCCTATATTGGCTATGGAATTTAAATGGTTCACTTATGACACAATGTATATTAAGATCTCCTTCCATTTTTGATACATGATTTAACTCACCATATTTAAATAATTCTTGATAAGCATCCGAATTACGATTTCTAATTGCATGGATTATTTTATTATTTCCCATTGCAATGTTATTTTGTTGTATAATATCGTTTGACTGACTTAATTCAATTATGGTAAATTGTATTTTTCCTCTACGCTGCATATACAAATTTCCCGGACTAATATAACAGGTTTCTCTATCCTTGTATAGTGGCTCCAAAAAATACTCCATTTCACTTAATCCGTGATATCCATATAAAATATAATCATATCTAAATAAATCATTCCTATCAATGACTTCTTTTTCCAGTAACATAATTGCTATTTTTTTCTCACTACATCCGTAATCCACATAAGTTTCTGTTGTATCAGCACCTGCATATATTTTTTTATGGTCACATTCTATTTCTAATTTCTCAGGGAATTTCTTTAAAATATTTACTCTTTCTTCACCTAATGCATCTATCACTTTGAGAATTTTCTTTTTTTCATCATCTTCCAATTCATTCTCTTCATTCTTATTCAAAACTTTCAACATTTTTCTTTCCTTTTCTCCCAAAATATTAATAAATCTGGAATCAGAAGAAATAATATCAAAAATTTCGCAGCAAAACAAATCACTGTCAAAAAAATTTCCCAGATTAAATATATGTTCCATTGGCTGGTCTGAAATGTATTCTAAAAACTTTTCAAGTGCATACAAATTAGATTGTATATTTGATATTACTGCAATTTTTTTCATCTATTTCTCATTCCTTTTGTATATAACGCTTTATTCTTCTTCTGTTTCTATCTCTATACCATCCAGAAAATAAGCATATAGCTGGTAACCTGTCATTTTTGTTTTAAAATATATTTCTGTCCCTGTTTTATAATCTTTTGTTCCTTCTTTATATTCTATGATTAAATAGTCATTACACTGATAATATACTTTATCTTTATAATCATCCCTGCTAAACAGGATATCTAATCCAATTTCGGATTTTGGTTCAATATCTATTGCTTTTCCTTCCCACTTCATATCATAATTTTCTTTTGCTGAATGAATACTTACATTACAATTTTCTATCTTAGTATCTTTGTTTAATGTATGAATCCCACTTATTCTTACCTTTTTTCCTGTTTTATACATATTACTGTTTATTAAATTCATATATCCTTCTGGGTTTTTAGATAAATAAATATCATTTATAGCAAGACAACTGGCATATAAACTATTTTCCTTTTTGGGATTCTTTTTTTCACAGTTAATCACAATTTCCCCAATATTTTGTTCTGTTTTCTTTCCATTATATGTAATCTGCATATTGTGAAATGTTTCTGTATGGACAGAGTTTTCTAAATCAAAACTAATTTTAATAAGATAATGATGTAACTCACCTATTTCATTTTCAGAAATCTTACTATATGCATCCTTAAACTTTTTTTGATATTCTTTATATGCAGTTTCATCTTCTTCTTTTAATTTATTTGCCTTTTCCCAATTATATCCAGTGAATAAACCAAAAGTATATAAATCAAACTCTTCGTCTTCAACTTCCGTAACAGTTACATTATATGGCGTATCTATATCAATATATACACCTACTTCATCTGTATTAACTTTTTTGGAAGAAACACAATCCATCACAAAATATGGTATATGCGTAAAATTTTTATAGAAGCACAAATTCATATTTTCACTTACAATATATAACTCATTTTCTGCGATCTTACTTCCAATGTTTTTTACTTGTTCCATATCTATATCATCATTTTGTTTTACTTTATTTTCTTTATCTATAGATTCGTCCGTTTGCTGGCTACATCCAACTACAATACACATCATAAAAACAACTAAAAATCCCATAATTTTCTTTCGCATAAATTAATTTCCCTTCTTTTTTCCTTAAATATTTAAGTGACATTGCTTTAATATATTTTCTTTATATTTATGTTAGAAAGCAATCTGTCTACTTTACAGTTTTTTCTTCTTCAAATTTTACTTTCTGTCCCTCTAATGTAATTTTTATTGTTTGCCCACTCTCCATTTTTAATAAGATATAATTCCCACCCATATCTACATTTGTAAAATGCTCATAAAACTTTTTTAATTTCTCCATATCACAAGAAATATTCATAACTTTTTTATAAGAACCTTCTATTTCTAAGTAATCTGTTGGAAAAGGAATTGAAATGGTACAATTCTGAGAAAAAGTAAGATTTAAAAATTCTGCCATCATATTATACTCATATCTTCTTTTCCAAAGAAATTTACTTTCCTTCTGCTGCCTTATTGTTACTACATGATTGTTCTGAATTATTTTTATCCCTTCCGTTGATAGTTCCACATTATCTGCCGGATTCGTTTTCTTTATCTCATCAGCAATTTTCTCTAATTCCATTTCTGTAGAAAAACTTGTATATGTATACTCATATTTTAGTTTATGATTTTTTATTGGCAGTACGAAAGTACTATCCCCTTCTGTAGATGTATGTATTTCCACCTTCTTTTCATTATCATAAAAGTATAAGTGATATATTCCAAAAACAAAAATACAAAGAATACATATAATTCCTGTAAAAATACAAACTTTAACAGCATTTTTATTTTTTTTCATCAAAATCTCCAAAATAAATAGAATAACTACCAACAATAGGTAGTTTGTTTTGAATTTGCCATTACAATAGCATCTATGCTCTGCGTCAGTTACAGCTCTTGTTTCTTTAATCAACTTTTTTCGAACTATTAGTATACAAGAAGCTTTCCGTTAGTTTTTTAGACACTTGCAAAATTTCAAATCTTAAGAATAATACATCTGTTATGTAACTGGCTTTTCTTTTTTACCATATTCCCCTATTTTTTGCAATAGTTTTTTTCAAAAAAATGTACAAAAAAAATATATAATGTAATAAACGTCATTTTTTATCATTTTCGTTATATTTTTATATAAGTTATTTTTTTGTCAAGTACAAAAACCGTTGTATTGCATTTTAACCCTCATATTTTTCTCATTTCTATAAAATTCAAATTCTATACATATTTTTTCCAAAACAAATCATACTAATATCAATCGAAAGAAACTACTAGAAATAAAAAAGGAGAAATGCCAAGATTTTTTTCTTTCGGTTTCTATGTTTTGGCATATATAAAAAAATGACGTTATCAGAAAAGCAAAAATCATTAGTAAAAGACTTACAATCACAGGAAAAACTTTGTATACAAAAATATGAACATGCTGAACAACAGGCAAAAGATCCTGAGTTAAAGAAACTTTTTAATCGCATTCGTGAAAGTGAAGAACAACATTACAATTCACTTTCCCAGCTTCTTACTGGTACATGCCCACAAGTAAATACAAAGGATCAAGCAGGAAAAAATTATAATCCTTCTGCCACATACGTTGGTCAATATAATGAAGAGGACAAGAAAAAAGATGAATTTCTTTGCACAGACTGCATCACTACTGAAAAATATGTTTCTTCTTCCTATAATAATGATTTATTCCAATTTGCAGATTCCAACATTCGCAGATTATTTAATGACATCCAAACAGAAGAACAAAATCATGCAGAAATGATTTATAAATACAAAACAGTAAATAGTATGCAATAGGGTAACTATTTAGGTAGAAACACAAACGAAAAAGAAAGCCAGTCAACTCCCAAGTAATTTGACTGGCTTTCGTAATAGGTCAGCCCTCGGCTGACCTGTTACTACTCTTGTTCCTCTTTTTCATCTTCTTCCACAATTTCTTCCTCTATCACATGTTTTGGAATCTCTGGTGCTTTGACTCCGGAATTCACCCATACACTAATCGAACCATCTGCAACTGTAAAGGTAGCATAACCTTCATCATCAATCACAATTTTTTCCTCCCGACGTTTCAGGGCATCTACAAATTCCATTCCTGCAAATTGCACTCCCATATACATTTCCTTCGTTCCACCTTTGCCATCGGTCATAATAACTGCAAGTCCAGAGGCTGGATGTCCTTCCTCTCCTTCTCTAGTCCAGCCTACTATATCCGGATGGTCAAAATAGTCGTGCTGCACACCATAAGCTCTCTCTTTTCTAAGTACTAATAATGTTTGCAAATCTCCTACTGGTGGAATATTACTGGATGGAACACCATAATAATCTCCATAAAATACACATGGATAACCCTTTTCGCGAAGAAGAATCAAAGCGTATGCCAATGGCTTAAACCATTCCAGTACCCAAGATTCCAAAGCTTGTCCATATTGGGTATCATGATTATCCACAAAGGTAACCGCTAATTCCGGCTCTGCATCCACTAAAGTATCCTTAAAAATATACCTCATGTCAAACATTCCATTACTTCTTGATGCTTCAAACATTCGAAAATGCAATGGTACATCAAACAATGCTAATGTTCTTGCAGACTTTTCTATATAATTTTGCAATCTAGCAAGTTCTGCATTCCAGTATTCCCCTACTGCAAATAGTTTTTTCCCGCTTTTTTCCCTCAATTTGGTAAGCCATACCTTAAAGAAATGAAATTCAATATGCTTTACTGCATCAATACGAAAGCCATCTACCCCAGTAAAATTTAAGTACCATTCTCCCCAGCGGTCTAACTCTTCTAATACTTCTGGGTCTGACATATCTAAATCTACACCCATTAAATAATCATAATTTCCATTTTCGCTGTCTACATCTGTGTCCCAGTCTTTTCCAATAAAACGGAGAATGCCATTCTCCTCACTATGGGCATCATAATCCGTACCATGGAAGTTTGTCCAGTCCCATTTAAAATCAGAATATTTTCCATTTCTGCCTGGAAAAGTAAATTTTGTCCAAACCGTAACTTTTTTCTTATCACAAGTCTGACGGTTTCTATCCTCACTGGCACTTCCATAAGCAAAAATTCGTTCTTTCTCATCTGCTCCCATTCTATGACCTAACACAATATCAGCAAGCACTTCTATGTTTTCTTCTTGAAGACTGCGGATTGCTACCAGATATTCATCCTTTGTTCCATATTTGGTAGGAACCGTTCCCTTCTGGTAAAATTCTCCTAAATCATAAGTATCATACACCGCATATCCTACATCATTTACACCACATGCTCCTTTATATGCAGGTGGCAGCCATACAGCAGTAATTCCCGATTCCCGAAGTGCAACAGCCTCATTTTTTACCTTTCTCCACAAAGAATGATCGCTTGGCAGATACCATTCAAAATATTGCATCATAGTTTTATTTTCTTCCCCAGTTATCTCTGGATTTCCCTTAGGTATTATATCATTGCCAGTCATTTGTGTAGTTTCCTGATTTTGTTCCATACTCTCTCAACCTTTCTTTTTACAAAGTAGATATCGTTAGCTAATTGCCTACCTTACTCTTATATTGTAACAAATTTTTATAGTGAAGTAAAAGACCTATTCTAACCTTTTGTTATACTTTTGTAACCTATTAGTTACTGTTCACATCTCAATGTCATTTAGTTAACATCAATACATGATATTTCATCTTCGAATGATACACATCATCTATAGAAAACCGTTTCGAGACCGTCAGTACTTAGGTGCTGTATTTTAGCACCTTATGTACTGCTACGGTTGAGACCGAGCGAAAGCGTGTTTTCGTAAGATATGTGCATCATTCGAAGTATTCATAAGGT
>JAAVHR010000122.1 GCA_014799595.1 Clostridiales bacterium | reverse complement strand
GTCTATATTTCTTTGCAAGCAAGCTTGCACGAAATATAGCCGTTTGTCAAGACTTTCATAGTAAATTTTACAGTGTTTAAGCCCCTTCACTGAAAGTGAATAATTATGGGCTTAAACGTAACTGTGTTACAGTTCACACCTACGGTGCAAACTGTAACGGAATCCAGCCTATTTGTAATTCGCCTTTGGCGAAAGGCTGGATTCTTGGCCGTTCTATGTTCTTGGCACATAGCTTGACAGCAAGTGTCAAGCTTGTGAGTGAACAGTAACGTAACTGTTCATGGTTCTGGACAGTTACAAACTTTTTTCTTGAGAAAAAAACAGATACGTTGTATAATAAAATAAGTTATGCACTGTTGTAGAAGGAGTAGCGGGAATGAATTTATTGACAGCAGATAAGATTAGTAAAAATTATACAGAAAAAAAATTGTTACAGGAAGTTTCTTTAGGAATCAATGAAGGGGATAAAATTGGTATTATTGGAATCAATGGAACCGGAAAGTCTACCTTGTTAAAACTTTTGGCAGGGATGGAGAATCCAGACGAAGGAACAGTTACCAAAGGAAATCATGTGAGAACCGAGTATTTGGCACAGAATCCAGAGTTTGAGGATAATAAAACAATATTAGAAAATGTAACCAGACATCTTCGTCATGCAAGTGAAGGATGGAATGTGGAAGGAGAGGCAAAGGTAATGCTGGGAAAACTTGGTATTACGGATTTGGAGATGTTACCTTCCCAAATGTCTGGAGGACAGAGAAAAAGGGCTGCATTAGTACGGACTTTGCTAACACCAGCAGATATTTTAATATTAGATGAACCAACGAATCATTTAGATAACGAGATGGCAGAATGGTTAGAAGGATTTTTACAGTCATTTCGTGGAGCATTTATCATGATTACCCATGACCGTTATTTTCTTGACAAAGTTACGAATAAAATAGTAGAGATTGATAAAGGAAAATTGTATACATACGAGACAAATTATACTGGATTTTTACAGTTGAAATTGGAACGTGAAGAGATGGCTTTGGCTACAGAACGAAAGAAAAAGGCATTATACCGTCAGGATTTGGAATGGATGATGCGTGGGGCAAGAGCACGTTCTACAAAGCAAAAAGCTCATATCCAGCGTTTTGAAGAATTAAGAGACAGAGAGAAGATAGAAATAGATGGAAAAGTAGAAATTACCACATTGTCTTCCAGGTTAGGAAAGAAAACAATTGAAATAAATAATATTTCTAAATCATACGGAGATAAACTTCTAATAAAAGATTTTACTTATATTTTCTTGAAGCAGGATAGAATCGGAATTGTTGGAGGAAATGGTGCTGGAAAATCTACTTTGTTAAAAATGATTGTAGGGGAAGAAGACTACGATAATGGAAATATAGAGATAGGGCCAACTGTGCAGATTGGATATTTTTCACAGGAATGTGAAAGTATGAATCCCTCTTGGAAAGTCATAGATTATATTCGTGATGTGGCAGAATATGTGGAGACAGAGGATGGAAGTGTTAGTGCAGCACAGATGTTGGAGCGGTTTTTGTTTACGGGAGCTATGCAGCATGCACCTATAGAAAAATTATCAGGAGGAGAGAGAAGAAGGCTTTATTTATTAAAGATTCTTATGGCAGCACCAAATGTATTGATTTTGGATGAGCCTACCAATGATTTGGATATTCAGACACTTCGTATTTTAGAAGATTATTTAGATCATTTTCCAGGAATTGTGATTACAGTTTCTCATGACCGGTATTTTCTAGACCGTGTGGTAAAGAGAATCTTTGCATTTCAGGGAAGTGGTGTAGTAAGACAATTTGAAGGTGGATTTACGGATTATTGGAATATAATACAAAAAGAGAATACAAAAGAGAAACAGGATGTTTCACTAGATAAACCTAGAAAAAAATACGAAAAAGTTAGGGAAAAGAAGCTAAAATTTACTTATAAAGAAGAACGTGAATATGAGACAATTGATGAGGATATTGCAAATCTGGAAGAAGAAATCGAAAAATTTGAAAACGAAATTTTAGTAAATTCCAGAGATTTTGTAAAATTACAGGAATTGACGAATCAAAAGGAAGAACTGGAACGACAATTAGAGGAAAAAATGGATCGTTGGGTATATTTGAATAATTTAGCAGAAAAAATAGAGGCAAGCAAAGGGTAAGGAGGTGGCAAGCTGGTGGATGTAGTAAGTGTATCAAAAGGAGATGGCTTACCATTAGGCTCTAAAAAAGTTGGACATAGGCAATGGCAATTTTCAATTGCTGTGAATAGAGCAAGAAAATTAGTTCTACATCTGTTTCATAAGGGAGAAAATGCACCTTTTTATAGTATTACCTATGACAAAACGTATTCTGTGGGAGGAATCTTTTCTGTTTTATTGACCTTTTCTAAGGAGGAAGAGGTGGAATATGTATATGAAGTGGATGGAAAGATAAAGTTGGACCCTTATGCAAAGCAGTTACGAGGCAGGGAAAAGTTTGGAGAACCACGGACTAGAAAGCAAGAGGAATTAGTACATTGTGTAGCAGTTGAAAATGCAAAACCTATGGGAGAACCTTTATATTTACCTTTTCACGAAATGATTTTATACCGTTTACATGTCCGGGGATTTACACAGCATGAATCTTCTAAAGTCAAGGCACGGGGAACTTTTCGTGGGATTGAGGAGAAGATAGGATATTTGAAGCGTCTTGGCATTAATAGTATTATGCTTATGCCTTGTTATGAATTTGATGAGACGATTAGAGAAGAAGACAGAGATATTATTGGATTTCGCTATGCAAAGCAAACTGTGGATAAAGAAACAGGAAGCCGTATTGCATATCCAATGGTAAATTTCTGGGGATATACCGAAAAAGCTAATTATTTTGCACCAAAAACATCGTATGCTATGGATAAGGAACATCCGATAGAAGAATTCAGCCGTATGGTCAATAAACTCCATGAGAACGGAATACAGGTTCTTATGGAAATTTATTTTGCATATAGAACGAATTATACTTTAATCCTGGATTGTTTACGTTATTGGGTGCGTACTTTTGGTATTGATGGTTTTAAGATTAATAATGAGGTTGTTTTAGGAAAAATGGTTGTAACAGATCCTTATCTGGCAAGAACAAAATTTTTAGCGACTACTTGGAATCTTGGAGATATTTACAATCGTTATGAAATCGTGGAAGAGAGGACTTTGGCAGAATATAATGATGGATTTATGGTAGATGCCAGACGTTTTCTTAAGAGTGACGAAGGACAGACAGAAACGTTTATGCAGCGGTTCCGCCGGAATGAGCCACAGCAGTCGGTTATTAATTATGTAAGTACTAATAATGGATTTACTCTTTTGGACATGGTTTCTTATGACATGAAACATAATGAGGCAAATGGAGAAAATGGAGCAGATGGGACAGATTATAATTATAGTTGGAACTGTGGATGGGAGGGCCCTACCAAGAAGAAACAAATTTTGCAGCTTCGCTTAAAACAAATTAAAAATGTTCTGCTTATGTTATTTTTGAGCCAGGGTGTCCCAATGCTAATGGCTGGTGATGAGTTTGGCAATACCCAGTTGGGAAATAACAATGCGTATTGCCAGGATAATGAAATTGGCTGGGTAGACTGGAAATTACAGATTATGAATCAGCGGATTTTAAAGTTTACCAAGAATTTGATTGCCCTTCGGAAGGAACATCCTGTTTTTGCGGCACCAAAAGGGCTTCGGGGAACAGATTACATTGCCTGTGGTTGTCCCGATATTTCCTTTCATGGAACGAAACCATGGTATCCAGAATTGTATAATTACAGCAGAGTACTTGGTGTAATGTTGTATGGGAAATATGCCCCAATTTCCAAGCGGGAGTCAGATAAGTCGTTCTATATTGCATATAATATGCATTGGGACGATCATAAGTTTGATTTACCAAAATTGCCAAAGGGAAAGAAATGGAAAGTAATTATGGATACAGATAGGGTTAATCTGTTTAAGGAGGATTCTAAAAGTAAGAGAAAGACAAAGGATAATAAGATAGAGAATTTAGATTCCTATCTGGTGAAAGCTCGTTCTGTGGTAGTATTTCAAGAGATGGAACAGGATAGAATTTAATTTATTAGCACTCATTCTGAATGAGTGCTAATATTTTTCTTGACATTTCTTTTTGGTCGTATTAAGATAAGGATACAAACTCAAATGCGAAGATAATTGAAGTTTAGAAATTTAAGAAAAGGTTACAAAAAGGAGTGTTTTTATTATGAGTAGAGAACAAGGTAGTTTGTCCATTAATTCAGAAAATATTTTTCCAATTATAAAAAAATGGTTATATTCTGATCATGATATTTTTGTGCGTGAGTTAGTTTCTAATGGTTGTGATGCAATTACAAAATTAAAAAAATTATCATTAATTAGTGAAGTAACCATTCCGAATGATTATAAAAATTCCATTCGTATTATTGCCAATGCAGAAGAAAAGACATTGACTTTTATTGATACTGGTATTGGTATGACAGCAGATGAAGTAAAAGAATATATTAATCAGATAGCTTTTTCGGGAGCTACCGATTTCCTTGAAAAATATAAGGATAAGACCAATGAAGAGCAGATTATCGGACATTTTGGTTTAGGATTTTACTCTGCATTTATGGTAGCTGACAAGGTTACCATCAATACTTTATCCTATAAAGAAGGAGCTGCTCCAGTATTCTGGGAATCTGTTGGTGGAACCGATTTTACTATGGACGAAGGAACTAAGAAAGAATGGGGAACAGAGATTACATTATATTTGAATGAAGACAGTTATGAATTTTCCAATGAATACCGTGTAAAAGAAATCTTAGAAAAATATTGTTCTTTCATGCCTGTGGAAATTTTCTTTGAGAAAGCCAATGCAGAACAAGAATATGAAACTATTGATGCGGCTGATATTAAAGAAGATGATGTGGTTGTTGAGCGTTTCACCGAAGAAGCGAAAACAGAAGAGAGAGAAAATGAAAAGGGAGAAAAGGAAGTTGTTGAGATTTCTCCAGCAAAAGAAAAAGCAAAAATCAACAAACGTCCGGTTTCTGTCAGCAATCCTCTGCCACTTTGGATGAAACATCCAAATGAGTGTACAGAAGAAGAATATAAAGATTTTTACCGTACAGTATTTAAAGATTATAAGGAGCCATTGTTCTGGATTCACTTAAATATGGATTATCCATTTAATTTGAAGGGTATCTTATATTTCCCTAAAGTAAATACAGAATATGATAACTTAGAAGGTGTTATTAAACTTTATAATAACCAGGTATTTATTGCAGATAACATTAAAGAAGTTATTCCAGAATTTTTGATGTTATTAAAGGGTGTAATTGATTGTCCAGATCTTCCTTTGAATGTTTCAAGAAGTGCATTGCAAAATGATGGATTTGTAAAGAAAATTTCTGATTATATTACAAAGAAAGTAGCAGATAAACTATCTGGTATGTATAAGGTAGAAAAAGAAAGTTATGAAAAATATTGGGATGATATCAATCCATTTATTAAATATGGCTGCTTAAAAGATGAGAAGTTTAGAGAAAAGATGAAAGACTTTATTATCTTTAAAAATTTAGAGGGTAATTATATTACTCTTCCAGAATATTTAAAAGCTTCTAAGGGAGAGGATGCTGAGGCAGTAGATGCAGATGGAAATACAGTAGATGCTGAAGTAGTTGATGAGAATAAGACAGAAGAAACTTCTGAAAATACAGAAGAAAAGAAAGATATCATTTACTATGTTACAGATGAACAGCAGCAGAGCCAATACATTAAGATGTTCAAAGAAGAGGGTATGGATGCTCTTATTATGACAAATAATATCGATCAGCCATTTATTTCCCAGTTAGAGCAGACCGATGAAAAGATTCGTTTCCAGAGAATTGATGCAGAACTTACCGAAGATTTTACAGAACAAGTGGGTGAGGAAGATCTAAAAGAAGAACAGGAAACTTTAACAGAAGTATTCCGTAAGGCTCTTGGAAAAGAAAACTTAGATGTAAAAGTGAACAAGCTAAAGAATGAAGCAGTTTCTTCTATGATTACTTTGTCAGAAGACAGCAGAAGAATGCAGGATATGATGAAGATGTATGGTATGGGAGCAGGCATGGATCCGGCTATGTTTGGTGCTCAGGGAGAAACTTTGGTGTTAAATGCTAATAATAGTCTTGTAAAATATATTTTTGAAAATAAAGATAGTGAGAATGTACCAATGTTCTGTGAACAGCTGTATGATTTAGCAGCTTTGGCACAAAGACCTTTGCCAGCGGAAGCAATGACTAAGTTTGTTGCCAGAAGCAATGAAATTATGATGTTATTAATGAAATAAAGATGATTGTTACAAAAAACCTTACATAGAGAAAAACTCTTTGTAAGGTTTTTTTGCTTTTGAATAGACTTTATTAGTTTTTTCTCTATAGAAGAATAAACTAAGACAAAAGTGGAATACTAGATTTATCTTGATAAATTTAGGAGGAGATATAATGAAAAAGAAATGGTTAGGAATGATGGTGTGTCTTTGTCTTAGTTGTTTTGCTCTAACAGCATGTGGATCTAATGGAAAAGATAATAATAATTCCGCCACAGAAGGAAATGCAAATAACGGAACAAACGGAGACACCAATGGAACAAATGGAGATACCAATAGTACAAATGGGGATACCAATGGAACAAATGGAGATACTAATGGAACAAATGGAGATACTAATGGTACAAACGGAGCAAATGGAGACACCAATGGTACTAATGGAAACAACAATGGTGATACCACAAATAATAGTGGAACAACGAATGATACAAATAATGATACCAAAGGAAATAATGGGGATGATAGCCTGTTAGATGATGCAGCAAATGGAGTGGATGATGTTGC
>JAAVHR010000121.1 GCA_014799595.1 Clostridiales bacterium | reverse complement strand
CGCATCTGGCACGCAAAGTGTGCAATCCCCTCATGAATGAGGGGTTAGGGGAGTTGATGTGGGCTTGCCCACCTTGTTCTTAATTTGGGCTAAATATGTTTGGCAGAAAGGAGGGAAAATGAAAAAGAAAAAGGTATTTCAAAGTAAATTACTAAACAGAATTGTTTTGTGGGATAGGTTGGTTTGGTTAATGCCAGTAGCTTTGGGAATTTTAAAAGAAACAAACGGGCAATTTTTGGCACAAAACTTAGAAGATGTTCCTCTAAGAAAAAGTGATACATACCTAATTGAAGAGCTGGTACATCATACATTTTCTATGGAAGATGACAATGGATGGCAGGAGCTTGTAAAACAAGAAGCAATGGAAGATGGATACATTGCCTTGAGAACAGATATAGGACAGAAGGGATGTAAAGGCTGATGTCTGGGGAGTATCATAAAGAACAGATCTTGGAAATGAAATGGCAGAGTGTATTTATGGAATGAAAAACTTTATTCATGATTATTCTAATCTGAGTGAAGCAGAACAGGAACAAGTTGTTTTATGGGATGATTATCTAATTTATGCTGTTGTATTAGAAGAAAATCAGCGGATTGTAGATAATATTATAAGAAGGAGGAAGAAATTATGACAGGAAACATGATTCTTGCAATAGTCGCTGCTATTATTGTAATATTACTTTTTGCTATTATTAAAATGTATAATGGTCTGGTTGTATTAAGAAACAGAGTAGACAACCAAGGGGCACAGGTGGAGGTTCAGCTAAAAAGAAGAGCGGATTTGATTCCAAATTTAATTGAAACCACAAAGGGATATGCAAATTATGAAAAAGGGACACTAACAGCAGTAACCGAATTAAGGAGTAAGGTGTTGCAGGCATCGAATACAAATGAAGCTTACCAGCTTAATGCCAAATTAAGCAAGGAAGTATCCAAAATTATGGCAGTCAGTGAAAATTATCCAAAATTAAAGGCAAATACAAACTTTTTGCGATTACAACAAGAATTATCGGAAACAGAGGATAAGATTGTAAAGGCACGCCAATTTTATAATGATATAGTAACAAAGTACAACACAGCAATCATGGTATTCCCAAGATCTATTTTTGCAGCGATGTTTGGATTTGGGAAAAAGCCACTGCTGGAAGCAACCGCACAAGAAAGAGAAAGTATAAGAATAGATGAGAATACGTTTCGGTTTTAATGTATATAAGGATATTAGAAAATAGTATTGCCGTTGTGTACAAATTGGTATAAAGGCGTATGAGATGTAACAGTTTCATACGCCTCTTTTGTTTGGGAAATAGCACCAAGTCTTGACAACCTGTTTGTATAAAGAGTATACTGAGATGAAAAGAAAACCTTGTTATTCTGGGATTACTATACCCTATTAAGGAAATTTTGCAATAAGTATATTTGGACAAAGTGAATAACAATGGGAGATGACACATAGAAAGAGGAGATTGCACATGAATTATAAAGTGGCAGTGATTAAAGGGGACGGGATAGGTCCTGAAATCGTAACAGAAGCACAAAAAGTGCTGGATAAGGCAGGAGAGAAGTTTGGATTTTCTTTGGATTATAAAGAGGTATTGATGGGTGGAGCATCTATAGATGTACATGGAATACCTTTGACTGATGAGGCAATTGCAGATTGTAAAGCAAGTGATGCGGTTCTTATGGGAGCGATTGGAGGAAATACTAGTACATCTCCATGGTACAAATTAGAACCTTCCAAGAGACCAGAAGCAGGTCTGCTTGCCCTTAGAAAAGCACTAAATTTATTTGCTAATCTTAGACCGGCATATCTTTATGAGGAATTAAAGGGAGCTTGTCCATTAAAAGAAGAAATCACCGAAGGTGGTTTTGATATGATGATTATGCGTGAACTTACAGGAGGATTATATTTCGGTGAGAGAAAGACCATAGAAGAGAATGGAGTACGCAAAGCTTACGATTCCCTTACTTATGACGAGAATGAGATTCGCAGAATTGCAAAACGTGGATTTGATATAGCTATGAAACGTAACAAGAAGGTTACCAGTGTAGATAAGGCAAATGTACTGGATTCTTCCCGTCTTTGGAGAAAGGTAGTGGAAGAAGTGGCGAAAGATTATCCGGAAGTATCTTATGAGCATATGTTAGTAGATAACTGTGCTATGCAGTTAGTACGTGATCCAAAGCAATTTGATGTGATTTTAACAGAAAATATGTTTGGAGATATATTATCAGATGAAGCAAGTATGGTAACAGGCTCTATTGGTATGTTGTCTTCTGCAAGTTTAAATGAGACAAAGTTTGGGTTATATGAACCAAGCCACGGTTCTGCACCAGATATTGCCGGACAGAATATAGCCAATCCAATTGCAACCATTTTATCAGCAGCAATGATGCTTCGTTTTTCCTTTGACTTAGACGAGGCAGCAGATGCCATTGAGGCAGCAGTAAAGAAAGTATTAGAGGATGGATACCGTACTGTTGATATTATGTCAGAAGGTATGACAAAAGTAGGAACTAAGGAAATGGGAGATTTAATCTGCGAAAGATTGTAGTTAGATTAGAGTGGCATAAGATATACAAAGTATAGAAAGGAAGAGAATCATGAAGAGTGATGCAGTAAAAAAGGGGATGCAGACAGCACCTCAGAGATCATTATTTAACGCATTAGGATTAACAGAAGAAGAATTACAAAAACCATTAGTAGGTATTGTAAGTTCCTATAACGAGATTGTGCCAGGTCACATGAATATTGATAAAATAGTAGAGGCAGTAAAAATGGGAGTTGCCATGGCAGGTGGTACACCAATTGTATTCCCAGCAATTGCTGTTTGTGATGGTATTGCCATGGGACATCAGGGAATGAAATATTCTTTAGTAACCAGAGACCTGATTGCGGATTCTACAGAATGTATGGCAATGGCACATGCATTTGATGCATTGGTTATGGTGCCAAACTGTGATAAGAATGTACCAGGACTTTTAATGGCAGCAGCCAGAGTGAATGTTCCTACCGTATTTGTCAGTGGTGGTCCAATGCTTGCAGGACATGTGCAGGGACATAAGACCAGCCTTTCTAGTATGTTTGAAGCAGTAGGTGCTCATGCGGCTGGCAAATTAGATGAAGAAGGTGTCAATGAATATGTAAATAAAGCATGTCCTACCTGTGGTTCTTGTTCTGGTATGTATACAGCAAATAGTATGAACTGTTTAACAGAAGTTCTTGGAATGGGATTACCAGGTAATGGAACAATTCCGGCTGTATATTCAGAAAGATTAAAACTTGCAAAACATGCAGGTATGAAAGTTATGGAGATGCTTGAAAAAAATATTTGTCCAAGAGATATTATGACCAAAGATGCCATTATTAATGCATTAACAGTGGATATGGCTCTTGGATGTTCCACAAACAGTATGTTGCATTTGCCTGCAATCGCCCATGAGATTGGATTTGATTTTGATATAGCTTATGCAAACGAAATTAGTGAAAAAACACCAAATCTTTGCCATTTAGCACCAGCAGGCCCTACCTACATGGAAGATCTTAATGAAGCTGGTGGAGTTTATGCAGTAATGCATGAATTAGATAAGAAGGGCTTGTTAAATAAAGATTGTATTACTGTTACAGGTAAGACCGTTGGAGAAAATATTGCTGGATGTGAAATCCGTAATCCAGAAGTAATTCGTCCAATTGACAATCCATATAGTGTAACAGGTGGTCTTGCTGTATTAAAAGGTAATCTTGCACCTGATGGCAGTGTAGTAAAACGTTCCGCAGTTGTTGCAGAGATGATGGTACATGAAGGACCTGCAAGAGTCTTTGAATCAGAAGAAGATGCGATTGCAGCAATCAAGGGCGGAAAGATTGTAGAAGGAGATGTTGTGGTTATCCGCTATGAAGGACCAAAAGGCGGACCTGGTATGAGAGAAATGCTAAATCCTACCTCTGCAATTGCAGGTATGGGACTTGGTTCTTCTGTCGCATTGATTACAGATGGACGTTTCTCAGGAGCATCAAGAGGAGCTTCTATCGGACACGTTTCCCCAGAAGCAGCAGTGGGAGGTCCAATTGCATTGATTGAAGAGGGAGATATTATCCAGATTGACATTCCAGGATTAACCCTGAATGTAAAACTTTCCGATGAGGAATTAGAAAAGAGAAAAGAAAAATGGCAACCAAAAGAGCCAAAGGTAACCACAGGATATCTGGCAAGATATGCAAAGATGGTAACCTCTGGAAACCGTGGTGCGATTTTGGAGAAATAAGATAACAGTAGTAAACTATATGCTGCCTTCGGCAGCACCACTATAAATGAAAGTGTTGGTTACTTCGCACTATATGCTCTCGTAACCGCCTAATGTGTATTCGCATTCCAGGCCATCGCCTTACATGCTCATACACATTAGGTTCTACGATAGATATATCAATTGGTTCTTGTGCAAGCACAAACCAATTGATATATCTATCGATAACACTTTCAGAGTAAATAAGGAGAGGGTATAATGCAGTTAAATGGTTCACAGATTGTAGTAGAATGTTTGAAAGAACAAGGTGTGGATACTGTATTTGGGTATCCAGGTGGAGCAATTTTAAATATTTATGATGAATTGTACAAACATCAAAATGAGATTACTCATATTTTAACATCCCATGAACAGGGGGCTTCCCATGCCGCAGATGGATATGCAAGAGCAACTGGAAAAGTAGGTGTCTGTATGGCTACCAGTGGTCCTGGAGCAACGAACCTGGTAACAGGAATTGCAACCGCATATATGGATTCAGTGCCAATGGTGGCAATTACTGCCAATGTTACTAACCAGCTTCTTGGAAAAGACAGTTTTCAGGAAGTAGATATCGCAGGTGTGACAATGCCAATTACAAAGCACAGCTTTATTGTAAAGGATGTAAAAAAATTAGCTGGAACTATCCGTCGTGCCTTTGCTATTGCAGCAACCGGCAGACCTGGACCAGTTCTTGTAGATATTACAAAGGATGTTACAGCAGCTAAAACAGAGTATAAAAAAGTTGTACCAAAGCTTATTAACCGTGTTACAGAGACTATTCGTGAAGAAGATATAGAGAAAGCAATTTCTATGATTAAGGCATCAAAGAAACCTATGGTGTTTGTAGGTGGAGGAGCTGTAATTTCTGGGGCTTCCAGAGAATTGGCAGAGTTTGTAGAGAAAGTAGATGCACCAGTTACAGATACCTTGATGGGAAAAGGTGCATTTAATGGAGAACATAAATATTATGTAGGTATGCTTGGCATGCATGGAACCAAAGCAGCAAATTTAAGTGTAACGGATTGTGATTTATTGGTTACCATTGGTGCAAGATTTTCTGACAGAGTTACAGGAAATGCTAAGAAATTTGCCAGCAAGGCAAAAATCTTACATATTGATGTAGATCCTGCAGAAGTAAATAAAAATATCCATGTAAATACCAGCATTATTGGAGATTGTAAAGCAGTATTAGAAATCTTAAACAGCAAATTAGAACAGCAAGACCATAGTGCTTGGGTAGCAGAAGTAATGGAAAAGAAAGAGAAATTTCCGCTTACTTATCCAGAAGATCGCCTGACTGGACCTTATGTAATTGAAAAGATTCATGAAATTACTGGTGGAGATGCCATTATCACAACGGATGTAGGACAGCATCAAATGTGGGCAGCACAATATTTCAAATATCAGAAACCAAGAACTTTCTTATCCTCTGGTGGTCTTGGAACCATGGGATATGGCTTGGGAGCATCCATTGGAGCAAAGGTTGGAATGCCAGAAAAAACAGTATTTAATATTGCTGGTGATGGTTGTTTCCGTATGAATATGAATGAAATTGCAACAGCAACCCGGTATAATATTCCAATTATCCAGGTGGTACTGAATAACCATGTGCTTGGCATGGTTCGCCAATGGCAGACTTTGTTCTATGAGAAACGTTATTCACAAACTGTTTTAGAAGATAAGGTAGATTTTGTAAAAGTGGCAGAAGCTATGGGAGCAAAAGCATATCGTATCACAAAGAAAGAAGAAGTAGAGTCTGTTTTACGTGAAGTTCTTTCCTTGAAAGAGCCTGTTCTGATTGAATGTGTCATTGACCAAGATGAAAAGGTATGGCCAATGGTTGCTCCTGGAGCAGCAATTGGCGAGGTATTTACCGAGGAAGATTTGAACAAGAAAGAGTCATAATAGGAAAACTAATGTTGAAAAATAGGGTTACAGTTTTTATAATGAGCATAACAGATTCCTATATCAGCCTTTGGCTGATATAGGAATTCGTTTATGTTTAAAATCTTGAATAACATTGGATTAATTAAATATGGAGAGAATAACAGAATATGGAAAGAATAACATGGAAAAAATATGAAAATAATTATTTGCCGACAGAGCAAGACATAAGAAGGGTAGAAGAAAAATTGGGTTTTACTTTTCCAAATGATTTTATTGATATTATGAAAGAGAATGATGGAGGATATCCAAATATACATACATTTGAATTGTTAGATGATGAGGAATGTATTAACAACTTACTATCTTTTGATGAATCAGATAAACAATCTATTTTGTTTGCATATAATGTTGTGTGCAGAAGAGGAATAAAAAATTTATTTCCCATTGCAAGGGATCCTTTTGGGAACTATATATGCTATAAAAAAATGGGATTAAATAATTGTAAAATTGTATTTTGGAATCATGAGGATTCAGAAGAGATAGAATTATGTGATAATTTTTCTGAGTTTTTAAATATGTTATATAGATAAATAAGGGGAAAATTTTTGTTGTTTTACTGTTTGGAGCTGTAGTTTATAAAGAAGAGTTAGAGGCATGATGAAAATGTTGATTTCAAAATTTGATACAGTTAATATAGAAAAAATAGAAGAATTTGAAAGTAATCTACAGCAAAGTACTAGCGACAGCAGCATGCTTGTGAGGATGTTTGAATATGGGACACAAATTTAGATGAGGGAAAGACAGAAAGAAATGTTCTGAAAGTGGAATTTCCTCATGCATCGGTATTATTTCTTAGAAGTAATAAAAATACACCGGACAATATGAAAATTTATATGAAGACACCAGGTGGTGATGTAAGTTATGATATACCAGTCATGAAAGTGCAGAATTATACATTGAAAGAAATATTTGATAAAAATTTATTGTTTCTAATACCATTTTATATTTTTAACCATGAAAGCCGACTAAAGGAATATAATACCAGTCCAGAAGGGCTGGAAATACTAAAGAAAGAATATGGATATATCAAAAACAGGTTAGAGCAATTGTGTACAGAATACAAGATTGATACATTTACAAGATTTACGATTACTAAGATGTTAAAGATCGTGTTGGAAAATCTGGCAAGGAAATATAAGAATGTAATGGAAGGAGTGAATGAGGTTATGGGTGGAAAGATATTGGATTATGAGGCAAAGCAGATTAGGAATGAGGGAATAGAACAAGGAATAGAACAAGGAATAGAACAAGGAATAGAACAGGCGAATATTGCCAGTGCAAAGAAGATGCTGCTGGGAAACATGCAGATTTCACTTATTATGGAATTTACGAATTTACCAAAAGAAAAGCTTGAAGGGATAAAGGCGGAAATGATAAAGAATGGGCAGCTAAAGGAAAAGGACAAAAACAAAGGAAACTTACTTTAAGTTAATTTTTTTGTATATTGGATTTGAAGATTGTCATTATAAAAAAGAATAGCACCCAAAAGTTCAAAAAAGGTGCTATTCTTAATTAAATCTTGATTATTCAAGAGGAAGATATAAGTGGAAATGCTTTAATATCTTCCTCCTTTCTAATTATACAACAAAATTTTTAATAAATTTAGTGTCACAAATGTGCAGCATTTCTTAAAAAATAAAAAATAAAATCCAAAAGAACACAATTGTAATGTTGAAAAATGTATGTTATTGTTCACTCACAAGCATTAAAAGAACAAAGATTAATATGAGTTATTTCTACCAATAATACAAACAGTAATTATAACGGTAATGGTCATAATGTTGTGAGTGATAGGCAAGATAAAATTAACACAGAATCAAGGAAATCAGCCCATGAGCTAATTAAACGGGCATTCAGGTGTATTTGCTTATACGATCGGTCCTTCCATAAACATTTTCTGTGCATATACTCTGATGTCATTCGGCATTACCATATTTGCTTTTTTCATAAGCCGATACTGTCCTAAGACTCCCTTTTCCGGCTTCTAACAATTCCAAATAGTATGGAGGCTCATCAAGGATTCTGGTCAACATCCTAAAATGCTATTTTGTTGAAGTGTTACCACTACAATAGAGTGAAAATGTTTGGTTACTGTTCACTCACAAGCTTGACACTTGCTGTCAAGCTATGTGCCAAAAACATAGAACAGCTAAGAAACCAGCCCATTTAAAATTGAAAAAATATTGTACTTCCCACAAATATTGTCTATAATGGGTTTAGTGTATGTTATGAATGTATTAAAAAAGAAGAAATTCATACAATAGAGTAATTTTTTTGTTAAAGGGAGGGCCTTCAATGACAAGAACTGTTTCCATAGGAAATCAGGATTTTGAGAGCATTCGAATGAAAAATTGTTTTTATGTTGACAAGACAAATTTTATAAAAGAATGGTGGGAAAATGAAGATACAGTGACTTTGATTACCCGTCCAAGACGTTTTGGAAAGACCTTAACCATCAGCATGTTAGAGCAGTTCTTTTTCAATCGTTATGCAGACAGAGGGGATTTATTTGAGGGACTGTCTATCTGGGAATATCCAGAGTATCAGAAACTACAGGGGACTTATCCAGTCATCAGTCTGTCCTTTGCCAATGTCAAAGAAAGCAGTTATCAAGGTATCAAAAGGCGGATTAGTCAGTTAATTTCTGAACTGTACAACAATTATCGAATCCTTTTTGATAGTGAAGAATTAGAAGATACAGAAAAAGATTATATACATGAAGTAATAAAATATCAATATAATATGCCAGATGATATTGCGACAATGGCAATTCATAAGTTATCAAATTTTCTTTTTAGACACTATGGAAAAAAAGTCATCATTTTATTGGACGAATATGACACACCTATGCAGGAGGCTTATATATATGGTTATTGGGAGGAACTTGTGACATTTACCAGAGGTTTGTTCAATGCAACTTTTAAAACCAATCCTTATCTGGAACGTGCTATTATGATAGGGATTACAAGAGTAAGCAAGGAGTCTATATTTTCTGATTTAAATAATCTGGAAGTGGTTACTACGACTTCTGAAAAGTATGCAGACTGTTTTGGCTTTACGGAACAAGAGGTATTTGAAGCACTTGACGAGTTTAATTTATCTGATAAAAAAGGAGAGGTGAAACACTGGTATGACGGTTTTACTTTTGGAAGTTTTAGTGACATTTATAATCCATGGTCAATTATTAATTATCTGGACAAGAAACAGTTCAGACCATACTGGACAAATACCAGTTCCAACAGTTTAGTAGGAAAACTGATTAAGGAGGGAAGCCCCGACATTAAGAAAACCATGGAAGATCTAATAGAAGGGAAATCCTTGACAGCAGAGATTGATGAACAGATTGTTTTTAACCAGCTTGGACAAAAGGAATCTGCAATCTGGAGCCTGCTACTTGCCAGCGGTTATTTAAAAGTGAATAATTATGTTTTTGATGATGTAAGAGATGGATTTGTTTATGAGATGGTGTTAACAAACAGAGAAGTATTGTTTATGTTCCGAAATATGATTAAGGATTGGTTTTCCCAATATACATCAGATTATAACGAATTTATCAAAGCTCTGTTACAAGATGACACCGATGCAATGAACACTTATATGAACAGGGTGGCATTGCAGACTTTTAGTTACTTTGATACAGGCAGCCACCCTTCAGAATATACTGAGCCAAAACGTTTTTACCATGGGCTTGTCCTAGGGGTGATGGTAGATTTAAGGGAGCGTTACAGCATTTTATCCAATCGGGAAAGTGGATTTGGCAGATATGATGTGATTTTAGAACCGAAAAACAGGAAAGATGATGCAATTATTCTGGAATTTAAGGTTTATAATGAAAAAAGAGAGAAGAGTCTTGAGGATACGGTATCTGCGGCACTGGAACAGATTGAAGAAAAACAATATGCAACAGATTTGGTGTCAAAGGGAATACCAGAAGATAAAATAAGAAAGTATGGATTTGCCTTTCAGGGAAAGAAAGTGCTGATTGGATAGCAAGATTAGGTAGAACCTTGCACTCTGCTGCAAGGTTCGTAAAGCACCAAGTGCTGCTTTGGCACTTGTGTGCATCCTCGTTAAAGGTAAATTTTATATTTGTGGTTTAGTAAATAGTAAAGGAGCGTAAAGACTATGAAAAACTTGAATGTGGATGTACCTGTATATATAGCAGGAATGGGAATAGTATTTCATTCCGGTGAAATTGCGAAAACAATTCCAGAAAAATATGATTATTTGAAAAATGAATATTGGGAAGCAGCAAAAGTTGCAGAGCATATACGCAAAGGAGATATGGTAGGATTTTGCACTGGTTCACCAGGTGATTACATATTGAAATTTCGTCAGGGATATCCGGATGCTCATATTGAAACTGCATATCCAATTGGAATACGGTTAGGGATTTGTGTAGATGATGGGAAAATTTATATCAGAGATTTATATGAGTTGATGGAGTGGAACAAGGAATGTGATGAAAATATGCAAATTAATGTGAAAAATGGTATATATCACATAACATTGCAAACACAAATTCCAGAAAGTGGCATAGTTGGTGACAACCAGATAATATATGTATATTTAAATGAATTGGATGAGATGCCACAATTGATGTGGCAAGGTGTACCACAATTGATGGAATGTTAGGAGAAGCATATTATGTTGTAACTATTCAGGTAGAAACACGCATTTACTGCGTGTTTACGTAGCAAAATGTAGATTTTGATTGTTCTAAGCCCTTTGCCGAAGGCGAATTTTCATGGGCTTAGAACGTAACTGTTCATGGTTCTGAACAGTTACATTATGTTTAATAAAAGAGGTATGAAAAGTGGGTAAACCAAAAAGAATAAATTGATTATACCTCATGCATTTACTGTAGAAGTTAGATTTTTTGTTACTGTTAGCACTGTAGGTGTGAACAGTAACGATTTTTTAAGGTTGACGAAAAAAAGACAAAGTTTTATAATAAAACCTAGGTCTATATAAAGACAACATAGAAGTAAGATTTTATAATCAAAGGAGATTTTTGATTGTAATATTTTTTGGTTATATAATCTTTAGGAACCACTATGAATGAAAGTTGATTGCTACGTGTTTCACACTCCCGCAATCACCAACTGTATTCGTATTCTGGGCTGTCGCCCTACATACTCATACAGTTTAGCCCGCCAAATGTCTACATTTCTTTGCAAGCAAGCTTGCACGAAATGCAGCCGTTTGTCAGGACTTTCATAGTAAATATACACAAAAAGTGAAATCAAAGGAGGATTTACAAATGGGAAGAGTTTATAACTTTTCAGCAGGTCCGGCAGTATTACCGGAAGAAGTATTAAAAGAAGCCGCAGAGGAGATGTTAGATTATAAAGGAACAGGAATGTCTGTTATGGAGATGAGCCACAGATCCAAAGCTTATGATACAATTATCAAAGAAGCAGAACAGGATTTGAGAGATTTGATGAATATTCCAGACAACTATAAAGTATTGTTCTTACAGGGTGGAGCTTCTCAGCAGTTTGCAGCTATTCCAATGAACCTTATGAAGAATAAAGTTGCTGATTATATTATTACTGGACAATGGGCTAAAAAAGCTTATCAGGAAGCACAGAAATATGGAAAAGTAAATGCCGTTGCATCTTCTGAAGATGAGACGTATTCTTATATTCCAGATTGTTCTGACTTACCAATTAGTGAAGATGCAGATTATGTATATATTTGTGAGAATAACACCATTTACGGTACAAAATTTAAAACATTACCAAACACAAAGGGTAAGACTTTAGTTTCAGATGTATCTTCCTGCTTCTTATCTGAACCAGTAGATGTAACAAAATATGGTATTATCTATGGTGGTGTACAGAAGAATATTGGACCTGCAGGTGTAGTTATTGTGATTATTCGTGAAGATTTGATTTCTGATGATGTACTAGAAGGAACACCTACCATGTTAAAATATAAGACTCAGGCAGATAATGATTCCTTATATAACACACCACCTTGTTATGGTATCTACATTTGTGGAAAAGTATTCAAGTGGTTAAAGAAAATGGGCGGTCTTGAGGTAATGAAACAGAAAAATGAAGAGAAAGCCAAAGTTCTTTATGATTTCTTAGACCAGAGTAAGATGTTTAAAGGAACTGTCCGCAAAGAAGACCGTTCACTTATGAATGTTCCTTTTGTAACAGGTGACAAAGATTTAGATGCAAAATTTGTTGCAGAAGCAAAAGAGGCAGGATTTGAAAACTTAAAGGGACACAGAACAGTAGGTGGTATGAGAGCAAGTATTTACAACGCTATGCCAAAAGAAGGAGTAGAGAAGTTAGTTGCTTTCATGAAGGAATTTGAAAAGAAGAACGCATAGAACTGTTTAAGGTAATACTTTGCGCTTGCTGCAAAGTACGTAAAACTAAGTAATGGCAGAGAACAACCCGTCCTTTCGCTGATAACGAATTGTAAATAGGTTGGATTCCGTAGGTATGAACACTAACAGACGCGTAATATAGAAAGGTGAAGAAAGATGATTAAAGTGAATTGTTTAAATCCAATTGCTGCTTGTGGTTTGGATTTATTAACAGATAATTATGAAAAAACAGATAATTTTGCAGATGCTAATGCAGTATTGGTAAGAAGTGCCGCAATGCATGATTTAGAATTGTCCGATAATTTGCAGGCAGTAGCAAGAGCTGGTGCTGGTGTAAACAACATTCCTTTGGACAAGTGTGCAGATAAGGGAATTGTAGTATTTAATACCCCTGGAGCAAATGCAAATGGTGTAAAGGAATTAGTGATTGCAGGACTTATGCTTGCTTCCCGTGACATCAAAGGCGGAATGAACTGGGTAGATGAGAACAAAGATAATGACAATATTGGAAAAGATATGGAGAAAGCCAAAAAAGCTTTTGCAGGAAAAGAAATTCAGGGTAAAAAGCTTGGTGTAATTGGTCTTGGTGCAATCGGTGTTTTAGTTGCAAATGCTGCAACACATTTAGGTATGGAAGTAATCGGATGTGATCCATACTTATCTGTACAGCATGCATTGAATCTTTCCAGAAGTGTAAAGATTGTAAAGTCTAATGAGGAAATTTTCAAAGAGTGTGACTTTATTACGATACATGTTCCAGCACTTGACAGCACAAAAGGCATGATTAATAAAGCGGCTATGGACATGATGAAAGATGGAGCAATTGTTCTTAACTTTGCAAGAGATGTATTAGTAAATGATGATGATATGATTGCTGCTTTGGATAGTGGAAAGATTGCAAAATATGTAACAGATATTCCAACTGCTAAAACTGCTAAAGCAAAGAATGTCATTGCATTCCCTCATTTAGGTGCATCAACCGCAGAATCAGAAGATAATTGTGCGATTATGGCAGTAAATGAACTAGTTGATTTCTTTGAAAATGGAAATATTAAAAACTCTGTAAATTATCCAGCATGTGATGCAGGTGTTTGTGGTTCTGCAGGTCGTGTTTCTATTTGTCATAAGAATGTACCAAATATGTTGACACAGTTTACCGCAGTATTTTCTGATGCTGGTATTAATATTGACAATATGATTGACAAAACAAGAGGCGAATATGCATACTCTGTTATTGATACATCTGCAACGGCATCTGATGAGATTGTAAGTAAGATTTCTGCAATTGATGGTGTATTAAAGGTTAGAGTAATAAAATAATAATAGAGTAGGTTATACTCTTAAGTCAAATACCCCGCAGCAAGCTACGGGGCATGACCTAGCTTCTTTTTAGCAAGTTCGCCCCAAGGGGCGGGGTATTTGACCCTCGCGGCAGTCGCCAAATGCGAGCAAGCTCGCACT
>JAAVHR010000120.1 GCA_014799595.1 Clostridiales bacterium | reverse complement strand
TTGCACAAAATGCAGCCGTTTGTCAGGACTTTCATAGTAAAATATTCATGTATGGCGTTAAGCATATAAAAGTATATGTACAACTTGCCCTTTGTGAGCAAGCTCCCTCGTGCAATTTGCACATATACTTTTGCATGGCTGAACTGTTACAAATTCATATATTTTAACCATAATTGCTTATGCCTCATATTACAAACAGGAACGTTACTGTTCACTCACAAGCTTGACACTTGCTGTCAAGCTATGTGCCAAAACATAGAACAGCCAAGAATCCAGCTCTTCGCCGAAGGCAAATTATAGATAGGCTGGATTCAGTTACTGTTAGTACCATAGGTGTGAACAGTAACATAGGAACAGCAACAGGTAGGGGAAGGATAGGGGATTGAAAATGTGTGGTTTGATTAGTATAATTTTAATGTAACAGAAAGTGACAAATTGGAATTTGCAAGGAGGAACTTATGAGAGAAAGAAAAACGTTATCATTGTTAATAATTGTAATAAATATCATTGGAGTTATCTGTCTAATTGATTTTGCTATTCCATACCTTACTCATAACACTACAATAGCAAATCCCAATGCAATGTTACCTGTTGAAGCATGGGATGGAGCAGGTATGACATTAACATTTGGATTTATACCGCTTTTAGCTGTTAATATTTTAAATTTTATATTCGTAAAGGCAGAACAGAAGTTTATAAGATTTCTATATTTTGCTCCGAGCGTGATATGTTTAATTATAGTGATAAGCTACTGGATAACATCTTTGGCGTAGAAGTAGAAATTCCAGTTTGTTGGGGAGTTAAACAAAGTGAAAAATCAAAATGCAATCATATTAAGAAACATTTTCTAATTTAGAGAGATTTGCTGAGTTGTTGTCAGAAAAGTCAGCAGAATCAGCAGATTATGGTTTGATGGATTTATCAGATATACAAAAGTAAATTTTGGAATGTAGGGAGCTGGAGGTTGAATATAGTACAGAGGAAATAGCTGAAAAAATTGGGTTAAAAGGACCTAGAACAAGGCAATTGTTAAATGAATTGGTTGCTATGGAATTTGTTTCATGTACTGTGGCTACTAAAAATAGAAGGTATGTGAAACTAAAATATATGTGAAAATGATTCGTTTGTAGTAATAATGTTTCGTTTTGCATACCTTTCAGTGGCAGATTAGTGATATTTTTTATTTTGCAGATATTGTCTGCAAAATTGATGTTAAAGCCAAATTATAATACAAATTGTAAATAAATGTGTAGAGAAAGTGAGAAAAATTAGTGAAAGATATTGAATTATTTGAAAAATTACAACAAGAGAGTATTGATGATATCAAACGCCTTTATAAGTTAATAGAGCAAAAAAAAGGAAACTTAGTTGGAATTGTAGGATTGTTGCATATTGACTATATGATATTAGGAGAAATAGCAATATGTTACAAAAAGCAATATGATATTGTAAAAGAGAATTTTTTTAAATCTTCAAAAATGCAAGAATGGTTTTATAGGATGTATAAAAATAAAATGTATGATATTGATTCAAGTGAGGTGACTACATGCTCGTATGAAACATTATACTTTGCTGTTTTATCAGGTTGTAAAGAACAAATGGTATTAATGGCAAATTATTTGGGCAGTTTTGAGGAAGAGGAAAAAGAAGAAAGTTGTTTAACTAATACCTTATTAGGTTATGCCTTAAAATATGTTATTTTAGATGATGTAGTAAATGCAATGAAATACATTAATCAACTAGAAGAAAATAAGTCAAAACGTGGAATGAAGCAGTTTGCAGATGGGCATGCCCGTGCATTTAAGGGGTTGATTCAAAGGGAGGAGAAAGAATTAAACCAAGGATTGGAGTTTATGTTAAAACATCATGTAGCTAGAATGAAACGTGATGGTAAAAAGTTGGAACAATATTTTGCTTATGATAGTGTTGCAGTAGCTATGCTGGCAAGAGAGCGAGGAATAAATATCACAGTAAAACATGAACTTTTACCAGATGAATATTTAGAAAAAACGGATATTGATTATAAGTCTATAGAAGTAATAATATAGTTTTTTAAAGGAAGCTAAGGTATGTAGGTATTTTAGGATCTTTCTATACATCAATTTATATTAAATTGTAACTGTTCAGAACCCCTCATTCGGATTTTTCCAGAATATACATAGTATCTAATAATTTCACATAATGGCTGGTAAATATTCTCATGTGGACATCAGTCCAATAAAAGTGAGTATACAAATTGCATTTAATAAATAAATTTATTTATGCAATTTGTATATTACTTTTGCAGTTCTGAACAGTTACAGCGAATTGATGATATTTGCAAAGGAAGTATACTTAGATTTGTGGAAGTTAACAAAAACGAAACAAAAGACAATAAAGCTGTAAATGTTTTGCTAAATTTTTATATTTCTGTAACAATTTACACAGAATATACCGATAAAAATAATACGATAAGATAACAAGTATCTGTCCAGACACAGAATAGATACAATAAAAGAATAATTTCAGGGAGGAAAATTATGTACTATGCAGGAATGACAGGAACAAGGAATGTTCCAATGCAGACAAAATTAGAGGGTATGGGCAATCATACTTTAGAGAGAACAGTGAATAATGAGATAGACACCCAAAGCCAGCAGGAACAGGAAAAGAAGAGAGAAGATACTTACAAGTTAGCAGGAGATATGCAGTATCTTGTGGAGGCAGAGACCATATCGAATATAGAAGAAGTGAAGGGAAATCTGCAAGATAAAAAACTAGAGATTTCTAATAGTGATATGGATGAGATTAAAAAGAAGATTTCCTTGCAACAGCTACAAAGCATGGAGGACAGATGCAACATAAAGATTAAGAAATTGCGTTTTGAATTATCTTTAGAGAAAATGATTGCAGAAGCAGAGAAAGATGGAGACAAGGAACAAGCAAAGGAACTTAGACAGGAATATGTAAGAGAAAAGAATCTTCGTAAAACAGGAGAGTATTCAGAATTGCAGCATTTTCTAAATAACCAGAAGGAAGTGAATGAGGAAAAGAAAGCTTATTCTATATATAATAATGTAAAGCAGAAAGAAAACAAGCTGCTTCATGAGATGAGCCAGACTGGTAATTTTGTAGATTTACAGTCTATATAACAGATTATACGGCTGGCTATATAGGCATTGTAAGCATGAAGAGAGCAGGTTTATAAAAATAAAAGATTGATATTTCCAGAAAACAAAGAGCTTCAAATAGAGAGTGAGAAAAATGTGTTATTGTTCAGAGGTAGTACTTTGCACTTGCTGTAAAGTACGTAAGAATAAGTAGTGGTAGCGAAGAATCCAGCCTTTCGCTGAAGGCGGACTCTTAATAGGCTGGATTCCGTTACTGTTAGCACCATAGGTGTGAACAGTAACAAAAATATCAAATATAAAGAAGGTCAATTTATGGATGAAGAGATTATTTAGAGAATCTCAAGAGTTTATTCCACTTTCGAGGAGTATTTAACCTTGATGGAACAATGTGATGATTTGTCTATACAAGAGGTGTTTTTCGATGGTGGATAGAATTTCTCAAGGTCTGAAATCTACAATATGCAGGAATTGAATCAAAAATGACAGATACAGTATATAAAATATACAAAGTGTTGGGATTGCCAGTGTCTGTCAAATTTGAACATAAAAAACGAGTGCTTTTACACACCCGTTTATCCTTGAAAAGAAGGATTTACTTTTGAGATTCTTTGAAGAGTTCCCCAAATTCTCTTTCTGTAACGCCCAATAATTCTGCAGCTTCCGTTGCAGAAAACTTGTTCGTTCTATAGAGGTGAAAGGCTATTTTTTTACGTTCTTCTTCACGACCTTCTTCACGACCTTCTTCAAGACCTTCTCTACGTATTTCTAAAAACTTTCGTTCCAATGTCATATAGTCCAACCTCCATTTCTTATTTTTTCTTACTTCCTGTACTGCTTTCTCCAACTCTTTTGTGTAGTCATCTGTTGGTTCATTGCCATCGATATAGTAGAGTAGTGCCTGCATTTGGGGGGAGATATCATTCATTATACCTTTTGTATTCAAAATAACAGTTATTGATTCGTCCTTCAATGCTAATTTCGTATTCTGTATGCATCGGTTTTCAAAGGTATAGATATGTCTGCCTTCACCAAACAAATCAAACGTACATACAAAAATAACATAACTTTTCTTTAGGTCCGCATAATCTGCACCTTTTTCCAAAATGTTTAAATCAATCATACCATGATAATAGCGAACACGCTTTGGTAGATCACTTTGATTTGTAGTTTGCATTTCAATGTTATACACTGTTCCCTCGTTATCATCAACATAAATGTCGAGCCTGATGCTTTTTGCAGGTACACTTAAATCAATTGCAGCCTGTGTTTTGGGATATTCAATACGTTTGATTTTAATGTTGAGTACAGTTTCAAGAAATTGTTTGCAGTACTTTGGTTTTCTCATAATGATACCAAACATAAAATCATCTTGTAATTGAAGCTCTTCAAATTTCTTTGCTTTGTGCGTTTTTCCCATCTTTTGTTCCTCCTAAAAATATAATTTTATATAAACAAAAAGAGGGCAATATTACACCTTTTCTTGAAAATATCATAATCTCCAAAAGAGATGCTATATGTTTTACACTTTTCGTCTTGTTTTGTAACTTATTTCTTCAGTATTATAAACATTATTGATAGAGTTATTTTTGCCTATTTATTTTATTAGATATCTCTACATATAGATTAGCATAAAATAGCTATTTTAACAATGTTTTTTCAAATTGCTGCAGCTTTTAATTATGAATTTGAGTTATGAGAAAAATTGCAATTGAGTAAAAGTATCGGATTTATATAGGATTATGGATGAGGAGATTGTAGGAAGCAGTGGATTTTTGGAACGTAGTGGTGTAAGATACAGCTTTTTTCTTTTGTAAAATTGTGTTAAAATAGGAATAGGTACACAAAAAGAAAAAGGAGGATTAAAACTTTATGATAAGAAAAATTATATCTATGATTGTAGCACTTGTTATGACAATCTCTGGTATGTTAGGACAGATGATATTACCAAGCACAACCATAAAAGCAGCAGCAAACACCTTAATTATTCATTATGGTGGCAGAGAAGATGGAGATTATGAAGGCTGGAATCTATGGGTATGGGAGGAAGGAAAAGACGGAAAACAGATAGATTTCAGAGAAGAAGATTCATTTGGGAAGATAGCTGTTGTTAGTCTTTCAAAGACTGGGAAGGTAGGATTTATTGTCAGAAAAAATGACTGGGAAGCAAAAGATATTGAGAAAGACCGCTTTGTGGAAACAAAAGATGGAGTTACGGAAATCTGGGTAACCAGTAATCAGGAAAAATTTACAGATAAAGCTCCAGAGGGAGCCAAAAGTTTTGACTTTGAAGCAGACCAAAAACAACGACAGGATGTTTACAAGAAGAAAGATGCATTAAAACTGGATGTACATTTTTATGGGTTTGGTAAGAAATATAAAGATATGGAGGCTTATGTACACTTAGAAGGGGAAGACGGCGGCAGCTACCGTGTACAGAAAAAGGACAAATTTGGTGGTGTTTTCCAAGTTGGTCTTATGAATAGGAAAAAGGTTAAGACTGCTGGACTTATGATTACATTGCCAGATGGGAGCAATGATTGTGATAGTGAACGAATAATAGACTTAAGTATGGCAAAGAAAAATAAACTTTCTGTATATATTGTTCAAGGGAATAAAGAAGTATATTATAAGAAATCGAGTGCTGTTAAAAGCCCGGTTATTTCGGAAGCAAAATTTGTATCCGCAAGTGAAATCGAATTCCAAGTTGCAGATACCATGAATACAGCGAAAGAAGATCTGGTAGACAAGATGAAATTGACTGATCAGAATGGAACGGAATATAAATTGTTAAAAGTTTGGTCAAAGAATCCTGGTGTGGAAAAGAAAGCATCTTTAATTATAGAAGATGAAGTAGATTTTAGCAACAGCTATACTATACACATGGAGGGGCATGTGAGCAGTCTGGTATCCATAAGTGAAGCATTTTCAACAGAGGAATTTGAAGAAGCATTTACTTATACAGGAGATGATTTAGGTGCTGTTTATACAGCAGAAAAAACCAGTTTTCGTGTTTGGGCTCCCACAGCTTCTGAAGTATCCCTTAATCTTTATAAAGAAGGCATAGGAGATAAAGTCTGGGAGAGCCTGCCAATGTTGAAAGATGAAAAAGGAACATGGGTACATGAAGCAATAGGTGACTATTTGAATATCTATTATACCTATAGCGTGACAGTTGATGGAATCACACAAGAAGCTGTAGACCCTTATGCCAAAGCAGTTGGAGTAAATGGACAACGGGGAATGGTAATTGATTTGAAAGCAACAGATCCAGAAGGTTTTGAAAAAGAGGAAAGACCAAAGTTCAAGAAAGCCACAGATGCAATTATTTATGAATTACATGTGAGAGATTTATCCTCTGATACAGAATCTGGAATTCAAAATACTGGTAAATTTTTGGGATTGGCAGAGACGGGAACTGTCAATGGAGACAATGAATCCACAGGATTAGACCACATAAAAGATTTAGGAGTTACACATGTTCATCTTTTACCATCCTTTGATTATGCTTCTGTAGATGAGAGTAAGTCGGATAATGGACAGTTTAACTGGGGGTATGATCCACAAAATTACAATGTACCAGAAGGTTCTTACTCCACCGATGCAACAGATGGAAATGTAAGGGTAAAAGAATACAAGGAAATGGTGCAGAAACTCCATGAAAATGGTATTCGTGTAATTATGGATGTGGTTTATAACCATACATATAATATTGAAGACTCTAATTTTCAAAAGATTGTACCAGATTATTATTACCGAAAAGATGGTGAGAATTACTCCAATGGTTCTGGCTGTGGGAATGAGACTGCATCTGAACGATCTATGATGCGTAAATTTATGGTAGATTCTGTGGTATATTGGGCAACCGAATATCATGTAGATGGATTTCGCTTTGACTTGATGGGGGTGCATGATATTGATACCATGAATGAAATAAGAATGGCATTAGATGAGATTGACCCAAGCATTATGATTTATGGAGAAGGATGGACGGGAGGAGATTCTGTATATGAGGAATCCGCCCGTGCTACAAAGGCAAATATAGCAAAATTAGATGGGATAGCTGCCTTTAGTGATGATTTTCGTGATGGTTTAAAAGGAAATGTCTTTGATGAAAAAGATAAGGGATTTGTTACTGGAAATGATGCCTATATGGAAGATGTAAAATTAGGAATCGTTGCAGCAACAGAGCATAGCCAGATAGATACAGAAAAATTGACAAAATCTGAAAAGTCATGGGCTTTGTCACCAAGCCAGTGTATTAATTATGTATCTTGCCACGATAATTTAACCTTATGGGATAAAATTGCGACGTCCAATCCGGGTAATTCCAAAAAGAAGAGGATAGCTATGAACAAACTTGCTGCTTCCATGGTGCTTACGGCACAGGGAATTCCCTTTTTTCAGGCAGGGGAGGAACTGCTTAGAAGTAAACCTGCTGCCAGTGGAGAAGGTTTTGATGCAAATAGTTATCGTTCGCCAGACAGTACTAATAGCATAAAATGGAGTACAAAGACTGCAAATAAAGAAGTTTATGAATATTACAAAGGTTTGATTGCATTTCGTAAGGCACATGGTGCTTTCCGTATGACAAAGACACAAGATATTCAAGATAATTTGGTTTTCCTAAAAAATTTAAAAGGAAACGCAATAGGATATACCATTACAGGAAGTCCGAATGGCGAAAAGGCAAAGGAAATTATGGTAGTACATAATGGAAATAACAAGAACATAGATGTACGACTTCCAGATACCGATGTTTGGAAAGTATATATCAATGGAGAAAAGGCTGGAACACAAGTATTAGCAGAAGCAAAGGATACCATTACAGTAGATGCTATTTCTACCATTGTTCTAGTAAAAGAAGAAAATGAAAAAGCACTACAGGGTAATAGTCATATAGCAATATGGGTAATGTGTGGTGTGATAGCTGTAATTTTTATAGCCTTTGCGGTTATAGGATGGAAGAGAAAAAACAAAAAGAACAAATAAATAGAAAAAGATACTGTTGTTCTGTGGATTATTATAGAGACAGTGTAACTGTTCAGAACCATGAACAGTTACGTTTAAGCCCATAATAATTCGCCTTCGGCGAAGGGGCTTAAACATTACAACATTTACTTTTTCTTACGAAACACGCAGTAAATGCGTGTTTCTACCTGAATAGTTACGAGACAATATCTTTTTTCTTCACTAATGTAAACTGGGGAATCAAAAGGACAGGAGAGGTGCTTTGTTATTTTTTACAAAGTTTATTTGTATATTTAGAAAAAATAATAGGATTTGACCGAAAAATGTGTGACAAGAAAGTGAAAAAAGTAACAAACTTGTAATAAATTAAAATTGTTCTTGTGAAAAAAAATTCTCTTTGATAGAATACCTAAGGAAAAATATAGAGGAACGGTTCAGGTATAGAACAGTTATAATGTAAAAAGTAAGGTGAGGCCATGAAGCAGGAACAATTACATAATATGGAACCATTGTGGAATCATTGGTATGTGGAGGAACTTCTGGGGGAAGGAAGTTTTGGCAGTGTGTACCGGATTAAGAGAGAGGATTTCGGAGAGGTACAATATGCGGCATTAAAGGTAATTGGTGTGCCACAGACAGAACAGCAAGTGCGTCAGTGTTTTGCAGAAGGATTGGGAGAAGAAGAGGTTTGGCAGTATTTTGAGAATATGGTAGAAGAGGTATACCAAGAAGTAACACTGATGGCACAATTAAAAGGAAAAAGTAATATTGTAAGTTATGAAGACCATGAGATCCGAAGGCGGACAGAGGGAATCGGCTATGATATTTTCATTCGGATGGAGTTACTTACCAGCTTGGAAGAATATCTTTCCCAGAAAAGTATGACTGGAGAGGAAGTCATAAAAATGGGGAAGGATTTATGTCAGGCATTATGTGTATGTGGGAGGCATAACATTATACATAGGGATATAAAACCCGCAAATATTTTCATTTCCAGAGACGGAGATTTTAAGTTGGGAGATTTTGGCATAGCAAGACGTATGCAGGAATGTCCAAAAGACTTATCTATAAAGGGATCTTATACATATATGGCACCAGAAGTTTATCTGGGTAGCACATACGACAAGCGAGTGGATATTTATTCACTAGGCATTGTTTTATATACATATCTAAATCATAAAAATATTCCATTTATACAAAAACATATTACATACGAAAATAAGACACAAGCTATCAAAAGAAGGTTGGGCGGAGAAAAGATTCCAAAACTTTCTGGTATTCCTTCGTTACTAGCAGATGTCATAGAGAAGGCAGTTGCATACTTACCAGAGGAGAGGTTTCTTTCACCAGAAGAATTCCTTTTGGCATTGGAAAAAGCAGAGGGAAGTTTGGAACAATCAAAGATATCTCATACAACATTAGATAAAACCATGGCTTTAGCATCTAATCCAGTGGAAGAAACAGAAAAAGAAGAGAGGATTTGCAAGGAAAATCATATAGAAAATAAATTTGACCTTTACAGGAAGAAACAAAGGAGTGGTTGGAATAAAATTTATGTACATGCCATAACAGCTATGTTGTTTCTTTTGTTTGGAGGAGCATTTTTATTAGCTGGTGTGGAGGGATTTGGCAGGCTACATTTTGTTTCTTATGCAGAAGAAGAAAAGCAGAATAAGGTAGAAAGTGTTTATGCAAAAGAAAAAGAAATAACAAAAAAAGCCACAGAAAATAGGACGACACCGGCACCTTCTTTGATACCAAAAAAAGACAGAAAGGTCATAAAGAAAAGTAATAATGGTATAAAAAAACTGCAAGAGGTTCTAATAGAAGGCAAATGCAATGTGGAAGAAATTAGTGAATTATATTTATCTGGAAACCATTTGACAGATATAAAGGAACTTAATCGGGCGGAAAATCTTCTAATCTTGGATATTAGTGGAAATAAAATATCTGATTTTTCACCTCTTAGTAAATTGAAGGAACTCACGATTTGCAATGTTACAGGAAATCCCATAAAAAACCTTTCTTGGCTAGCAGGAAAAGAACATCTTACTTCTCTATGGATTGGTTCTACGAAAGTAGAAGACTTAAGTGAAATTAGTAATTTAGAGAAATTACAAGATTTGCATTTGGAAAATACAAAGATATCGGATCTTACCCCTCTTGGAGAATGCAAAAATCTTACACAGTTGGAGTGTAGAAACTGCAAAAATATTAACAGTATTGCTCCGTTATTGGAGCTTACACATTTGCAGTATGTTTCCCTTGATCATACAAATGTTTCAGAAGAAGAAATAAAACAATTATATCAACAAATGAAAAAAGAAAATCCTGATGCGTATTTAATTGGCGTAGATGGAAGAGAATATAGCCAATAAGGAGGAAAATGTGCAAACCATTTTGATGATACATGCAAAGTGTGCCTGTATGGAGTATGTACTGCCAAATTTAAGAAATGGAAATTTTTCCATCTCTTTAGAAAGCAGTTTTTACGGCACAAAAGATAATGAAATATTGAGGTTGGAAAGTATAAAAGGGGCATGGTATTTTACTTTATCAGAGGAATTTTTTTTAAAAAAGAAAGGATATCCCTATTTAGATTTTGCTTTACAAAATGGAGATATTTGGGAACTTACAACAAAAGCTGGAGAACATTTATCTATTATCATAGTTCAGGTTTCCAGACAAATTCCAGTATTTCAAAAGTATATTTTAGAAAATACTTGTAAAATAACTATTGGAAAAAATACAGATAATATGATTTGTTATGATTTTTTTCATTTGGTGTCTGGATTTCATGGTGTGTTGGAAAAAAAGGAAGATGGTATCTGGATAGAAGATTTTAGTACAAATGGAATTTTTTCTTGTGGAAAGCGGGTTTATGGAAGAAAAAAGCTGGATTACGGAGAAGAAATTATTATTTTGGGATTACATATTTTAGTATTGGAAGATATTCTCTGCGTTTATGGTCTAAAGAAGTTTATAGTAAGTGAACAGTTGCCTCTATGGAAAGGGCAGATTGCTACAAAAGGTGAAAAATGGCATAAGGAAGAAGAATTCTATTTTCATCGTGCACCAAGGCAATTACCAATATGTAATAGAGAGCCGGTTTTTCTTTCACTTCCAGAAACAAGTTCTGGTGAGGATACAGAACAATGTGTATCCAAAAGAAAAAGATTTTATGTGTTGGATTCTTTGTGGAAAGGCACAAAGAGAAAAGAACTACAACAAATAGAACAGGAAAGAAAGTATCAAAGAGAATTTAGTAAAATCCAAGAGCGGTATCAGGAGCATGTTAAAATTTTATCAGAAGGGTATCCTTCGGCAGAAGAGTGTTGTAACTATGGAAAACAAAGTGCAGCATTATGGAACCGGAATATAGAACAGGAGGATTTTGGGTTCTTACGTTTAGGACTTGGAGAAAGACCTTTTTCTGTGGAAATCAATGGACAAGGGGACATAAGCTGGCTCGGAAGGCTGAACAAAGAAAAAGAGGTTTTTGCAAAGCTTTCGAAGGTTCCGGTAGGAATATCCCTAAAAGATTACCATTTATGGGGAATTGTAGGGGGAAAGGAAAAAGAAGGAGCATATCCAGTTGTTTATGCTATGCTGGCACAAATTTTGGCATCCTATTGCTATACAGATGTAAAAATTGGGATTGTATACAAAGAATGTGGAAGGGCAAGCCAGCAACGTTGGGAATTTGCAAAATGGTTTCCTCATATTTGGAGTGGTGACGGAAAACAACGTTATCTGGCAGGAAACAAAGAGGAAGCAGCCGAATTGCTTTATGCATGGAACCAGATAATAAAGAAAAAAGAAAACTTGCCAAAACTAGTATTATTTCTGGAATCTGCAGATTTATTGGAAGAAGAATACCAGAGAAAATATTTAGATTTGACACAAAGTGGAATAACTACTTTTCTTCTTGTGGATAATTTCCAAAATTTACCGAATGCATGTGGACATATCATAGAGAATTCAGAAGTGTTTCAAGGTATATATCATACAGATCAGGGACAGACAGCAAGACAAAAAATAAATTTTGATAAAGTTTCTCTTCATTCGCTTATCAGTTTTTCCAAAAGACTTGCCACAATACAGGTAAGTGGTAATCGGCAGGAAGGGGAATTACCAGAACATCTGGGGTTTTTAGAGATGTATCAGGCATTTTGTGTGGATGATTTAAAAATTCCAGAACGTTGGAGACGGAATACCACCAGCCAGAGTATGGCAGTTGGTATTGGAAAATTGACAGATGGAAGTTTGTGTTATCTGGATGTCCATGAAAAAAAAGGAGGACCTCATGGTCTTCTGGCAGGCACAACAGGTTCTGGAAAAAGTGAGGTTCTTCTTACCTATCTATTGTCATTGGCAGTTAATTATAGTCCCAGTGAGGTAGCTTTTGTGCTTATAGATTTCAAGGGAGGAGGAATGGCGAATCTATTAAAAGGGTTGCCTCATGTGGCAGGATCTATTACAAATCTGTCTGGTAGCCAGATCCGAAGAGCAATGCTTGCTATTAAGAGTGAAAATAAAAGAAGGCAAAAGTTATTTGCCCAGTATCAGATTAATCATATTAGCGAATATACTTATTTGCAACAGCATGGTCAGGCAGCAGAAGCAGTACCACATCTATTTTTGGTAGTGGACGAATTTGCAGAATTGAAAAGCCAGGTGCCGGAATTTCTACAGGAATTGATACATGTAGCACAGGTGGGAAGAAGTCTGGGAATGCATTTGATTTTATCTACCCAGAAACCAAGTGGAACGGTGGACGAGAATATATGGAGTAACAGCAGGTTCCGTCTCTGTCTTCGTGTACAGACCAAAGAGGATAGTATGGAAGTATTAAGAAAGCCAGATGCCTCTTATTTGACAGGTTATGGACAGGGATATTTGCAGGTAGGAGGAGAAGAATCTCTTGTGAAATTTCAGGCAGCATATACAGGAGACTCTTACCAACCGGAAAAAGAACGGGATGCAGCGATTTTATTAACAAAAAATGGTTCCAAAGAATTGCTTGGTCAGATTAGAGAAAAACAACAAGAAAGTAAGCAAACAGAACTTGGGGCAATTATGGAATATTTGTCTGGTACAGAATTGCAAAAAGAGTTTGGAAAAGTGAAAAGTTTGTGGATGCCACCTCTTCCTTATATGGTTTTTCAGGAAGATATTCTAAAAAAAGAAAGAAATGTTTGCAAAACAGTTTCCCTTGATGTTTCGGTTGGTCTTTGTGATGATCCGGATGAACAAAATCAATTTTCTTATCAAATAGATTTTTTGAAAACAGGGAATTATGCAGTTCTTGGAAGTTCGCAATCTGGAAAAACTACTTTAGTAGAAACTGTACTTTTGGGGCTTATGAAGAAGTACAGTTCAAAAGAAGTACATTTCTATCTTTTGGATTTTAATAGTAAGCGTCTTGCTAATTTTGAATCTGCAAAACAAACAGGTGGTGTGGTAACAACAGAAGAAGGAGAAAAACTGGAACGTTTTTTTAATATGCTGGATAGAATTATGCTAGAACGCAGAGAACTGTTAAAAGAAGGAAATTATCTGGCTTACCGGCAGGGAGGAGGAGAACTTCCAGCAATTCTCATAATATTGGATGATATTGAAAATTTTAGAGAGCAGACAAAAGATATCTATTTGGACAGACTATATCATTTCATGCGGGATAGTAACAGTCTTGGTATTTACTTTCTCTTTACAGCAGGAGGTTTTGGAATTCGTGGAATTCCTGGTTATTTCAGGGAGGGTATCAAAGATTGTATTGCATTGTCATTTCCCGATAAAGTGCAGTATGAAGATGCTCTTAGAAAAACAGGAGTTCATCTTTTGCCAGAGCCAAAAAAGGGAAGAGGCTTAGTAGTAGTGAAAGGAAAAATATTGGAATTACAGGTGGCACTTCCCCTAAAGGAGCAGGAGGATTATAGACGAAGCCAAAAACTTAGGGAAATTGCAGATAGTTTATGGAAAGAGCAGATGGAAAATCTTCCAAGAAAAATACCAAATCTTCCAGAAAAACTTAGTCTTTGTGAACTGGATAAGAATCCAATGTTTCAAAAACTTTTAGAGGAAAAAAATAAGATTCTCATTGGATATGATAAAGTAGAGGCAGCCCCTTATTTTGTTTCCATAGAAGAACTGGATGCATATATTATTTCTGGAAAACGAAAGACTGGAAAGAAAAATCTACTCATTTTGCTATCTATTTTAGGAAAAAGAAAAGGAATAGAAAGTATATTTTTTGGAAAGAAACATTCTGTTCTCTCCCAGTGGCAGGAGTGGGAAGATAATTTTATGGAAGATGAGAAGGAATGGCTAACTTGTTTTAACCAGATAGAAAAAGACAGAAAAAAAGAGAGATTTTTATTGGTAGAAGATAGCAGAGATTTTTTTGAGCGGATGGAATTACAGGGAAGAGAAGAAATGAAACGGTTGTCTGTTCTTATATTAGAAGGGCATAAAAAAGGCTTACATTGGATTTTTGCCATGAATCCAGAAGACTATCTTGTATTAGTGCAATTTAATGTTTTTTCTACAATTGTAGAAAAAGAGAGGGGAATACATCTTGGTGGACAATTAAATGAACAAAAGATTTTTCATTTTGCAAATTTCTCTTATCGGGAGGAATGTGCCATCCAGCCTTCAGGAACAGGTATAGCAGCAGACAGGGAATGCCCGCAAAATGGAAAAACTGTCGTAACAGTTCAGCCGGGGGCTGCTCTGTTACGGAATGGGGCAAGCTTCGCATTATAAATTGCCCCATTCCCCATCCTGTTTTATTCTTTTATACGGTCTGCACAGCGGAGTGTGCAGACCTACCTGAACTGTTACAAAACCCCCATGCCTTGTAAACTGCGGCATCATCATAAATATATTCGCATGGGTGTTTCGTAAACGAAGATGCACACAAGTGCAAAAACAGCACTTGGTGCTTTACGAACCTTGCAGCAGGGTGCAAGGTTCTACCTAAAAAGAGTGAATATATAGAAACTGTCTTATGTATACAAGCAAAAAGTAGAAAAATGCAAAAAACAAAGGAGGAAAAATGAATATTTTGGCGATATGCAATGAAAAAGAGGAAGAAAATATTCAGCTAAGAAGTGTATCCAAGGAAAAGATAGCATTATCCAGTGAAGAAAAGTGGGATATTTGGGAATACCAAAATGCCGAAGCATTTCAAGAATTTGTGGAGGAAGAACCCTATCTGGAAGTGGCTTATGTGGATGCGATTATGGAATCTGGATTACATGCAGCAAAAGAGGTGAGAAGAAATTGCAGAGATGCCAGTTTGGTTATTATTGCAGATGAACAGACTTCTCCTATGAAATATTTAAAACCAGATATCCAGCCACAAGCACTTTTACTAAGACCTTTGAAAGTCAAAGAAACAAGCGAAGTATTAGGAGATCTGTATCATCATTTGCAGAGTGAAAAGGAAGAAAATACAGATGTGTTTATTTTGGAAGAAAGAAATCAGGAAAAGCGTATTCCCTTCCAGAAAATCGCTTATTTTGAAGCAAGAAACAAAAAGATTTATGCTGTTGTGGAAAATCAGGAATATAGTTTTTATGACACTATGGTAAATTTGGAAGAAAGACTTCCGGCTTATTTTGTTCGTTGTCACAGAAGCTATTTGGTGAATAGTAAAAAGGTAAAAGGGGTGTATGTCAAAAAAGGTGAGGTAGAGTTGGAACATAACATGGTTCTTCCTCTTTCCCGCACCTATCGAAAGGTAGTGAAGGAGATGATAGGATGACAAAAGAACAAATCATAGACAAAAAATGGGTAATTCCCCAAAGCCAGTGGCAGTTGCTGTTATCCCAATTTGGGGACGAAACAAAATATGGAATATATTTTGGGCATGAATTGCAAGGAAAACGTCAGGTGATAGAGAATCTTTATGAAATGGTAAAAGGAGGAATTCTTCTGCCAGAAAGGGGCAAATTGGTGATTGCTGGTGAGTACCGGAGATTGTTAGAAATTTCTGCCAGAGCCAAAAAAGGGTGTTATGTGGAGAATAAGGAGGAGGGTGGGAATCTCTTTATCTATTTGGAAGAGGAAAGTGTTCTTTGCGAACCTTCACCTGCCCGAAAAAATTGTTTTCTATTTTCCATAAAGAAGAGAGAAGAGCTTCTTGATTATCTATTAGAAAATAATTATTTTCCAAGGTATCAAATGGAAAGCAATAAGGATTTTTTACAAAAAGAGAATGGGGAAGTATGGGATTGTTATAAGGTCAAAAAGAGTATAACTTTTTTTGACATAACAAAAGAAGAAAAACTTGCACAGATTTTGATAACCAATGAAAAAGGGGAAGAGTATCTGATATGGGAAGAAAGAGATAATAGAGGAAAAAAATTACTTAGTGAAAAATGTTTAAAAAAGGTATGGAAGGAGCTAATAGACAATGTTGTTTGTAGAAGTGCAGGTACCCATATTTGACCAAGTGTATGATTTTAAAGTAGAACAAAACGAGAGAGTGTATAAAGTATTATTGGATATCATAAGAAAAATCTGCCAGAAAGAGGGTTTTTATATAGAGGAGAAACAAGAGAAACTTTTTCTTTGGGATATGGAACAAAAGAGAATTCTTCCCAAAGACTGGACAATGGAAGAATGTGGCATAAAAACCGGTACAAAATTGTTACTCGTATAGTAACTGTTCATGACTCTGAACAGTTACCTCATAATAAGGAGAATAAATGGAATATAAAATTACCCCCAAAGCATTATGGGAATGCTTGCAGATTATGGAAATACAATATCAGAAAATGAAAGATTGTTATGAGGGATTGGAAAAAGTTCTTTCTATGTCAGTGGAAGATAATAGGTTTTGGCAAGATTTGAAGGATATGGAAGAACAAATACTGGAATTATGGAAACTAAGAAGAATATTAGAAAGGGTATTAATCAATAGCAAGATGGAGGAACAAAAGATTTTAGAACGGTTAGAAGGAAAACAAATACAAAGAAATCCTGTATCATTTGGCAAGGTAACACTGAGACATTTATCAGGAATTATGGAGGAACTGCAGATATGGATACGATAAAAATGAATACCAGATTTTTGGAGTGGGATATAATTGCTCTGGCAAAAGCAGCAGGAGAATTAAAGACTACAATTCGGGAATGTCAGATAGAATTAGATAAACAGGAAAAGAAGAAAAAGACAAAAGAGCAATTGGAGGAATTACTTTTTATGTGGGAAGAACTTTGGCAGTATATACAAAATCTGGAAGTTATCCAGAGGATGTATGAAGAAACAGAGGAAGAACTGGTTTCTATAGTTACTTCACTGTAACAGTTCAGGTAGGTCTGCACACTCCGCTGTGCAGACCGTAAAAAAGACTAAAACAGGATTGGAATTGGGCAATTTACATGCGAAGCCTGCCCAATTCCGTAACAAATCAGCCCCCGGCTGAACTTGTTACACCTCACTCTCATAGACCACAACAAAAGAGAAAGTTTGAAAAACAGGAGAAAAAGAAAGATGGATATGGAATTAAAAAGATTAGAAAAAATTCTAGAAAAAATACCTCAAATATCTAAAGAAAGTTATAAATACTGGGTGGGAGAGGCAGGGGATTATCATAGGGCATATCTGTTACAATGGTATAGGGACAGTATGGAATTAGTTACAGAAATTCGGAAGGAAACAGAAGATGTTAGATAGAAAAGAAGAAATTATACAGCAAATCGCAATGGAGTGGCAGAAAATAGCAAGAAATGGATTGGAAGAGAGCAGGGAACTACTTATATCAGGATTTGTGGGACAGGCTGGGGAAATGTACCGGAAACGGCTGGAATATGTTCTTAATAGTATGGAAAAAACAGCAAATCATTTGTGGGAAGGAACAAAGTTATGAAAAGACAAAAGCTGGGAATTTCGTTTTTCTGTTTTGTATTAATTATAATAATGGGTACAAATGCAACATTTATAAAAGCTGTGAAAAGGCAGGCAGAAAGGATAGAAGTGACATATTTGCTGGGAGAATGGGTGGATTGCAATCAGCCTATCAATAAAAATTTTATTTCTATTCAAGTATATTATAAAGATGGAACTATCATTCAGAAACAGGGAGTTGGGACTATTTATCCTTATACATTAACACCAGGATGTTTATCCAGAATTCAAGTAGAATATGAAGGAATGATAGGGGAATTTTTTGTATGGGGAAAAGAAGAGAATAATAGTGATTTAAAACAAATACCTCAGAAAAATCCCCAAACTACTGCAATACCAGAAAACAATAATACAACAGGGACATCTATCAAAACATCAGTGGTGTCTACAACTGTTGTTTCAAAAAGTTACTATGAATTAGTATCCTGTCAGAAAAAGATTATTCTTACCAAGAAGCCAGTGAATACATACAAAGTATATGAAAACCGGAATCTTGTCTTTACTCTTGGAACCAATAATATTAAGAAAATAGAATATCAATTTGTGAAAAAAGGCAAGAAGAGAAGCAGAAAATGGAAGACAATGAAAAATAATCAGGTGGTATTAAAAAAACAAGGATGTTATGCAATGTATCTCCGTTTTACCACCATGACTGGAAAGAAAATAATAAAGCACACTAACGGTTTTGTATTAGATAAGACTACTCCTGTAATCAAGGGAGTAAAAAATAAAAAAAGTTATTATAAAAAGGTTACCATTTCATACGAGGATTCATTAAGTGGCATAAAAAAAGCAACTATTAATGGAGAAAAATTAAAAAAGAATACCACCATAAGAAAGAATGGGACTTATCATGTGGAAGTAACCGATAAAGCTAAAAATAAAAATAGTTTGAAGTTTATAGTAAATATTCCAACACCTACTCCAAAACCAACAGTACCTCCAACTGTGGCACCATTGCCAGATCCTGTACAAACTCCTTATATACCAGTAACCAGAGTGACAGCAGTATATAGTCTTTCTGTAGAAAAAGGAAAGACAAAACGTATTTCCTATCAGGTATCCCCTTCCAATGCCACTAATCCAATAGTAACATTTACTTCTACAAATAGGAGCATTGTAACTGTCAGCACAGACGGAATTATTAAAGGCAGGGCAGCAGGTGTAGCAAATGTGGTAATTCGTTCCAAAAGTAATAGTACCCGATATGCTACTTGTGTTGTTTATGTAAATTAAATGAAATACACTTCTACGTTTTCTTGCTGTTTAAGATTTATAGAAGGATTTTTCATCAAACATTAAATTAATTTCGGCATTATGTTGAAAAAAAGATGAAAAAATTGTGAAAAAGGTAAGCTTGTAAAAGATTTGTAATAAATGTATAATAAAAAGTATGACAATATATAAATCGTGTAACAACATGACAAGGGAAATAGAAAGGAGAACAAGATTGTATGAAAAAACATCTAAAAAAAGCAGGTCTTGGGATGTTGGCAGCAGCAGTCTGTGCTACTACTATTGCAGTTGGAGTATCAGGAATTGGGCGGATTCACAAGACTACTACAGTAGAAGAGGATATAAATGCAACAAATGACATTGTTATGCATTTTAAGTGGACAGGAGACTCCACACCACATTTATACTATTCAAACATAAATAACACTGGAGGAGCTAATATGAGTTATCCAGGAGTGCCGATGAAAGCCGAAGGAAATGGCTGGTACAGTTATACTATTGCAGAGGCGGATAGTGCAGACTTGGTGATTAGTGTTCCAGATGTGGATTATGAAACCAATAGTTTTGGAAGAACTAGTGGAGAATACTGGTATGATGATGGACGGGGCTGGTTTACAGAAAATCCAGATGCGGATATTATGACAGCAGATAAGAAGTCAGATTCTGTTAAGAATGATGGAATTGTGTCTGTGGATACAGATGCCAGCCAGGTAGCAGCAGAGGAAGGAATTACGGTTCATTTTGTTTCAGATTGGGACAAGGCAAATGTGTATTACTGGAATGCAATGCCAGATGATATGGAGACTTCCTGGCCGGGAGAGAATATGTCCAAAGATGATGACGGATATTATACATATACTTTTCAAGGAGTAAGTAAGATTAATCTTTTATTTACCAATGGTTCCCAGCAGACAGAAGACCTCACTGTGAAGAGTGGTGAATGGTGGTATAATGGAAAGAAATGGTCTAAAAAGAAGCCAAGCAGTGGTGGCGGTGGTTCTACAACGGAACCAGTTCCTTTTAATAAGAGAGACTTTAGAGAAGAGACTATTTACTTTCTAATGACTACACGTTTTTATGATGGAGACAGCAGTAACAACAGATATTGTTGGGACGATGAATCATTAATAAAGAGTGAAACAAATCATGACCCAGGCTGGAGAGGAGATTTCAAAGGTCTGATTGAGAAACTGGATTATATCAAGGCACTTGGATTCTCAGCAATCTGGATTACTCCTGTAGTAGAAAATGCCAGTGGACTAGACTATCATGGATATCATGCTTATGATTTCAGCAGAGTAGATCCAAGATATGAATCTGAAGATACTACTTATCAGGATTTAATCAATGCCTGTCACGAAAAAGGTATTCGTGTCATTCAGGATATTGTGTTAAATCATACGGGTAACTGGGGAGAGAGAAACATGTTCCACATGTTTGATAAAGACGAAGATGATGGAAGCAGTGATAAGAGTGCATTTATGTCCGTTGCAACAGATGGAGAGAAAGCAGCAGAATTACAAAAAGGTGTAGAAATGAAAGGACAGGGAGCATCAAATTATGATGATATTGAAACTAATGCAAATATCCCTGAACATCAGAAACCAGGTGCACAATATGATTCACGTCTGGCAGCTATGAAAGAAGATGACATTGACACAGATCGTGTTTATCATCATGAGAAATCCATTCAATGGGAAGGATATACCGTGCAGACAGGTCAGATGGCAGGAGATTGTGTGGATATCAATACAGAGAATCCTGCAGTAGCAAAATATTTAAGAGAGTGTTATATTAATTATATTAATATGGGGGTAGATGCTTTCCGTATTGATACTGTAAAACATATTTCAAGATTAACCTTTAATAAAGAATTTCTGCCATATTTCATGGAAGCAGGAGGCGATAATTTCTTTATGTTTGGTGAAGCATGTGTAAGACGTCATGAAACATTTAATGCAGGAATTGCTCCTATTTCGGTATGTTTCTATACATGGAAGGAAAGTAAGGATTATCCTTGGGGAGATACACTTTCTAATGAAGCTACTGTATTGAAACACTATAATGACAATATGGGTGAACAGCGAACCAGTGATAACGCATTCTTAAAAGGAAATGAATATCACACACCAGACAGAAGCGAGGCTTCTGGATTAGATCAAATTGACTTCCGTATGCACTGGGCTTTTGCAAATGCAGGAAGTGCCTTTAGTGCAGGTCTGGATGAAGATCCATACTTTAATGATTCTACTTATAATGTTACTTATGTAGATTCTCATGATTATGCACCAGATACAGCACCAGAGGATCAACGTTTTGCGGGATCACAGGATACTTGGGCAGAAAATCTTGATTTAATGTTTACCTTTAGAGGTATTCCATGTATTTATTATGGTACGGAAATTGAATTCCAAAAGGGATGTCCAATTGACCCAATGGTAAACAATGCAAAGAAACCATATAAGGAATCTGGAAGAGCATATTTTGGTGATGAAATTGAAGGTGATGTAACTGCTTCAGATTTTGGTGTGTACAGTAATGCAAGTGGTAAGATGGCAGATACATTGAATCATCCATTAGCAAAGCATATCCAGAGATTAAACTTAATACGTAGAGCTGTTCCTGCTTTGCAGAAAGGACAATACTCTACAGAAGGTTGTAGCGGAGGAATATCTTATAAGAGACGTTATACAGATAGTGAAACAGATAGTTTTGTATGTGTAACAATTTCCGGCACAGCAACCTTTAGCGGAGTTCCTTCTGGAACTTATGTAGACATGGTAAGTGGAGATGTACAACAGTGTTCTGGTACATTAACAGCTAACTGTTCTGGAAAGGGTAACATGAGAGTATATGTGTTACAGACAGATGGAGCACCAGATGGTAAGATTGGCGAAGATGGTACATATTTGAAATAATTGAGGATAAAGGAATAATAAGGGAGTGTCACATAAATGATATAGAGTCATTTATGTGATTACTCCTTTTTGGTTACAGTTTGTCCATGCAAAAGTATGTGTGCAAGTTGCATGAGGGAGCTTGCTCACAGAGGGCAGATTGCACACATACTTTTATATGCTTAACGCCATACATTCATATTTTGCCAGCCAATTTATAATACTTTTAGTCATGTTGTATATTCTGGTAAAATATGAATGGTATGGCTGAACTGTTACCCTTTTGGTGGTAAAACTTTACAAAAATATTGTGGTAATATAAAAAAAGTGATACAATTTTATATAAGAACTTCTAAAAAAACGAAATGAAAAAATACCAAAAGTAAAAGAAGAAAGAAAGGAGATTTTTGCATGTGTAAGAAAAAATTGGTATTGGGGATTTTCAGTGTATCTTTGATTTGTGGAGGACTATTTGGTGCTGTATTTTATGGCAATAAATTAAAGAATAGCACTTCACTTACTGAGAAACCAAGTTTAATTACAGAATCTGCCGGGAATAATCAACAAGCAGATGGAGTGATGAAACTTTCCAATAAAGAGAAGAATCAGAAAGGCATTACCATACATTATAAAGGTACTGGTGACCAGCCACATCTTTACAATGAGATAGAAGATACTAAGAAAACTACTACATTTCCAGGTGTTCCAATGAAAGAAGAAAAGGATGGCTGGTATAGTTATACTGTACCAAATGCAAAAGCTGCCAATATGATTATCAGCATACCAGACAAAGAATACCAGACCTCAGAATTTACAAAAGAAGAGGGCGAATGGTGGTATGATATAGATGGTGGATGGACTAATCAGGCACCAGATGATTATGTGGCAACAGCAAAAGATGAAACAGAAGTAGCAGTTTCTATGGAGGAGACTGCACCTTTGGCGGCAGACGAGAAGATTACTCTTCATTATAGTACGGATTGGAATCAGGTAAGTGTATATTATTGGAATGCTCTTCCAACAGACAAGGAAACCACATGGCCAGGAGATTCTGTAGAGAAAGATGAAGATGGATATTATACCTGTAGCTTTGATGGAGTGAATAAGATTAACTTTTTATTTTCCAATGGGGAAAGCCAAACAGAAGATTTTACCATTAAGGAAAAAGGAGAATATTGGTATGTAAATGGTAGCTGGAGTAAAAGTAAACCAAACGATAATGTTACAGAAACCAGCAGACCGTCAGAGAGTAACAAACCAGTTCAGACAATTACTCCAGGAGATGGAAAAACAGCTTCTTTTGCAGATACCAGAACGGATTTTCGGGATGAAAGTATTTATTTTCTGATGACTACACGTTTTTATGATGGTGACCCAGGGAATAATGCAAGAACCTCACATGATGATGAAGTAAATAATCCAAGTAATGATCCATCCTGGAGAGGGGATTTTAAAGGATTAATTGAAAAGTTGGATTATATCAAAGCACTTGGATTTACTGCAGTATGGATTACTCCAGTAGTAGAGAACCGTTCAGGGTATGATTATCATGGATACCATGCTTATAACTTTAAGAAAGTGGACAATAGGTATCTTTCTTCTGGAACAGGTTATCAGGATTTGATTAATGCATGCCACGAAAAAGGATTAAAAATTGTTCAGGATATTGTATTAAACCATACAGGAGGAAGTGGAGAAGCGAACTTGCAAACTTTGTCTACCAATGCTTCAGGAACCATTACCGGACAAGACAGCAATAATACTTTCCATCATTTTGACTATATTAAATCATGGGAATCTTATGATTGTCAGGTAACACATATTGATGGA
>JAAVHR010000119.1 GCA_014799595.1 Clostridiales bacterium | reverse complement strand
CACATTCTTGAACAGCTATATTTTCTTTATGAGGATCGATAATAAAGACAAGATCTGGAATAGATTTCATTTCTTTAATACCACCAAGGTTCTTTTCTAACTTTTCCCATTCCTTCTTTAACTTAATAACTTCTTTTTTAGGAAGAACATCAAATGTTCCGTCTTCAGACATAGCCTCAATTTTCTTTAACTTTGCAATTCTTTCTTGTATGGTTTTGAAGTTTGTTAACATACCTCCCAACCATCTCTCATTTACATAATACATTCCACAACGTTCTGCTTCTGATTTTACAGAATCTTGAGCCTGTTTCTTTGTACCAACAAAAAGAACAGTTCCACCATCTGCAACAATATCTTTAATTGCATTGTATGCTTCATCTACTTTTCCAACAGATTTTTGTAAGTCAATGATATAAATACCATTTCTTTCTGTGTAGATATATGGAGCCATCTTAGGGTTCCATCTTCTTGTCTGATGTCCAAAATGTACACCTGCTTCTAATAATTGTTTCATTGAAATAACGCTCATAATTTACCTCCATCTGGTTGTTTTCTTCTGTATATTTCTTCTCTCTATACAACTGCAATCACAGCACCATTATAGAAATCCATATACATGTATTTTTTCATACCGATATAGTATATCATATTTTTTCCAATTACACAAGTATCATTTTGTAATTATTTTTGCTATCTGTTCATAAGAGGAGCCTTTTGGAATTTTGTAATTCCCTATATTAATCGAAGATGCATAATTATTATCACAAAGAAACTTATTAAAAGCTTTTGCATCGTCTACTAATCCTAATTCTTTAAATTTTTCTGCTATCTGTTCTGACCACATACCTGCTGTTATTGTTACAGAAATAATTTGCCTTTGAGGTGTGGCAGTTTTACTTGCTGGCTTTTGTGTAACATTTGGTGTTATTGTAACAATTGGTTTCTGTGTAGGATTAGGCACAGAAGTAATTGTTGGCTTTTGTGTTGTTACTTGTTGGGATATAGTGGCAGGTTTCTGTGTTATTTCTGGTATTACTGTTGGAAAATCGGTTGGTTCTGTCGTTTCTAAATGTTTGGTAGCTTCCACAGCAGCACCTGTAGTTGTTGTTGCCTTTAACACAGAATCAAGTGTGTCCGGTTTTTCCACCATTCCTAACTCCAATGCTCTTTTTCGTATTTCCGCATCTGTTAAATCTGCTTTGGATGAAGTTACCCCCATAACCGCTGCAGATAAAATAATTCCTGCTCCCAATCCACGTAAAAAATATTTTCTCTTCATATTCTACCATCCTTAGTTTGTATTTCCCTGAAATAAATCAATCACTAATTTTACTTCACCTTGACCTTTTCCCAATAATTTAGCAATCTCCATAATTGTTTTTCCTTCATTATATAACTCTAATATAACTTGATTATTATTTTCTTCAACCATTGGTAACTCAACTTGCTTTGGTTCCTTTATCTTCTCTTCAGAAAGTGATTCTTCAACCACGCCCTCCATTCTCTCGAAAACAGACTTTTCTTCTTTTACCTCTTCCTGTTCTAATGGTGTGATAATTTCTTTTTCTTCCAATTCCGTATTTTCTACTGTTTTATTAGAAATATATCCTGACATCATTAAATCATCTTTCTGTCTTTCTTTTTCATCTTTCTTTCTCTTTTGTTCTTCTAATTCTTTTTGGATTCGCTTATGTTGAATCATTTTTTGTTTCTCTAATTCCTTATGTGCAATCTCTTCCAATACAACTTTTGATTTATCAATCTCTTGTACAAAATCTTTCATTTCATTTTCTTTTTCATTTAACATATCATATAAAAACACTACTTCTTTATGATTTTTATCTATATTTTCCAAAATCTGATCAGAATACTCACTTACTGCCATAATTTTTTCATTTGATATATGGGCAAGTTTATCCTCTACATAATTTGTGGTTTCATCGGCTCTTTCTTGTATTATCTTATCCATATCCTCACGAAATTTTGCTTCTTTTTCTTTCCATATTTTATCAAATATACTTTGATCAAATGAAAATTCTCCTTGTCCGGTTGTATTCTTTTCTATAATTTTTTCTGATATTACATAGCTGATAAAAATAATAATAATACCAACTATAATTAGTAACACACTATTTCCTTCCATGATGTTCTCCTTTAAATCTTAATATCAAAGTTACTTAACTTAATTTCTTCAGTTCCTTTTTTTTCTTCTTTATCTTTTTGATTTTTTTTATTTTTTTTGGCATGATAACTGCCATTTCCCTTTTCTTTTGCATCATACCGGTATTCTGTTTGTTCACCTTTTGATGTTTGTATTACAACTTCTGAACCTTCTTTTACATGTTTGCCAAATTGCTGTGCAACACTGCTTTGTGCTGTGGTTGCTCTATGTTGTTCATGTATTTGCTGTTGCGATGCTTCTTGGGAACGAGGTGCAACAGTTATCATATCAATTGGTCTTATTGGCATAATAACACCACCTTTCTATAACAGCAATGTTTTAATCAAAGCTCTATCTTTTACAAATTGTGTTCTTCGCATATCACTCTTCACAGTAAAAATTGCACCAGTAATAGAAATCTTTACACCTGGATATGTAATATCTGAAACTTTTATTCTTCCATTACTATACTTTTCCATTTCTTCCCGTAGTTCTGTTGAACGTTTTTCTGCATTCTCAATATTTTCTTTTAATACCTCTATACTCTTCTTTGCTACAAGATATTGTTTCTTCTTATCTTCGGCAAGCTTTTCTCCTGTTTTTACTTTTTTTGCATATACTTCCACAATCTTATAATGCTTTTCTATTTCTTCACTCATACTCAGCATTTGCTTATCAAGTTCCTTATATTCGTCCATCAATGCAGGAGCCATTCCTATTTCCAAAAATGTTTTTGTTCCCATGGTAGATCCTGCCACTTTCACAGAAATATTTGTTTCTGATTTAACAGAACCTCCAATCACAAGTCCCCTTTTACCAGTAGATATCACTTCACCTTTTGCAGAAACTTTACTGTGCATTATTGCATCTGTAGTAATGGAACCTCCTGCATATACTTCTGAATTCTCAATAAATTTTGTAACAATATCTCCTTCTGCATGTAAAACACCTTTGTTCATACCTTGTATACCTCGACGCAAAACAATCTGTCCACCAGCAATCAGTGTGGCACCTTCTACGACTCCATCTACAATAATATCTCCTTTTGCTTCTACTTTAAAGCCTGTAATTACATTTCCTTTTACATGCACATTCCCATCATAAAAAATATCACCAGTGGACGTACTTACATCTGCAGCCACCTCATAAGTATCCGATACAAATACTTGTTCTCCTGTTAGTGATACATGTCCAGACACATCACTATACATTTTCGTTCCATCATCAGATAAATGGATATTTCTTCCATGTTTTAATGTCTTAATAGCAACTTTAGCCTGCTTAATCGGTTCTCCTGTAACATCAATACCAGGTTTACCCAATTCAGCAGGCTGTAAGGTTGCAAGCAAAACTCCGGCTTCGATATGGTTAATATTATCTATCTGATGAAAATCCACTGACCCATCTTCTTTAATTGTGGGTTTTGAACTCATCTCTGTATCGAAGTGATATGTGATTACTGCATCCTTCCCCTGAATTGGTTCGGTCGCCTTTGCCACAAGAAATTCTGTACAAAATTGCCTGCATTTTAAATATAAATCTATGTTTCTTTCAATAATACCATGACAAATGCCATGATGTTCCAAATCTTGCATAATTTCCGCTCTTGTAATTAGCTTACCCTTATTTGATGGAGGAAACATCTTTACAAATACTCGTGTTCGTTTTCTGTTTACAACAATTTTCATATATTCATTCACAGGATATATTGTATCGCTTGTAATCTTGTACTCTTTTGGTTCTTTTTGAAGCTCTTGAATTACATTATTCAACTCTCTTATATCAAATTCATCAATTCTGATTTGGTGCAAATATTCTGATACATCATCTATATTCAGACTATTTCCGTCAGCAACTGCAGGATATAATTTCACGTATGTTCCATCTTCTTTGTGTAACAATTGAAAAAAACCATTCTTATAGCGCATAATTACAACCTCCTCTCATCCTCTGTATCATTTACCAGAACATCTCCAGTTCGCCACCTAGTCTTTGTCTCATTTTCTGTAAGGCCTTTGTGTGAAGCTGGGATACTCTAGACTCTGAAACTTCAAGTATGTGACTAATTTCTTTTAATGTCAATTCTTCATAGTAATATAAAGTAATTACTTTCTTTTCATTCTCTGTCAAATGCTCTAAAGTCTCAATAAGAGCCTTCTTCATCTCTTCTTTTTCCATGGCTTTCTCTGGCTGGTCGAACTGGGAGCTGGCATTGGTATCCATACGAATTTCTGCTCCTTGTTCCATAAATTCGTCCAAAGACACTAAATTTGTTATTTTTGTTTGGTTCTGCCACATTGCCAACTCGTCTGTACTAATGCCAATTTCCTGAGCCAGCTCTTCTTCCGTTCCAATCCTTCCCTGTTCTAATTCTAATTTTTGATTTGCCATTTCAATCTTTTTCTGTTTTTGACGCAAAGTCCTTGGAATCCAATCCATTTTTCGAATCTGATCCAAAATAGCACCTCTTATTCGTAAACTGGCATAAGTTTCAAACTTTGCACCCTTTAGCAGATCGAATTTATCAATGGCATCTATCAATCCAAAAGTTCCATATCCAACCAAATCATCATACTCTACCGTATATCCTAAATACATGCTAAGTCTTCCTGCAACAATCTTCACCAATCCAGCATACTCAATAATGATTTGCTCTCGTAATTGTGGTGTTTTATATTTCATATAATCCTCCCACAATTTATTTCTACTTTCTTCGTTCATGCACATCCTCCAAATAACTTCTCAAGAAGCATTCGTCTTTCTTTACAGTGTTGCCTAGTTTTCCGTCTCTAATTCATCTTCCTCTATTTCTTCTTGTTCTTCTTCCTCATCCATATTTTTTTCCATTTCAAGCTTACGAAGCCGTTCTGATTCCTGCCATTCGGCTATACGAATTGCTTCTTCTTCCTGTACTTTTTGCTCATGCATTACATACATAATAATTTTTTGAGCCTTGAATCCTATATAAGTAAATATCAATAAGGTAATCAATAAAGCTTCCAAGCTATACAAAACATCATAATCTCTCAACAGACAGATTAGACATGTCACAGAACCTGCTGATAAAGCAATCCCGGCAGGTATAAATCGAATTCTCATATACGAACTTCTCTCCTCTTTAAATAACTATAACAATCTTCTCTTAAATTATTTTTTGCTCTTTGCCAACTGCCTTTATTAATAATTGTCCCGTCTCTGGGTAGAACTCTATGGTCCGGCCATAAGAATCCCCTGTATCCTCTGCAATAATCCGAATACCTAGTTCACTTAACTTTTTTTTCGTTGCTATAACATTTTTCTTTCCTATAGAAAGCATTGCATTTTCTGCTGAAAATGCAAACATCTGTGCTCCTCCCGCAATCTTTGCAATCATACGTGATCTTTGTGCTCCCTTTTGAATCAATTGTCTCAATAAAGTCTCTATTCCTGTATCTGCAAACTTTGCCACATTTTCATTACTGCGTATCTGTGTACTATCTGGTAACATTATGTGAGCTAACCCAGCTATTTTTAGAACAGGGTCATACAATACGATTCCCACACAAGAACCTAAACCGAGTGTAGTAATTGCATCCGGTGAACTACATATATTCAAATCTGCCATTCCAACTTTTATCATATTGCCCAACTTACATCACCTATACTCCTAATGAAGACATAATCTTTCCATATGATTCTTCTGTAGGTATTAGTATAAAGAAACCTTTCACATTATTATCTGATTGTCCAAATTCTGATTGTATCAACAAAGCTCTGTCTCCTAACTCTCCAAAAGCAATCGCTGGAACACTAAGAACTGCACCTGCCATATCTATCGCCATATATGGAATAGACTCTATAATTTTCAAATTCATTAGTGCAGATAGTGCAGAAAGATATGCCCCTGCTATTATATTCCCAATTTCTTTCAATGCAGAAAAATCCATTTCTGTAAACGCTTCCATATTTTCTTTTTCTTTACCTATGATACAATTTACCAGATAATGTGCCGCTGAATAATCCAACATAAACATCATCATTCCATCAATATCCCCACTTAGATTTATCAATATACCAACAACCAACTTTTCAGCAGAACCTACTACATCAGCCAATTCCGGAAAAGTCAACAACTCCACCTTAGGAACTGTCATATCAATTTTAGAATTGATTAATTGAGCCAATGCTGTAGTTGCATTTCCCGCTCCAATATTACCAACTTCCCGTAATATATCATATTGCACATCATCATCTTTTAATGTTTCAAAAGTTCCCTTATTCGACATAATACCGCCCTCTTTAATGCCAAACCATTATTGCCAACATGTAGAACCCAGAAAAGTAATTTTCCGGGTTCTACACTATTTTATCACTCTTTTTCCACAATAACAGCTGCAATATTCAACAACGAAATCAAACCTTCGTTATATTTACCTACTCCATATAAATATGCTGCTTTGTCATCATTTTCATTATAACTTGGCTTGTCTATAGACTCTTCACTCAAGGTAACTACTTCTCTTACCTCATCAACGATAATGCCAATGGTTGCCTGAGCCTCCAATTTTATAATGATAATTCTTGTAGAATTTGTAAACTGGTCTGGTTCTAATCCAAATTTTAGTCGTAAACTCATAACTGGAATTATCTCTCCACGAAGATTGGTAACTCCCTTAAAATACGGCTGTGCTTTTGGTACTCTTGTTATATTCTGCATACATACAATATTATCCACATATTGAATATCAATACCATATTGCTCTGTCGCAAGTTTCACAACAATGTACTGTTTTCCTTCTGAAGTAGTTTGTATATTTAATTCTTTATTGTTTGCTTCCATGTTACTACCTCCCCTAGACTAAAGTATTTGCATCAATAATAAGTGCAACTTCCCCATCACCAAGAATCGTTGCTCCACTAATAATTTTATTGTTATTAATATATTTTCCAATAGATTTAATAACAATCTCCTGCTGTCCAATCAAATTATCTACAACCAAACCTGCAAGTTTTTCACCCTTTGCAACAATTACAACCGTCAAACTTTCTGGCTGTTCTTCTCTTGGTTCTACGTCAAGAATACTGTCTAATCTTATTAATGGGATTACATTACTTCGCAAATTAATAACTTCTCTAGTCTGTACATACTTGATATCAGAGCAAGGAACATCTTCAATAGATTGAATACTTCCTAACGGAATTGCATACTTCTCTTCACCAAGTTCTACCATAAGTGCAGTAATAATCGCTAATGTAAGTGGTAAGCGAATGGTAAAGGTACTTCCCTCTCCCAAAACTGTCTTACATTCAATCTCACCACCAAGTCCTTCTATTTTACTCTTAACGACATCAAGTCCTACGCCTCGTCCTGAAACATCCGTAATCTTCTCTGCTGTTGAAAAGCTTGGTCTAAATAACAGTCCAAGAATATCACTTTCTGACATAGTCTCAGCTTGTTCTTCTGTAATGGTACCTTTTTCTAAAGCTTTATTTTTTACTTTCTCTAAATCAATACCACGGCCATCATCTCTTACCTCAATAACAACATTATTTCCATCCTGATATGCATCTAAGAAAATAGAACCCACTTCTGGTTTTCCTGCTTTCACACGTTCCTCATTACCTTCTAATCCATGGTCAGCAGAGTTACGCAGCAAATGCATCAATGGATCACCAATTTCATCAATAACCGTACGGTCAAGTTCTGTATCCTCACCTGTCATGTATAGTTCCATTTTTTTACCAAGTTTCTTGGTTAAGTCACGAATCATACGAGGAAATTTGTTTACAACACTTTCAATTGGCATCATCCGGACTTTCATGACGGATTCATGCAAATTTGTAGTCACACGTTCTAAATATTCAATTTGTTCATTAAAATTACCATTTCCTCTTTCTTCAGAATTCATACTTCCGGCATTTAATGATACTAAACCATTCTTTGCAATAATTAATTCACTTACTAAATTCATCAATACATCAAGTTTTTCAATGTCAACACGTACAGAACGATTGACAACTGGCTTTCCACCTTGTTTTGCAGCAGGTTTTTGTTTCGCAGCAGGTGCTGGTGTGGCAGGTGCTGGTGCGGCAGCCGTTGCTGTTGCTGCAGGTGCTGCTGTTTGGTTTGCCACTTCTGCCTCTGATTTTTCTATGTTTTGCTCTACTGTTAAATCCAAATTAAATGTTTCAATAATAGCATTTTCAATTTCTGAAACATTAAGTATTGCATTTTTAACAGATTCTGTACTTTCTTTTGTAATAATCAATACACCAAAGTCGAAATCAAATTTTTCATCTTCAATATCCTGAACATCTGGCATAGATTTAATCACATCACCAATTTCTTCCAATGCTTTAAACACCAAGAACGCTCTTGCTGCTTTTAAAATACATCCTTCTGATATCACAACACGGATACCATAAATATTCTGTCCTTCTTCTTTTGCTTTTTCAATGGCATGTTGTTCAAAATCTGCAACCTTCATATTTGCAAATACAGAATCTGTCTTTGTATTCTGACTTACCTCTGCCGATTTCACTGCTTCATTTTCAGCTGGTTTTTCCTCCACTTTTGCTGGTGTTTCCCCCGATGCTTCTGCTAAGATATCATTCAAATCTTTAATAATATCTTCATTATCTTCTGTTCCTTCATCTCCACTTTCTTGAATTACATCTAAGTAATTTTCCAAAGCATCCAATCCTCTAAACAGAACATCCACCAATTTTGCTTGAACTGTCATCTTACCACTACGAATTTCAGAAAACACATTTTCCATATCATGGGTCAATTTTTGCATTCTCTTATATCCCATGGTTCCTGCCATACCTTTCAAGGAATGAGCAGCTCTGAATATCTCATTAATGGTATCCATATTTTCCGGATTCTGTTCCAACTCCATTATCTGGTCGCTTAAGTTCTGTAAGTGTTCCTTCGACT
>JAAVHR010000118.1 GCA_014799595.1 Clostridiales bacterium | reverse complement strand
TTCTTTGCAAGCAAGCTTGCACAAAATGCAGCCGTTTGTCAGGACTTTCATAGTAAAATATTCATGTATGGCGTTAAGTATATAAAAGTATATGTACAACTTGCCCTCTGTGAGCAAGCTCCCTCGTGCAACTTGCACATATACTTTTGCATGGCTGAACTGTTATAAAAATTTTTGGTCTTATTGACATTATTTATCATGCTGTGATAGAATAAGTTTATCTCGTAAGGGAGTAGTTTGCGTGAATACGTGGCAAGTCAACATACTGACTGGGAAGGTCTGGCTTGCCTTAATGAATGAGACTTACGTATAGCTTTGCTATACCTAGGTCTATTTTTTATGTAAAATAAAGGATTTTTTATATAGGCATTTGCGAAACTCAATTTACTCATAGATTTTTTGTGCAATGTTCACATATCAACGCAAGGCATGTTTTCACTGCTCTCAACCGTAACAGTACATATGTTAGTAAAGTCTAAGAAACCAAACCGAGAGGTGAAGGTTGATTAGTTGCTTTACTGTATGCATGCGAAGTGTTTTTGCTAGGTGCTAAAACACAGCACCTAAGTACCAACGGTCTCGAAAGTACCCAGCTTTGATATGTAAATGTGCACAAAATAATTTAAATTAATGAGAGTTTCGTAATTACCTAATTTTCTATAAACAAAAAGGAGAGGATAGATTATGTCAAATCTGGAATTATTTATTTTAGCATTAGGATTGTCTATGGATGCTTTTGCAGTATCTATTTGCAAAGGTCTTGCAATGGAGAAGGCAAGTCTCAAAAAATCGGCAATTGTAGGTTTGTGGTTTGGGACATTTCAGGCAATCATGCCATTAGTGGGGTATTTTCTTGGAATACAGTTTACAGATTATGTTACGAAACTTGCACCATGGATTGCTTTTGCTTTATTAAGTTTAATTGGTGGAAATATGATAAAAGAGTCATGTGAAAAGGCAAATGAAGAGGAAGAAAAACAAGATAGTTCTCTTGCTATTGGTACTATGTTTCTGCTTGCTGTTGCAACCAGCATTGATGCCTTGGCGGTTGGAGTAACGTTTGCTATGTTGAAACTTCAAAATGTGCCATTAGCTGTGTCGTTTATTGGAATTACTACTTTTTGTATCTCTGTAGCAGGTGTGAAAATTGGTAATATTTTTGGAAGCCGGTATAAGAAGAAGGCGGAGTTAGCAGGAGGTGTAATCCTTGTTCTACTTGGATTGAAGATTATATTAGAGCATTTTGGAGTGGTTGCTTTCTAATCAAATTAATTTTTAAGTAAAACGTTACTGTTCACTCACAAGCTTGACACTTGCTGTCAAGCTATGTGCCAATAACATAAAACAGCCAAGAATCTAGCCTTTTGCCGAAGGCGAATTATAAATAGGCTGGATTCTGTTAACTGTTAGCATCGTAGGTGTGAATAGTAACGGTAAAACTAAACATTGTAAATCCTACAATGATAGATTACAATATAATAAGAAAGCAGGTGATTACATGAATGTATTAAGGAAAGAAGAAATTTATACGATAGATGATATTTATGCTTTACCAGATGGAGAACGGGCTGAGTTAATTGACAGAAAATATTCCGGTGGGGATATATGAAGGATTTTCAATAGCAGTAAAATAATTTACATTACAAATTTTATAAAATCTGATTAAGAGAAAAAGGAGAGAACTAAAATGCAAAACCAAGTATTATCAACAATAAAACAACGTAGTTCAGCCAGAGCATACAGCACAGAACGACTGACACAATCAGAATTAGATATAATTCTAAAAGCAGGACTTATGGCACCTACTGGAATGAATCGTCAGGAGATTCATTTTACAGTGGTAAAAGGAGACAACCCTGTATTGACAGAACTAGACGAAGAAAAAAGACGACTTCGTGGACAAGAGAAACAACCTCATAATTTCTATTATGAGGCACCAGTGCTTATTTTCCTAAGTGCAGAAGATGAATTTAAGTGGAAAAGCGTTGATGCAGGAATTGCAGTGGAGAATATGGCATTGGCAGCAGAAAGCATTGGACTGGGAACACTAATTATCGGATGTGTGTATGATGCGTTGCATGGAGAAGAACAGGAATATTTTTTGGAGAAACTACAAATACCAGAAGGATATTCATTCCAAATTGCTCTTGCTGTGGGACATAAGACAGATAATAAGACACCACATGAATACGATTATAAAAAACAGGTGACGATATTGGAATAGGTTCAATGTGCTTTATTTAAAGGGAAAACGAGAGATTATTCATTGATAATAAGGAATTCAACGGACCAATTTATGAACAAGTGTATGATGCTTATCATTTTGTCTTAAGACATATAGGGATTGGGGAATACGGTAAAAGAATTTGAACAGTTAGTTGTATTCTATATAAATATTATTTATAATGTAAATAAGAAAGCAGGTGATTACATGGAGGCATTAAAACAAGAAAGAGTTTATACAATAGAAGATATTTATGCATTGCCAGATGGGGAACGGGCTGAGTTAATTGATGGAAAAATTTATTATATGGCACCACCAAGTTGGAAACATCAAAGGATCAGCGGAAGGCTATATCAATCAATAGCGAATTATATTGATAGTAAGAGTGGGAAATGTGAAGTATTAGCTGCTCCGTTTGCTGTATTTTTAAACAAAGATGAGATGAATTATGTAGAACCGGATATATCTGTTATTTGTGATATTTCCAAATTGGATGACAAGGGTTGTCATGGTGCACCTGACTGGGTAATAGAAATTGTATCACCAAGCAGTAAAACGAGAGATTATATGACAAAATTGTTTAAATACCGTACAGCAGGTGTCTATGAATATTGGATAGTTGATCCGGATAAACAAATGGTAATGGTCTATGGATTTGAAAGTGAAACAGTGGAGCAATATCACTTTGGCGAAAACATTCCGGTGGGGATATATGAAGGATTTTCAATAGCAGTGAAGTGATTTATATTTATACTAAATTATGATGCAATTTACGATTGTTAAAAAAATTAAAATTAACTACATTCATAAAAAACATTTCAAATATTCCAGCAACTAAAATATATGTAACTGCATAAAATGAATTTATATTAAAAACTATATCCTCCGTATTCTTGCTGTCAGAGTAACATTTAAAGACTCATTTACAGAAAAAATACCACTTTACTATCTGACCATATTTGAGATAAGATAAGAGCTGTTAGTGTAGAGAAATGATTAGAAATTAAAACAAGCCCACCAAACTAAACTGTTGATTTGGTGGGCGGTTTTTATTGGGACTTGTAATTATTCATCATCATGAACAGTCATCAGATTTTTTCAAAAAAAGGTTTTCTCTGTTCAAAAACCGCATACTGGGTAATTCCCATTTGTTCCAGAATATTTGCTTCTTTCTCAAAATCATAACAAAGATGTTCTGGTTTATGAGCATCTGAGCCAATCGTAATATATTTCCCTCCAAGTGCAAAGAAACGTTTTAGGAGTTCTTCTTTTGGGTGGGCAAAAGGTAAACCATATTTTAAACCAGCAGTGTTTACCTCTATTCCACGACCTACTTTAATGATTGCCTTTAGCAAGCGGTCAATATGTTCCTGATATTTTTCTGGTTCATAACAAAAGTCTTTATCTGGAATGTAGCGGACTACATAATCCAAATGACCATATACGTCAAAGTTGGTAAATGCTTCCACATTTTCAATAATGGAATCAAAATATTGGCGTATGCCAGTATCGCCATCCCAGTAAATACTTTTCCAATAATCTGGGAAATATGGATCGTATGCACCAATTAAATGAGAAGAGGCAATCACAAAATCAAATGGATAAGATTCTACCAATTTATTTAAACGGGGAGCAAGATAGGGTTTGACTCCCAGCTCTATGCCGATAAGAATTTTTATATCTTTTTGGTATGTAATCCGTAAGGTACGGATTTTATTGAAGTAAGTCTCTATATCAAATTCAAAAGGACGCCCTCCATCTAAATATGCATTTGGATAGTCATAATCCAAATGATCTGTAAAACAAATCCGGGTTAAACCAAGAGAAACCGCTTTTTCTACCATGGATTCTATTGGTGTTTGGGAATCCCCAGAAAAAGATGAATGTACATGATAATCTGCTTTAATTTTCATAATAATACCTGAGTCTTTTTTCCTTTCTATTCTCAATTATTCTTCCAGTTGCTTAATTCCAGTGATGTCTGGTGCAATCATAAGAGAGTAGTTTGTATAATATACAACAAATCCCGGTTTTGCACCTCCAGGTTTTTTCACATTTTTCTTCTCTGTATAGTCAATTTCTACTTTGTCCTGATTGTTACCTTTGGAGTAGAATCCTGCGAGCCTTCCTGCTTCTTCAAAGGTGCGGTCTGGTAAAGTGTCACCATTCGTCTTTACCACAACATGGGAACCGGCAATTCCTTTTGCATGAAACCACCAATCTCCTCCATTTGCAAATTTAAATGTAAGCTCATCATTTTGAAAATTATTTTTGCCCACATACATGTGATAACCATCTGAGGAGATGTAGTGAAAAGGTTTACTAGTGATTTTTTGTTTTTTATATTTCTTATTTGCTATGCCTTTACGGCGGATATAGCCATATTCGATTAGTTCCTCTTTAAGCTGTACCAAATCTTCCTCCTCTAGGGCAATGTCCAAAGAAGAACTTATGGATTCCAAATGAGCAATTTCTTCTTCTGTATCTTTCGTTTGGGTAGTGAGTGCTTCAAAGGTACGTTTTAACTTGCCATAACGGTCAAAGTATTTTTTACTGTTTTCCAAAGGTGACAAGGTTTCATCCAAAGGAATGGTAATCTCTTCATTGGTATAGTAATTGATACAAGTTAAAGATTTGTCTCCTTCTTTGGCTTCATAGCCATAAGTTTGTAAAAGTTCACCATAAATTTTATATTTTTCCCGTTTTTTTGTATCCTTAAGTTGTTTCATTTGCAAATCATATTTTTTTCGGCTGCGGTCTAAGGCATTGGATACTACACGTCTTAAATCAGAAGATTTCTGGTGAATACGGGTAATTTTATCTTTCATGGCATAGTAGTTTTCCAAAACTTCTGAAATAGAATCGTATGTGCGGATTTCCATATTTTCGTAGCAGGTAAGGGGAAATGCAGAAAATTCCAGAGGTTCATGATTCTTGTATACTATATTGGGTTGGAAGTTACCACTTGCCACATCTTCCATAAAACGAATAAAGTTCTGGTAGAGATGAAGTTGTTCTATTTCAGAGAGAGACTCTGTCGGCATACCTCCATCAAGGGAAGCACGGACACAAAGTTCATTTGCCATAAGAGGACTAAAACCAGTTAAGGTCATATAAATTGCTTTATTTAATGGGAGAGGTCTAATTAATACCTCTTGAAAAAATTCCTCTTTGGTAATGGTTAGAGGATTAAATTTGTTTTGGGTTTGTGGGATAAAGTAATCTCGTCCCGGTAAAACTTCACGGACAGAGCTTACAAGACCGGAAATATGTTTGATACTGTCAATGATTTTGTAATCTTGGTCACAGAAAATAATATTGCTGTGTTTTCCCATAATTTCTATCATAAGGTATTTGGTACAGATATCACCTAATTCATTAAGATGCTCAATTTCAACCTGAATAATACGCTCCAAGCTTGGCTGGGAGATGGATAGAATTCTGGCACTGTTTAAGTGCTTGCGAAGCAGCATACAAAAGTTTGGTGCTACCATGGGACTGGTTCTATTTGTTGGGGTTAAGTAAATAAGTGGGAGACTGGCACTGGCAGAAATAAATAGCCGTTCTTGACCAGCCGTTCCCTTAATGGTAAGAAGTAAAGCATCATGTTCTGGCTGGGCAATTTTATTGATTCTGCCACCTGCCAGACGAGATTGCATTTCCTTCACTATATTTGCAATGACAATTCCATCAAAAGCCATAAAAATTCTCCTTTCATGTAACAGTTTAGCTAAAGCTGACCTGTTACGGAATTAGGCAAGCTTTGCATTATAAATTGCCCAATTCCAATCCTATCTGAACTGTTAACCGTTTATTTTAGTTTTCTTCTTTATCCTGCGAATGTATGCAAAAGCAGCATCTTCCCCTTCTTCAGCAAGTATCACCAGCATACTTTCTAAAAGGTCAGAAGTGTCTGGGTGCAGGACTCTGCGTTTTTTTCCATTTTCAAAATAGGATAGTGGACATTGGTCAGTATACTTTTCTTTCAAATATATTTTGCTAGCAGCTACCCGGTCACAAAACATTTCAATCACATAACGAGTAGGCATCTTAACTGGGCTAAGTACTTTGGTTTCCAAATTGTAATCTGTCCAATATTCAAAATGATGTTTATTCCTTCCCTTGTGGTGCATCCATGCTTTGGAATATCCATAATCGTCCCGTTCTCCTTCGTTGGGGCTGCGGTAGCCTTGATAATATTTTACTCCAACCCAGAATTCCCATGGACTATATTTGGATAAGTCATGAAGGAAACCCTGGAAAGGAATACCGGCACGAAAGCAATGATAAATTACTTTATGACGATGTTTGGTAATCGTAAAAAAATGCCGAAATATATTAATAAACCGAAATTTATATTTGTGATTAGACATGTAATCCTCCTACATAAATGGATAACAGTTCAGCCCAGTAAATGTGCAGACCTGCCTGAACTGGTTCTTAAAACAAGCAATACGTATGTAACTGTTCAAAATCATGAATGGTTACATACATCTTTTTTATTATAAGGGAAAATAAAAAACTTGTAAACAGCTTTCCCTTGAGGTTAGTGGGAAAATATGGTAGACTGGTTACTGTTCAGACATGCAAAAGTATGTGAACAAGTTGCACGAGCAGGATTGCAGAAGGGTGAGGAGAATAATCAGTCGTCTGCAATATAGGAGATGAATAATTTATTAAAGGATGAAGGAAATACATGAGATTAAAGAAAGAATCCATTACTATTATTTCTGTGATTGTTGTTGGAATTTGGATGTATTTATTTTGCGTTTGGGAAGGAATTTTATGGATTGATGATCCAATTAAGCGGAAATATCCAGTCAAAGGCATTGACGTTTCTCATTATCAGGGAGATATCGACTGGAAGGAAGTAGAGGAAAAAATGAATATTACCTTTGCTTTTATTAAGGCAACAGAAGGCAGCAGTCATGTGGATGAAATGTTTTCTAAAAACTGGAAGGAGGCAGCAGAAACCAATATCTATATTGGAGCTTACCATTTTTTTAGTTTTGACAGCGGTGGCAAGGAACAGGCAGAACATTTTATCAAAACAGTGAAACCTGTGGAGGATATGCTGCCACCAGTAGTGGATGTGGAGTACTATGGGGATAAAGAAAATAATCCACCACCAATAGCAGATGTAAGAGAACATTTAGATGATTTTTTGTACAAGCTGGAAGATTATTATGAATGTAAACCTATTATCTATTCTACAATATCTGTTTATGAAAAATATCTAAATGAGTATTACAATGCGTATTCTATATGGATTCGAAACACTTATTTCCGACCATTTTTGCTAAAAAACCGTCAGTGGACTTTCTGGCAATATTCGGCAAAAGGAGAATGGCCTTATGGAACAGAAGAAGAACAATTTGTAGATAAAAATGTTTTTGCAGGAAGCAAAGAGGCTTTTTTGCGGTCTTTTGGCTACAATTTAGAAGGGAAAGAAAAATGAAGATAAAAGCGGTTATTTTTGATATGGATGGATTGATGATTGATACAGAAAAATTATTGCATCGTTATTGGATTCAGGCAGCCAATGAATTTGGTTATTCAATGACTATGGATCATCTTTTGCAAATCCGCAGCTTAGCAGCAAAATATGCCAGACCTAAATTAAAATCCATACTAGGGGAATCTTTTGATTATGATAAGGTGCGTGAGAGAAGAAGAGAACTTATGGCAGAACATGTAGAACACTATGGAATTCAAAAGAAAAAGGGATTGGATGAACTGTTAGACTATCTGAAAGAAAGGGAGTATCCCTTAGCAGTTGCTACGGCTACAGATATGGAAAGAACACAGAAGTATCTTACAATAATAGGAAAAATAGATTACTTTGACGAAATTATTTGTGGACCTATGGTGGAAAATGGAAAACCAGAACCGGATATTTATCTTGCTGCTGCAAAAAGTCTTGGTTTACCGCCAAAGGAATGTATGGCATTGGAGGATTCTCCTAATGGAATACTGGCAGCTTTCCGGGCAGGATGTGTACCAGTTATGGTGCCAGATTTAGATTTACCAGATGAAGAGACGAAAAAACTTTTATATGCACAGGTAACAGAATTATCTGAGATTTGTAAAATACTGGAAAACACAAGATAGTCTATAATATTCAGGAATTTTTATTGGGAATTGAAGGTAATTTTCATATCTTTGCCATATTCTTACAATAATATGGTAACAGGGTATCTCTTTTAAGAATGGAACAGATACATACGAAATAAGACTAGGGAGGAAATTGTAAATGAGAAAGAAGAAAATATTTTGTTGTTTATTGGCATTACTTCTTGTATTAACAGGTATATTTGTACCACAACCAGAAGAATCCAAGGCAGCAACTATTACCGTGAAGTATGGTGGGAAAAGTTATACTTATGGAACAAAAAAACAAACTACTGCAAAGGTGAATGGAAAAAAAATATCTTCCAAAATGCCGGGTATAATTATTAGCAATACAAATGTGGTTCCCGTAAAAGTATTTAAAAATTCCTCACTTGGAATTTCTTACAGCTATAATAGTTCAAAAAAGATTGTTACTTTAAAAAAGAGTGGGACAACCCTTAAACTTACTATGGGTTCAAAAATTGCAAAGGTAAATGGGAAAAAGGTCACCATGTCAACAAAGGCACAAAGAATGTATCTTGTGAGTAATAAAACATATTACCTAATGGTACCTGCCCGTTTTGTGGCAGAAAAACTTGGATTTACTTATGTTTGGAATAATGACAAAAGACTGTGTACAATTAATAGCAAAATTAAGGCAACCAAAACACCAATTGTAGTAACAAAAATACCAGTGACTGTGCACCCGAATATAATAGAGACACCATATACACCAACTATTCCAACAGCAAAACCAACAGCAACAGTAAAACCAACAGCAACAGTAAAACCAACAGCAACAGTAAAACCAACGACAACAGTAAAACCAACAGCAACACCAATTCAAACAACATCATCTGCTGTTGTATCAACACCAGCAGTAAAGCCTACAGAAACACCAAAGATAACACCTACTCCAGTTGCAGAGGAAGAAATGAAAGCAGTTTGGATTTCCTATCTGGAATTTAGTACAACCAAGCAGACAGAGGCTCAATTTAAGAAAAAAATAAATACGATGTTTGATAATTGTGTCAGTTATGGAATGAATACAGTGATTGTGCAGGTAAGACCATTTAGTGATGCTATGTACAAATCAGATTATTTTCCTTGGTCAAAATATGCATCTGGGACACAAGGAACAGATCCAGGATACGATCCATTAAAAATTATGGTAGATTTAGCACATAAAAAAGGGTTAAAAATACAAGCATGGCTGAATCCTTACCGTGTTACCCTTGGTTCCACCAGTGCGTCTTCCCTTGCTAGTGGTCATCCAGCAAAAAAATGGATGAATAGTACCAATGAAAATACAAAAAGAAATGTATTAAGTTATGGAGGAAACCTATACTATAATCCAAGCAAGTCAGCAGTAAGAACTTTGATTGTAAATGGTGTAAAAGAAATTATAAAAAATTATGATATAGATGGTATTCATTTTGATGACTATTTTTATCCATCTTTTGATAACAGTAATTATCAAAATGTTTTTGATGCT
>JAAVHR010000117.1 GCA_014799595.1 Clostridiales bacterium | reverse complement strand
TTGCACATATACTTTTATATGCTTAACGCCATACATGAATATTTTGCCAGCCAATTTATAATACTTTTAGTCATGTTGTATATTCTGGCAAAATATGAATGACATGGCTGAACTGTTACTATAATTTCATATTTCCTTCGGATACAGTATACCACCTTTATAAAAAACTTACAATCCACTTTTTCCCTATAGGGCTTTTTTTAGCATTTTTTTATATGCTTGTTTTTTATTCTTTGGATATTTAAAGGTTCTTCCTTTTTTATTCCTCTCAAAAGCAGCTTCTCCAACCTTTTTTAATTTTTTTGTAGATATTATTACCTTTTGTAGTTTCCTGCACATAGCAAAAGCAGCACTTCCTATGGTTTCTACACTAGCTCCTATCGTAACTTTTTTCACGTAAGTACATTCAAAAAAGGCATTGTTTCCTATTTCTTTTACATACTTTCCAATCACAATATCTCCCTTTATCTGAAGACACTCTTGAAAAGCACTATCCTCAATTTTTGTGATTTTAAAATTATATTTGCCTATTTTTATACTGTTTGGAAGAACAATCTTTTTATCAGATTCTATATAATCCACTATTGCTACAGTTCCTGATTTTCTGGCATGTGAACACGAAGTAATCCGATAAACGATATTATCTTTTGTATATTTCATTCCCTCCTCTAAAGCTATAATAAAATCTTGTTCGTAGTAAAATTCTGTATATTGCCCAGCCCCCATAATAACCATTTTCCCTGTTCCTATATTTGTGTTATTATGATAAAAAACCTGATAATCAATATTATTCCGAAGAATCACATCTCCATTTTCTACTTTAACTTTAGGTTTTACTGCATTTCCAGTATATTGTTGCATAGGAATTTTACTCACAGCAATATCATCCACATCTATTGTATGAAATATACCAGTTATCCGACAGGTGCTTCTTACCTTTTCAATCACAAAAGTATCCTCAGCTCCTATGCTAATTCCTCCCAAAAGTAAATCTGCCAGATAATATCCCACTTCTGGTTCCATTCTAACAATAACTTTTTCTCCTTCAATAATTTTTTGATTTCCAGTATAACGTTTATGCCTTCCTTGTAAGTACACACTTCCACCATCGGTATTTTCCATAGAAAGTGTATAGGTTTTTCTTTCTATCCCATCTATAGTCACTATATTTGCATCCGTATTTGCCATTTCTATAGTGCCTTGATATTGCCCTATATAAACATTATCTGTAGTATTGCCAACACCATTCAGACTTATTTTTTGATGATCTCCCTTTAATCCGGAACGAATCTCTACCTGGTACGTTTTATCTTTCGGTTGATACACAAATATATCATTTACCCTTTCTTCATCGTTTAATTCCAACATAACCTTTGTGGATGTGGTATTTACCAGACTTCCTTGGTTTTCACTCATAATTCTGACAGAAAATTCACTATTGATATTTTCTAAGTTTTCAACAGTATAAATTCCTGTTGGAACATGAAGATAAAGATATTGAGAGTTTACATCTAGAGAACTGTCTGCCATTAAAAATACTGATTCTTTTCTGGCATCTATTTTCCCATCTACAAACAAAGCTGCCACACTATTATCCTTCTCTTTAATTATGGCATTTCTACTGTTAATACTAATAATATTCCCGGATTCTGTAATATTCTTATTTCGCTCCTCCCAAGCACTTTTACACACATCATAAGGCAAATATCTTATCGCACATTCCGATTCTTTACTGCTCCACTTATATCCCTCTTTGAGAGTATAACTCCATCCAGTATAATTATTATTGTCATCTTTTTCTAAAGTAATATTGCGGTTTGTGCTAGGATAATCTGGATCATAAATTTGTAGTTTGTCTTTTTCTAATGCATAACCCACCACCGTATGTCCACCTTGACTTCCTAAAAGCTGAATAATCACTGGTGCACCTTTTTCTTTCTGCACCTTTTCTACTTCCGTGCAAAGACTCTGTAGTTGATTTTGATTGGCATTGTAGGCTTCCTGAATACCGATTCCCTTTTCCATAACCTGAAGACTTTCAATAAATTCTTTTACTGTTAAATTAAATATGGTATTTTTATCTTGCAAATTTAATTGTCTAATTAAATCTGCATCCCTTTTAAAATCCTCAAGTTTAATATCAACATCCTTTTGATAAAGCATTACAGAAAGGACTGCCATGCCAAAACTGTTTCCAGCCCAGTTTTCTCCCTGTTTGTAGAGACTTTCTGCGTAGAAACTGTCACCAAATATATACTGATAAGCAAACAATGGAAGCTTCTCATTTTTCTGATAGGAAAAATCTTCTCTGCTATTTTCAAAAGAGAATGTTAGCTCCGATAAATCTACACTTGTGGTTTCGCTTTTCCAACGGGCATATAAAGTATGATTGCCTGGTATATTACAAATAGTGCTTTCTGTAATTAATTCCCCTTTCTGTGTATACCAGCCTAGAAAAATATCATCACTTCTTGTTGCATCCGGTAACTCTTTGTAAGTCCTTCCATAAAAACAAGTCTTTCCTTCTTCAGTTACATAACCGCCTTGTGGATCAAAACGCACATAAAAAGTATCACTTTCCCAACGGGCATATAATGTCTGGTCTCTTGTCAAATTTACAATATCACTCCATTGTATTTGTTCCCCATTTTCCTTACTGGTATACCAACCTAAAAATTTATATCCTAACTTACTAGGTATCGGCAGTTTTCCATACTGTTTTCCATTGGTAACAGTATAGACTTCTTCAATTTCAGTACCGCCATCTGAATCAAAGGATACAGTATATTGTTGTTTCTCATCCATGGTATGCCATGTTGCTGCTAGAACGGGCTGCCCAACAGAAAATTCTATTTTTCCAGAACATATTATACTGCTAATTAACATAATTGCTACGATTTTTTTCCTTTTTTTATTTAATCTTAACACCACTGCTTTGTCCTTTCTTTTCTAATAATTTCTTGTATGTGGCCTTTTTAGATGCTGGAACTTTTATGACTGCTTTTTTATAAATTCCAGAAAACGCCTTTGATCCTACATTTTTCAAATTAGTTGTCTGTATTGTTATATTTTTTAAATTTTTGCAACCATAAAATGCTTTTGTTCCAATCTCTGTAATTTGATAGTATCTACTTCCTATTTTTACATTCTTTGGTATTGTTATAGCACTCTTAGATTTTTGCTGAATTCCTATTACGGTTACCGTATTGCTTTTTGTACTTGTAACCTTATAGTTTACATCTCCTATTGTATATTTTGCTCCTACTACCGGAATAATTTCAAAAGCCATACTCTTTCGTATTCCTTTATAAACTCCCAATCCTACTATAGTCGCTTTTGCCTTTCCGGGATTGACATTTTTTGCATAAACCAAACTATAATCTGTTCCAGCTTTTAACTGTGTATTCCCTATGGATACTTTTACACTTGGTTTAATTTTCTCTCCAGTATATACATAAGTCCTAATTGGACTAATGGTTATAGCTTCAGCAGAAAGTTTTGCAAAGACAGCCTCTATTTTATGATTTTCTAATACATTTTCAAAACAATAAGTACTTACATTACCACAATTTACTCCATCTACAATTAGTTCCTGCAAAACATAACCTTCATTTGGTGTTATGATATATGTAGCATTTTCTCCCTCTAATACACTTTGGGCTAATGTAGAAAGCACTTGATTTCCTACATAAGAAATGGTTCCTCCTTCATTACTGCTAGAAAAAATCATATAAGATTGTTTTCTCATACCATTAATGGTAAGATTCTCTGACTCACAATTTTGCACTTCTACTTGTCCTATTCTTTGTGAAATTCCCACATTTCCATCTACTTCTGCAACTCCACTAATTTCAACACTCTTATTGTCGTCTGAGAAAGTAGAACGTAATTCCATACTATAATGCTCACCCTTGCTTGCATCACATGCAATGCTGTTTATCCGTTGGCTGTCACTTACCAAAATAGTTACTTTACTGGATTCTGTTGTTATGGATGCACTCTGCTGTACATTAACCATTGCTACCCGCAATGTACTTTCATGGGCATCTGTGTTTTCAATCGTATATTGTCCTGTGGGCATATATAACTTTACCTTCGTTCCCTTGCTGCTCTCTCCGCTGGTTACATCATTAGATATATAAAAATCAGGGTCATGGGTTATCATTTGTCCATTGACAATAGTTGCTACCAATTCACCAGTTTCGTTATAGATTTTTGCATTAGCTGTAGAAAGAAAACCTACATTACTTTCCACATGATTGTATTCTTCCCTAAAGCGTTTTTCCCACACTTCCTTAATTTTATCATAAGTAACAAAACTAATATAAGATTTCTCGTCTTCTGTTCCCCATGAATAAGTATCATTCATGAAATAACTCCAACCTGTGTATGTTCCATTGTTATCTTTGGTTATCTGGATACTTCTCTCTTCATTTGGGAAATTTGGATCATATATTAAAATCTTATCATCTTTTGTCTCATATCCAACTACGGCATGTCCTCCCTGTTCATTATTTTCTATACTTCCATATAAATAAATGATAATTGGTAACAATCCTTCTTCTTGATTATTTTTTATTGTTTCATAAAGGCGTTCTACTTGATTTCCATTTTTATTTTTTTCATTGTTAGTTATGGGATCTCTTTGTACTACTTGTAAGGATTCAATGAATTTGGTAAGAGTCATTTGTATTTTCTTACTTTGGTCCGTAACGGTAAGTTCACTATTATATTCTGCATCTTCATTAAAGTCCTTTCGTTGTACATCCGTATCTCCTGCAAATAACATAATTGCAGCTGAACAAATTCCAAAACAGTTTCCTGTCCACAATTTCATTTTTCCATATTGATCCCTATCCTCATATTGCATATTAGAAAATTCTGTAGCTCCAAAAATTTGTTGAAAGGTAGATAATGGAATTATATAATTACTTTCATAAGAAAATACATTATGATTATTTCCAAAAGAAAATGTCAAATCTTCCAGTTTAACCCCAATATTTTTTTTCGCCCAGTGAGCATATAACGTTTGATTTTCATTGGTTTTATATATGCTATCTGCTGTAATAGGCATTCCTTCTTCTTTTTTGGTATACCATCCAAGAAAGGTTTCTCCTTCTTTTGTAGCTGTTGGTAAGTTTCCATAAGTTTTATCATAAATTACATTTATTGCAGTACCTTCCACCATACCACCATTTCCATCAAAGGATACTTGAAACGTCTTTCCCTCCCAATGTGCATATAAAATCTGGGCACTGGATAAGTTTACTATCGTATCTTCTGTAATTTTTATTCCTTCCTCACCATCTGATGTATACCATCCTAAAAAAGAATATCCTTCCTTTATTGGAACTGGTAATTCTCCATAAATCTCCCCATAAACCACCTGTTTCTCTTCTGGCTGAAGAATACTATCTCCGCCTTGAAAGTAAATGGTATAACTTGGAACTGGGGTGTCAGTTGGTGCTACAGTAGATATTGGAATTGCAGTTGGTGTTGGTTCCAAGGTTGGAGCCAAAGTTTGCTCTATAGCTGCTGTCTCTGTTGGCTTTGGTGATGTAGTTTCCTCCCAATTATTTTTAAAAGAAAATGGGATACCATTAGAAACTGCATAATTGTATGCTGTACTTCTCATGGTACAAAGAATAACTAAGATATCACAATGTGCAAATACATTGGTTCCTATACTCTCTACAGAAGCTGGTATTTTTATATATTTCATGACACTACAATTATAAAAAGCAAAATCTCCTATGGCAGCAGTCCCCTCTGGAATCTCCACAGACTGCAAACTACTACAATCAAAAAAAGCAAAAGATTCTATTTTGTTTAATGATTTAGGTAAATTTATAATTTGCAAATTTGTACAACCTTCAAAGGCAAATTCTCCAATCTCTGTTATGGTATCTGGCATTACAATTTGCTCCAACTCATCACACTCTGCAAAAGCATGTTCTCTTATTTTTGTCACTAAAATTCCCCGGATACTTCCCCGAATAGTCACCTGTTTTTTATTTGTGTCACACTCTGATACTTCATAGTTTTTTGTTTCTTCGTTATATTCATAAGTAATTCCATCGGCTGTATACCTTAATTCATCCGCTGCACTCATAACAGAAACGACATTTGCCTGTACCTGAATTGGTACAATCTGTTCCATGACAAATAACATACATAAACATATTACCCATATTCGTTTTCTCAATTGTATTCCACTCCTTTTTATATCTGTTCAGAACCATGAACAGTTACGTTCTAAGCCCATAATAATTCGCTTTCAGCGAAGGGCTTAGAACAATCAACTTTCATTTTTTTACGAAACACGTAATAAATGCGTGTTTCTACCTAAATAGTTACTCCTTTTTTAATTTATGAAAAGCCTTTTTTAAAATTTCCATAGCTTTTTCTTGCTCCTCTTCTTTGGGTACATATCCACCATAGCTTACTTTCCCCATAAGCTGATGAAGATATTGATTTTCCTTTTTCTCCATCAAAGCAAACTCTTCTGTCAATTTTTGATAGTCCTGATAAGTACGTTGTATATATGACAACTTCTTTTTCTTTACTAACTTTTTGGTAAACTTTACATATTTTTTTTCAAGTTCACTAAGTTCCCATGTCTGCCCTTTTTCTGTTATCTTCCTCTTTTTCTTCCAAAAGATAATAAGAACCACAAGAACTGCTCCAGTTCCAATCACAAGTACCACCCTAAGAATACTGCCAGCCTTTGTAAGTCCGGCTTGTATCTGTTCTCCCAGAGCAGTATCCGATTCTTCTTCACTGGTATATCCAAAATATTTCTGAAAAAGATTCCAAAAACTACTCTCTTCCTCTTCTTCTCCAAATCCAGCGGGAGTAACTTCTATTGGTATCCAGCCATAACCACTCAGGTAAATTTCCACCCATGCATGTGCCTGTGCATCACTTACCTCTACGGAAATTACTCCCAGCTTATCCAATTCTCCTTTGGATATATTCCCTGAAACCCAGTCCTTTGTCTCTTCCTCTTCTAAAAGAACGCCATCCACAATCTTATTGGTACTCATATTATATCCTTCTATATAACGGGCAGGAATTCCCATCTCACGAAAAAGCATTACCGCAGAAGAAGCAAAATGCACACAAAAACCTTTATGTTTTTCCATTAAAAAATATGTAATAAAATCCTGATTTCTCGGTGTCTTTCCTGGTGTCATGGAATAACTACACTGTTCATGGAGATATCGGATAACTTTCTCTATATCTTCCTCACTATTTCCTGTTACACCTGCCTGCCTGCAAAATTCAGAAACGGCCCCTTTACAATCTTCTGTTACTGTTAGATAATTCTCCCATACATATTCTTCATAGGCAGAAACTTCCTTACTTTTGGGCAAGGGAATCAATTTGTCTCCAATAGGATGATAGGAAATTTGGTATTTTTCTAAAGAGTTTTTTCGAATAACCTGATCTATATTGTAAGAAAAATCTAAATCTCCTCCATTCAAGCAATTAGAATAATAAGGATAGTAATTATACTCTTTGCTGGCATTTACAATGGATATCTCCATTCTGCTTGTTATACTGTCTTTTTCTTCTCTTGCCATATATTCACTATTTGCCAGTTTTCCATTTTTCCCATAATTTTTCAATTCATTATAATCTTTATCCTTGCTATAATACCATAGTGCATCCCAGGAACTGCCTGTATAAATAGCTCCAGTATATGCTTTTAAATATACATCTTCATATTCCAGAGGTACAAAGCTTACTTCCAAATCAGTCTCATAACTTGGTCTTACTGCACCTACACCACCTAACTTTCCTCCACTTACACCACCTCTTGAGTCATATTGGTTCAGCCGGCTGATAAATCCAGTTAGCATAAAATCCTGAATATATAAATCCATTTTCTCTTTGGCTTTGATAGAATTTTCAGGAGTGGTAAAAAGTGATTTAGGAAAAATAAACAGAAAGAGCCCTGCTATCAAAACTATTATCCCTGCATACACTCCTATCGTTTGCAGTAAAATATTCCCTTTTCCCAGATAACTGATTCTTGTCTCCTTTTTTTTCTCTTTTATAAAAATCTTTTTCTTTTTGCTTCTATACTGATATCTTCCTCCAGCTTTAATTAATCCAATAGCCAGATAGGAAAACAAAACTAACATAAAATCTAGAATATTATAATTTCTATTAAAATATAAAGACATTTGCCAAAATGGAAAGGTACAGAAAATCGTTCCAATGAGACTCATCTTTTCTGCCAATAATAAATTTACCACTAAGAAAACAAATCCACCATAAAAGATAATTGCCAAAGTTGCAGAGGTATACCGATCTGACATAGGTTCTACCAGATGTCTGACCGCAGAAAAATTGTATTTTTCATCCAAAATATCATAGACCTCATTATAAAGTACACTATACCCGCTATTAATATATTTATGAAAGAAAAAGATTCCTACTAAAAACAAAATAAAGAACAATATATATCCCAAGTTTTTTGTCAGATTATTATAATAAAACATAGAAATAATCATAGATAACAAGAAAAAGAAAATTACCACAAACCCCTTTGCATACTCAATTGAAAAACCGTCTAAAAAAATATGAAGAGAACCATATACTGCCAAAAAAAGCAGGATACCCTTTAACAGACACACACATAAAGGCTGGCTTTTTGTTAATTCTTTTTCCTCACATACATATATTCCTGATTTTCCATATTTCTCTTTTTTCTTTTTATGTAATATCAAATCAGATTCCCCCCTTCTAGTTCAGCCATGCCATTCATATTTTGCCCGAATATACACTATGGCTAATTTTTTTTTAAATTGGCTGGCAAAATATTCATGTATGGCATTAAGCATATAAAAATATATGTGCAACTTGCCCTCTGTGAGCAAGCTCTCTCATGCAATTTGCACATATACTTTTGCATGGCTGAACTGTTACATGCAAGTTACATCCAAAAGATAATATCCTTGTTCTTCTATAAACGATGTCTGTTGGAGATAATGTTCTTCATAACTATTCTCATAATAAATTGTTATAAAAGCAGCTTCCAAATCTATTTCTCCTTCTATTCTTTGCTCTTTAATTTTTTGTTCTGCCTTACTAAACCAGCATAAATAGAATGACTCTCCATTTTTTATCAGAAAATTACAAAGTCCAAATACATAATAAAGTATAGCATCCAGACTGCCATTTTTGTCATCATATAACTCAAACAATAATTTTTTCTCTTCCAACTGACTGTTTTGAAATTGTTTTAAAAACAATTCCCCTGTTTTTCCATACAATTTCCAGTGCACCAGTTGCAATTTCTCCCCCGGTTGATATTCCCTCAGTTCCCATTCATCCTCATTTTCATAACTTTTCTCATAAGTAATTGGACTTTCTTTGATTGCCTTACTATTTTCTAAGAAATCAATTCTTGCATCCTCTAAAAAGGGAAAAACATATCCATCACTTTCCTTATGTATATCCTGCTTAAATTCCATAAATCCAAGAAAATCTCTTATTTTTATCTGCAATAAACAAACTTCTACACATCCACAATATTTAGATGCAATCGGAAGAGTATATTCCGACTTTCCTTTCCCAGAAATTGGAATTTCCATTTTCTTGATAGTTTTCTCCCCATAATATCTATGTGTTACGGAAAATACCATTGTTCCACTAATTGCCGGAAAGATAGTAGGATTGTTTATCACTACCTTTATTGGCATTTGCAGGTTCACGCCTACTTTTACACTCTCTTTTTCAAACCCAACTTCTACTTTTTTTGTCATATACCAATTACAGCTTAATGCCAGTATTGGTAAAAGAAGCCATAATACCAATATCAAGAAAAATCCATAATTGCCATAGAAAAATAATGCTTTCCATATCAAAAATAACACACATAAATATCGAATTACATTCCAAAAAGAACGCATCTTATCCTCCTATCTGGATAGTTTTGGAATAGGTACCTTAGCAATAATATCCCTTACCAATTCCCCAGATTCTATCCCCATAGCTCTTCCTCTTCCACTTTGTGCCAGACGGTGTACAAAAACATCTTCTATCATAAACTGTACATCTTCTGGTAACACATAATCCCTGCCTTCTACAAAGGCGGTTGCCTTAGCTACATGAAAGAGAGCCAGACTCCCTCTTGGACTAATGCCAACTTCAATTCCTTCATGTTTTCTTGTGGCTTCTGTCAAATCTGTGATATATCCATAAATACTTTCATCCACATAAATTTCCTGTACGGACTTTTGCAATTTTAGCACTTCTTCCTTAGAAAATGCTGGCGTAATCTGATCTAATGCCTGATTCCCATTCTCTTTTAACATCTCTATAGCAGATGCCCGTTCTGGGTAACCAATAGATAATTTTGCTGTAAATCGATCCAATTGGGATTCTGGCAGCTTCTGGGTTCCAAGAGAACCAAAAGGATTCTGGGTAGCAATCACAAAAAATGGTTGTGGCACTTTTCTTGTTACTTTATCTACTGTAACAGTTCCCTCTTCCATTACTTCCAATAAAGCTGACTGGGTTTTCGGAGATGTACGGTTTACCTCGTCTGCCAGATAAATATTGCACATTACTGCACCTTCCATATAAGAAAATTCTTCTTTACCCTTATGATACATAGAAAAGCCAGTGATATCACTTGGCAGAACATCTGGCGTAAACTGGGTTCTCTTATAGTCAAGGGATGTGGTTTTTGCCAATGCCATCGCCATGGTAGTCTTTCCCACTCCTGGCACATCTTCTAATAGTACATGTCCCTTTGCCAATAATATTATCCAGATTTTCTTTAGGATTTCATCTTTTCCTTTTATTACTTTTCTCATTTCCCTCAAAAACTTGTCCAATGATTCCTGCATAATCTCCTCCTATTATGTAACAGTTCAACCATGGGCTGACCTGTTACCCTATTATTTCATCAAAGAAAACTAGCTGTTACACTCAAATTGAATATAACAGCTCATCTTCTTTTCATGGTTCTATCGTAACAGTTCAGCCGGAGGCTGACTTGTTACGGAATTGGGCAAGCTTCGCATATAAATTGCCCAATTCCAATCCTGTTTTAGTCTTTTTTACGGTCTTTAAAGCGGAGTGTGCAAGACCTGCCTAAACAGATATGTTCTATCTTACATATCCTTTACAACTTCATACATATCATATATATCTTTACTGGTTGGAAGACCTGAACGATATGCACAAGCACATCCTGCTGCCAGTGCCATGTCAAATGCTTTCTGGTAATCTTCCTTCTCCATATAGCCCGCAAGAAAACCTGCAACCATAGAATTTCCTGCTCCAACTCCATCCACCAAAGTACCTTCTGGAGATGCCTTCGCATAAACGGTGCCATCTTCTAAAAGAAGTAATGCTCCATCCTCAGCTAAAGATACCAATACATTTCTTGCACCACTTTCCTGTAGCTCTTTTGCATATTTGATTACATCTTCTTGTGTTTTGATATCTTCAACATTTACCCCACATGCTTCTGCCAATTCTCTCTTATTTGGCTTAATTAAAAATGGTTTATAAGGCAATGCCTGACAAAGAAGCCCTTTCTCTGCATCTACCACAACACGGATATTTTTATCTTTTAGATGTTCAATAATTTGAACATAAATATCTTCAGGAAGACTTTGCATTGCACTTCCACCTAAAACCAAAATATCATTGGTATTAATCTGCTCTAACTTTCTAAACAAATCTACCAGCTTGTCCTTTGGCACAATTGGTCCCAGACCGTTAATTTCTGTTTCTTTCTTTTCATTAAGACTGCTGTCTCCTTTAATTTTTATATTGATCCGGCTCATACCTTGACGCAAATGTACAAAATCCACAAAGCACCCATATTCTGCCAAATCTCCTTCAATCTTTTCTCCCGTAAAACCTGCAACAAACCCCAATGCTACGTTTTCAATATCCAGATTCTTTAATACCTGGGATACATTAATCCCTTTTCCTCCAGCATGTACCTCCTCTTTCTCATTACGGTTCACTGCATCCTTAGAAAAATCTTTAATTGTGATAATGTAGTCCAAAGCTGGACTTAAAGTCATAGTATAAATCATTTATATCTCTTCCTTTCTCTCCTTGTTTTATCTTTTACTTTTCCTTAAAATTTCTTTTAATTCCTCAATATCAAAGGTATATTTTTTATTACAGAAATGACAATTCACCTCTATTGGTTTGTTGTCTGCAATCATGCTCCGAAGTTCTGCACTTCCTACACTAACAATTGCTTTCTCTACTCTTTCTTTACAACAGTTACAATAAAACCTTGTAGATATATTATCTGTAATTTCCACACCAAAGTCCCCCAATACTTGATGAATGATATCCTCTGGTGTCATATCCTGTTCCAATAAAGAAGTAATGGATGTAATTTTTGAAAGTTTTCCTTCCAGTTTTTCTGCCAATCCATCTTCTGCAAAAGGCATGAGCTGAATAATAAATCCCCCAGCCTGTTTTACAGTATTATCTTTATTCATAAGCACACCTAAAGCTACTGCAGATGGCACCTGCTCCGAAGTGGCAAAATAGTAGGTCAAATCCTCTGCAATCTCCCCAGAAACTAGTTGTGTCTGTCCCATATAGGGTTCTTTTAGCCCCATATCTTTTATTACACTTAACACGCCTAAATCCAGTGCCTTACCTACATCCAATTTCCCTTTGTCACTTGGCGGCAGCATAACATTCGGATTGTAGGCATATCCCTTTACATTAGCAGCAGCATCTGCGGTCACTGTTAATCCTTGTATTGGTCCGCTACACTGAATCTGAAGAGTCAGCATGTCCTTCTCACCTTTACACATGCTTCCCATCATCGCTCCTGCTGTAAGCAGTCTTCCAAGTGCTGCTGTGGCAACCGGACTAGTATTATGTGCTTGTCTTGCATCTTCTACCAGTTCCTTTGTCGTTGCAGCAAACACGCGGATTTGATTATCAGCTGCCATTCCTCTTACAATATAATCTGCCATTTCTTCCTCCTAATTTCCTAACTTATCCATAAAACTTTTTCTCTTGATGTCCTTCTCTAGCTATAATATAAATCCTCTCACTATCTTTACGAGGTGGTTGTTTTGTAAATGCATCATACGCTGTTACAAACTCCATACCTGCTTGCTCTAATAACCTTTTCACATTTTCTAAAGAATAACACCTCTGATAATGTGTCTCACAGAACCTACGGTATAATTCCCCTTCTTCTCTTACATATATGGTTAAATCATACTCATTAACCTGCTCTTTTGGATAATAAAAATTCTCCCAGATAAAACTGGCATCCTCTCGGTTTTCCGCAATGGTTTGATCTCCTAAAAGTTCTTTGTACTTATACTCTGTGTTTAAATCAAAAATAAACACCCCCTTGGCATCTAAATAATTATTTACCAAACGAAAAACCGTAAGCAGATCTTCTTCTTCTAAAAGATAATTCATACTATCACAAATACTAACCATTGCCTTCACTGTTCCATATAATTCCATCTCCCGCATATCCTGTAACAGATACAAAATTTGATTTCTGGAATCCTTTTCTATGTAGTTTAATTTCTTATCTCTGGCAATGGAAAGCATCTCTTCTGAATTGTCAATTCCAATCATATCATATCCAGCCAGTGCCAATTGCTCTGTAATTCCCCCTGTTCCACACCCTATATCTACTACAATGCCATCTGTTATTTGATAATCATTGAGCAGTCTACATAGATATTCTCCCCACTCCCTATAGGGAATGTTGTCCATAAACAGATCATAAACACTTGCAAAACCTGTATATGCTTCCATGAAATCCCTTCTTTTCCTTCTTTTTAATAACCTATATTATATTTTATTATAAATTACTAACTTTCTCAAGAATATTTTTATTGTTTTTTCACATAATAATAATCCGAGATTATTCACGGCCTTAAGCATGAACTAAGTCTTATGTAGTTACTATTCACGGTCAACTTCCACACACATGCGTAAAACCATCCAGCTTTGCTGTATGCCGCAGTAAAAAACACTGCTTCTGTTTTACTTATGTGGTGGAGTGACAGCTTTCACTGCCATATAGAGGTATATGCAGATTCTGACAAGCAAGCTTGACGAATCTGCATATACCTTCTATATGACCGTGAATAGTAACAG
>JAAVHR010000116.1 GCA_014799595.1 Clostridiales bacterium | reverse complement strand
TTACCAAAATTTAACAAAGAAGAAACTCAAGAGGGGATAGATTTTACCAATCCAATTTTTCAAAATACAGACGGCACCAGCCGTATTGCATATATCTGGGATCAATCGATGGAGACAGAAGAAGAAAATTGGGAGGTGCCTTATGGAGTAGAATATAACAAGGAGGACATTGCAAGAGCTTTAGAGAGTGATAATCCAAGAGAAGCCATACCTCATCAGGATTTAAATTATCATGGTACTTTCATGGCAGCCATTGCTGCAGGAAACATTTCAGAGGAGGAGGATTTTACCGGAGTAGCACCGAATGCTACTATTATTATGGTAAAACTGAAGGAAGCAAAAGAAAATCTAAGGAATTTTTTTGGAATCAAAAGTGGTATTCCCTGTTATCAGGAAAATGATATTATGATGGGAATTGAATACTTAAGACAGAAATCCAGACAATTGCAAAGACCAATAGTTATTTGTTTAGGGGTTGGTTCAAATGCCGGAAGCCATGAGGGAATGCTGCCTCTTGGAGCTTATCTGAACCAGATAGGTTCTGTGGGAGGAATTTGTACCGTAGTAGCTGGAGGAAATGAAAATAATTTAGGGCATCATTATGCCAGTACATTAGGAGGTGGGGCAGAAGAAGAAGTGGAGTTGGATTTGGAAGATAATGAAGATTTTACTATGGAACTATGGACTAGTGCCATAGGTTCTTTGTCTATAGGTTTTGTGTCTCCTACAGGAGAATTTACGGAACGTATTCCCATACGAAATTATGAACAGACTATCGGCTTTGTTTTTGAAAGAGCGAAAATTTTTGTACATTATGAAAGAGTGGAATATTATTCAGGAAAAGAATTGATAGCAATCCGGGTTAAGAATCCAACAGAAGGAATTTGGCGGCTGCGGGTATATAATTTAGAAGAAGATAGTGCAACTTATAATATATGGCTGCCTATGAGAGAATTTATTTCTGACAGGACAGCATTTATCTATCCTGCACCGGATGTGACTTTATGTGAGCCAGGAAATGTAAACAGGGTAATAACGGTAGCTGCTTTTAATCATCGGAATAATAGTATTTTTTTGGAATCCAGCAGGGGTTATACTGCTAATAACTCTATAAAACCGGATATTGCAGCACCTGGAGTGGATGTGTATGGACCAGTGTCCCGGCTGCGTTATGGGCAACGGAGTGGAACCAGTGTGTCGGCTGCACATACGGCAGGAGCAGCGGCAATGCTTTTAGAATGGGCTATTATTGGTCAAAATGACTTTAGAATGAATACAGTTACCTGTAAATACTACTTGATAAGGGGAGCTAGAAAAGAAAATATGACTATACCTAATCGTAGCTTCGGGGGTTATGGTAATATAGTGCTAAGTTGGGAAAAAGTTACTGTTCACACCTATGGTACTAACAGTAACAGGAAAAATGTTACTGTTCACACCTACGGTGCAAACTGTAACGGAATCCACCCTATTTGTAATTCGCCCCTTTGGCGAAAGGCTGGATTCTTCTCTGTAACTACTTGTTCTTACGTACTTTGCAGCAAGTGCAAAGTACTACCTGTGAACAGTAACGGAAAAATACTATATATAATAAAAATAGGAGAGATATTATTGACAATTACATTGGAATGATGGTATTATAATAACGTAAAAAATTATGAAATGCTTATAAAATTTTTATGAAATATAATATAATAGTAGTAGATATTGTATACATATTTGTACTATGGCATTTCATATAATTATGAACGGTGAATATCTTAGATTGTTTTAGAACATGCTGGGATGTTTTGAATTAGCCAGTAGGCTTTTTTAGCAGTAGAGAAGTAACTAAGAAGTTTGAAATAATAAATAGCCCGACAGCGAAGAAAATATTTTTACTTTTGCTGCCTATTTTATTTTGTCTGGAGGGAATATGAATGATGGGGCAGAGAGAAGATTGTATATTTCCTATAGAGGATGCACTTGAGATGATTCTTGTGTTTGAACAGACAGGTAAGATTTCCTATGCTAATGCCATAGCAAGACAAAAGTTGGAATATAAAGATGATTTGTGTGGCAAACATATCAGCGATGTATTTCCGAATACTTTTAAGACTTGTGAGAATGGTTTTGAGACGGATTATCCATTTGGACATGAACCACAAAATCTTGTGGCATATCGTAAGAACCTTACCTGTTTTCCAGTAGAAGCAAGAATTATAAATAGTAATGTGGATGCTGGTATATATGTATGTATGGCCAATGATATATTAGAAAAGGAATTTTTAAGCAGGGAAATAGAACAAGTAAAACAAGAAGCACAACAGGCAATGAAGGTAAAATCGGAGTTTGTTGCGAATGTCACACATGAGCTAAGAACTCCGGTAAATGGAGTGCTGGGTAATATTAGGGAATTGCTGAGTGAGAAAAGAGATGATCGGACAGAACGCTCTTTACACTTAATAGAACGATGTTGTGATGACATGAACAAAATCATTAATAATATTCTGGATTTTTCAAAGCTGGAAGCTGGGAAGTTTTCTTTAGAACCACGTAAGTTTGATTTTAGAAATATGTTGAATTATGTGAAAGAGAACCATATCAATAAGATTACAGAAAAAGGTCTGGGATTTTTTATGACGGTATCACCTAAGATACCAGAATACATTATTGGTGACGAATTACGAATTGTACAGATTCTCAATAATCTTATATCTAATGCACAGAAGTTTACTTCTTTAGGTAAGATTACAGTTGAGGTGCTTAGAACGGCTCAGGTAAATGATAGGATAGAATTATTTTTTATTGTATCAGATACAGGAATAGGAATTGAAAAAGCAGATAGAGATAAACTGTTTCAGAGTTTTTCCCAGGTAGATGCATCTATTTCCAGAAAATATGGGGGTACAGGTCTGGGTTTGAATATTTGTAAACAATTGGTAGAGCTGATGGGTGGTAGAATTGAGGTGGAGAGTGAGAAGGACAGAGGAAGTACTTTTTCCTTTTCTATATGGGTTGAACTTTGTGAAGGAGAAGATAATACTCCACTGCAGCCAGATGAAAAACACGAACCTTTTATTACTGCTTCACCAGCTACTATTTCTATGGATGAGGAAAGACAGGAAGCTGAGAATATGAGAAAATATGGGACACCAGAAAATCTGGAGAATCTTAAGAAAAACCTGTCAAAGCTGATTCTTTGTGTGGAGCTGGAAAACTGGGAAAAAGCGGAGATGTTTATGGATACAATTAAACAGTTGACAGAAGGGGCACCACAAGAAGTAAGCCGTCTGGTTTTGAGATTAAAAATGGCAATTCAAAAAGAAAATTATGACAAAGTAATTGCCGGATATGAGGCACTGAATAACTACTTGTAATCAGAGGGGAGGTGTAATATATGGTTTATGGTAATAAGGATATGGATGATGGAAAGATTCTTATTATAGATGACGTGGAAATGAACAGGGTGGTTTTGGGAGAAATTATAAAAAATATGGGCTATTATCCTATTTTTGCAGAGAATGGAGAAGAAGCTCTGGAAATTATGAAAAAAAGTTATCCACAACTGATTTTAACAGATATTTCCATGCCTGGCATTGATGGTTATGAGTTATGCAAGATTGTAAAAGAAAATGAAAAAACAAGGGATATTCCTGTTGTCTTTATTTCTGCATTTGATGATCCAAGAGATATCATAGAGGGATTTACTCTTGGAGGTGAAGATTATATTACAAAACCATTTATACCTGAAATTGTAAAGGCACGTGTAGGAGTCCGTCTTCGTTTGTATGAAGCAAATAGAGATCTTATGCAGATGAATAGAAGGCTTCAGATATCTGTTAATGAGCAGCTTAGACAGATGGAATTGGAAAAAAAGAATATATTGTATGCTTTGGCGAATATTGCGGCACAAAATGCTTGTTATGAGCCAGAGCACATGAAAAGACTTGGAACCAATTGCAGGATATTGGCACAAGGGATGCAGCTTTCTCCATTATTTGAGGGGAAGATTTCGGATACCTATATTGAAACAATAGAGTTAGCAGCACCTCTTTCTGATATAGGAAATATTGGGGTTTCCACAGAAATTTTACAGAAGAAAGCAGATTTAACACAAGAGGAGATTGCGGTAAAACAAAGTCATACTAGTATAGGGGCAAAGTTTTTAGGTGATCTTTATGTTAATAATGATTATAATGATTTTATCAGTACTTCGATTGATATTGCTCATTATCATCATGAAAATTGGGATGGAAGCGGATATCCTGAAGGTTTAAAAGGGGATGCTATTCCACTTGCGGCACAGATTGTTTCTGTAATGGAAGAATATTGTACATTGACAGAGAATACATGTAGCAGGGAAGAAGCTCTTGAGATTATGAATAAGGAATCGGGGGTGAAGTTTAATCCCGATATTTATAATATATGTTATAAAATATCGCGTCAATTATGCTAATTTCACATATCGTGACATAATGAAAAAGTGATTCTACTTTGACGGGAGGAATGAAGTTTTGATAACAGATGAGGAGTTTAGAAGAATAGTAGTTTTTGTTAAACAACGTTATGGCATAGATTTAAGCCAGAAAAAGGTAATTGTAAATGGACGGTTGGAGAATTATATCCGAACAAACAACTGGACGGATTTTAACCAGTTTATGGATGCTGTAGAGCATGATCAAACTGGTGTTCAGGAAAAAATGTTAGTAAATTTCGTGACAACAAATCATACATATTTTATGAGGGAATTTGAACATTTTGATTATTTCAGAGGTGTGGTTCTTCCATGGCTGAAAAGGAAGGAAAGTGGAAAAGGAGAGTTACGTATCTGGTGTGGAGCAGCTTCCACAGGTGAAGAGCCGTATATGATAGCCATGGTTTTGGCGGATTTTTTCGGACTTGAACGTGATAGGTGGGATACAAGAATATTGGCAACAGATATATCTACCAAAGCATTGCAACAGGCGATAGATGGTGTTTATACAGGTGAACAACTGAAAAATGTTCCTGAACAGTGGAAAAAACATTTTTTTAAGGTTGTTGCCGGAACCAATCAGTATGTGGTAAAAGAAGAGTTGAAACGTGAGGTTATTTTTCGCCAGTTTAATTTGATGGATCCATTTCCTTTTAAGAAAAGAATGCATACTATATTTTTACGTAATGTTATGATATATTTTGATAAGGAAACAAAACAGGAGTTGCTTAGAAAAGTATATGATTATCTGGAACCGGGAGGTTATCTGTTTATAGGAACTACGGAGACTCTCGATAGGAGTAGTGTGCCTTTTCAGATTATCCAGCCATCAATATTTAGAAAAAAGGAATAGATTTAAGGAAAAGGAAGAGATTAATCTATGAGACCAATTAGAGTTTTGATAGTAGAAGATTCCATTGTATTCAGGGAATTATTAGTTCAGAATTTGAGCAAAGATCCTGCAATACAGGTTGTGGGGACTGCAAGAGATCCCTTTGAGGCAAGAGATGCAATTTTAGCATACAAGCCAGATGTTATGACACTAGATGTGGAATTACCAAGAATGAATGGAATTGAATTTTTAAGAAAACTTATTCCACAATATCCACTTCCGGTTGTAGTTATCAGTTCTCTAAGTGATAAGGTATTTGATGCACTAAATGCAGGAGCGGTGGATTTTGTTGCAAAACCCGCTGTATCCAGCAGGTTACAGTTAGAGGATTTTATTAAAAATGAACTTTTAGTAAAAATTAAGATTGCGTCTACTGCTAAAATTAGTAATATAAAAAAGATGGTTATGTCTGAGGAAGAACAGCATCTTTCGGTGAAAAAGAATGATTTTCTTGTGGCAATTGGAGCTTCTACAGGTGGTACAGAAGCTATTCTTGCTGTTGTAAAGGAATTCGGAACAGATATTCCGGGAATTGTAGTTGTACAACATATGCCACCTGGCTTTACACAAATGTATGCAAAGAGGCTGAATGACCAGTGCCGGATTCATGTGAAGGAAGCAGAGACAGGAGACAGACTAATGCCGGGACATATGTTGATTGCTCCAGGAGGAGACAGACACATGCGTCTTGTAAAGCTAAATGGAACTTACCAAGTGGAAATAAGATCAGGACCAAAGGTAAATGGACATTGCCCATCTGTGGATGTACTTTTTGAATCTGTTGCGAAAGTGGCAGGTTCTAATGCAGTAGGAATTATTTTAACTGGAATGGGCGGTGATGGTGCAAAGGGGTTACTGGCAATGAGAAATGCCGGTGCAAAAACCATTGGACAGGATGAATCTACTTGTGTAGTTTATGGAATGCCTAAGGTTGCTTACGATTTAGGGGCAGTACAGTATCAGGAGAAATTGTCCGATATTCCTAGAAGGACATATTCTATATTAAATAAAATGTAAAGGAGAGAGAATATGAAGATTCTATTGGCAGAAGATGATTTTGTAACAAGAAAATTTATGATGAATTTCCTGTCAAAGTATGGTGAATGTGATGTAACTGTTGATGGAATGGAAGCAGTAGATGCATTTATGATGGCTTTGGAGGATGGAGAGCCTTATGACTTGGTATGTCTTGATATTATGATGCCAGTTATGGACGGATATCAGTCTCTTGTGGGTATCCGTAATTTAGAGAAACAGAGAAATATTCCTGAGGATAAGGCAGTAAAGGTTATTATGACAACCGCCCTGAATGATGAAGAGAATGTCAAGATGGCATTTGAATTGGGATGTACTATTTATTCTGGTAAACCTATTAATCAAGAACGGTTTGAGCAGGCATTGAAAAAACTGAATCTTATCTAAATATATTACAAGATAAAATATAGATTCAAGTAGTTTATGGTTGTAAAGAATAAGTTGGGTAACAGGTCAGCCCTTGGCTGAACTGTTGCGATGTTGGAATTCAGGAAGGAAAGGAGAAGGATATGGCTGAAGAATTTAATACAGAAGGCATGCTTGACATATATTTGTTCGAAAACCAGCAATTATTAGAACAGCTTCAAGAGATAGTTTTGGAACAGAAGGATGCGGAATGTTTTGACGAAGACAGCATAAATGAAATATTCAGAACTATGCATACCATAAAAGGTTCATCGGGTATCATGATGTTCGATAATATAACGGCTGTATCGCATAAACTAGAGGATATCTTTTATTATTTAAGAGAGTCCCATCCCGATAATGTACCACATGTGGAATTGGTAGAGCATGTATTAGATGTAGAAGATTTTATTTCTGTTGAATTGGAAAAAATACAGGCTGGTGATATGCCAGATGGTGATTCCAGCGGAATTATAGCAAAACTTGATAAGTTTTTGAAAAAAATTAAAAAAGGAACAGCAAAAGGAGGAAAAGAGTCTTCATCAGAAAATGTTCATGAAGAACCTAAGCAGTTTTATATTGCTCCAGTTGCAACGAATGCTAGTCACTTCTACAAAATTTATATGCATTTTTATGCAGGAACAGAAATGGCAAATATTCATGCCTATAAAACAGTTTATGCCTTAAAGGAAATCGCAGAAGATTTATTATATTATCCAGAAGATATTATTTCAGATGAAAGCAGTTCAGAGGTTATCTTACAAGATGGTTTCCGGATGCTTCTGCAGGCACAATGTACAGAAGAGGAAATACGCAATATTATTAATGTTGGGTATGATGTTGAAAAGGTAGAAATCTTTGAATGTAAGGCAGAAGAGTTTCTGCAAGGATTCGATTTTGGGGATCATTCTGTACAGATTGATTTGGAATCCAGCGTAGAGGAGATAGAAACAACTGTTCAAGCCGCAGATATAAAGGAAAGTGAAGAGGAGAAAAAGCCAGAAAAAGCGAAGATTGCACCTGGTGATTTCGTAATTAAATCAAGAGAACCAGGTAAGCAGAAAAAATTAGCTAAGGATAAGGCAAAGACAGAGAAAGCTTCCTTTATTAGTGTCAATGTAAAAAAGATGGATCAATTAATGGATTTAATTGGAGAACTGGTTATTTCTGAGTCAGTAGTTTTACAGAATCCGGATTTAAAAGTGCCAGGATTGAATCTTACCAACTTTAATAAAGCGGCAGCCCAGTTGTCTAAGATTTCTACAGATTTACAGAATGTAATTATGTCTATGAGAATGGTTCCACTGACCAATACCTTCCAGAAAATGAACCGTATTGTCTTTGATGTATCAAGAAAATTGGGCAAAGAAGTTGAATTTCAAATGGTTGGAGAGCAGACAGAGGTAGATAAGAACATCATTGAACACATTTCTGACCCATTGATGCATATAGTAAGAAATTCTGTGGATCATGGCATTGAGAGCAGGGAAGAGCGTATTGAAAGTGGTAAGTCAGAAAAAGGCAGAGTTACCCTTTCGGCAAAGACAGAAGCAGGTAAGGTATGGATTAGTGTAGAAGATGATGGAAAAGGTCTTAACAGAGATAAGATACTTGCTAAAGCAAAGGCACAAGGTTTATTAGATGAAAGCAGGACAGAGGAGTCTTACACAGATAAAGAGGTGTATCAGTTTATTACATTGCCAGGTTTCTCTACAAATGAGGAGGTTACAGAATATTCTGGGCGAGGTGTCGGCATGGATGTTGTTATTCAGAACATTCAGTCAATAGGTGGGACACTAGACATTGATAGCAGCCCAGGGGTGGGTAGTATCATGAGTTTAAAGATTCCTTTGACTCTGGCAATTATTAATGGTATTGTTATGGAGACAGGAACATCCTCTTTTGTTATGGAAACTGGTGTAATCAAACAGTTTGTCAGTGTGAAAGAGGATATGATGATTCATGAACCAAACGGGGATGAATATGTTATGATACGAGGAGAATGTTTCCCTGTTATCCGGCTTGGAGAATGGTATGGATTAAAGGATTATCAGAAATCTATTGAAAATGGAATTATGATGATTCTTGAAGTCGAAGAAAAGAAAATTTGTCTCTTTGTTGATAAGCTGATTGGCGAACAGGAGATTGTTGTGAAACCGATTCCGTCCTATATCAAAAAAGTCAAAGGCTTGTCGGGCTGTACACAGTTAGGCGATGGAAGTATTGCTTTGATATTAGATCCAGGTGGAATGGTGGATTAAGAGTAAACTGTGAAGAAAATATAACGGAACAGTTACGACTAAAATATAGAAAGGAACGGTGTCTAGATGGAAGAAACGAACGCACAGAACAAGGTGGTGGAAGAAGTTCATGATATTGCAGATAACCAGAATATGCAAATCGGCAAGTACATGACCTTTAAGTCGGGAAATGAATACTTCGGCTTGGAAATTCAATATGTTATTGAAATTATACAATTACAGGCAATAACGTTGATTCCCGAAACAGAAGATTATATTAGAGGTATTATTAACCTAAGAGGGAAAGTTATTCCTGTTATTGATGTCCGATTGCGGTTTAAACAGAAACCATTTGAATACAATGATAGAACTTGTATTATTGTTATTAACGTCAAATCTACAGTGGTTGGACTAATTGTAGAGAAGATTGCAGAAGTGGTTGAGATTAAGAAAGAAAATATACTGCCACCGCCAAAGATAGGACATACCGAAAAAATACAAAATAAGTATGTATATGGTATTGGCAAGGTAGGTGATTCTGTAAAATTATTGTTAGATCCTGATAAATTACTAAATGATGAGGATTTAACAGTTCTTGAGCAGGTAAATGACATAAATAATGAAGAAGAATGAGGAGGATATATAAATGAGAAATTTAAAAATTAGAACAAGAATGATTTTGGCTTTTGCCGCTCCTGTTGTACTAACAATTATTAATGTAATACTTGGAGAGCTTACAGCAAAAGGAGTTGTTAATGCGTCTAATGCAGATTCCTATTTATCAAATGCAACTATTTTCAGCACTGTAATAGCTGCAATATCTGTTTTGGTTATGGTTATACTAGGGGCATCCTTAATTAAATCCATTATGGTTCCTTTAAGAAGATTGACTGAAATTACTAAAGATATTGCGAAAGGACGTATTGATATCCAATTAACAAAGCATGGAAATGATGAATTTGCTGATTTGGTGGATGAATTCCAAAAAATGGTTGATAATACAAAGTATCAGTCAGAGATTTTACAAGAGGTAGCAAATGGAAATCTGACAGTTACCGTTACTCCAAGATCTCCAGAGGATGTGCTTAGTAATTCCTTAAAGAAGTTGGTAGAGGATAACCTTCATGCATTATCTAATATTAGTGATGCCGGTTCACAAGTTACTATTAGTTCATCACAGGTTGCGAGTGCAAGTCAGGATCTTGCACAAGGTTCTACAGAACAGGCAAGTGCTATTGAACAGATTACAGCATCTATTGATGAGATTGCAGAAGAGACAAAACAGAATGCAAAACAGGCAAATTCAGCTGCTGGTTTGGTAGCTAAAGCAATTGAAGATGTAAGACAAGGAAATCAGCAGATGCAGGATATGATGAGTGCTATGGCAGATATCAATAAAGCTTCTGAAAGTATTTCTAAGATTATTAAAACCATTGATGACATTGCATTCCAGACCAATATCCTTTCTTTGAATGCAGCTGTTGAAGCTGCAAGAGCAGGTGAAGCTGGAAAAGGATTTGCTGTTGTAGCAGAAGAAGTTAGAAGTCTTGCTGTTAAAAGTGCGGCTGCATCAGCAGAGACTGCTGAATTGATTGAGGATTCTATTGTAAAAGTTAATTCTGGATCTAAGATTGCAGATGATACAGCAAAGGCTTTGGAAGAGATTACCAAGGTAGTACAAGAGAGTGAAGTAATTATTAATGGTATAGCAGAAACTTCTAATTATCAGGCAACTGCAGTAGCCCAGATTGAGCAGGCAATTACACAAGTTTCACAAGTAGTGCAGACGAACTCTGCTACCAGCCAGGAATGTGCAGCAGCAAGTGCAGAATTGTCTAACCAGGCTTCCAGAATGAGAGAAATGCTTTCTTCATACCGTTTAGGAAATTCAAATTCTTCCTATAGAAATTCATTCTCACATTCTCAAAATTCATTCTCAAATCCTAATGAACAGGTCATTTCTTTAGGTGATGGTTTTGATAAATATTAAGATATAAATGATAAATGGCAGCACAGGAGCAATAGTTCCTGTGCTGTTTTGTATTATGTATATTCTGGAAAAATCCGAATGAGGGGTTTTGAACAGTTACATTATGTTAATATAATGGCAATGTTTGGTATAGGACAATCTAACAAAATAATAAAATAAACAGAAAGGTGTGAAAGGAAAGAAAGATATGTTTAATTTGACAGAGGAAGAGCTTAAAAAAATGGAAGCAGTTGATATTCGTACTGTGGACATAAATACTCTGACAGATATAAGGGATATTCAAATAGATAGCAAAATGTCTACTGAAAAAAAACTAATTTCTTTTGCAGAACAATCCAATAATTTATATTTGCACCGTTTTGGAGATTATGTCGTGAAGGTAAAATTTCAACAGGATGGATACACCATTGATGATAAGATGGAAGAGTATTTAAAACATTTAATGGAAATTCAAATATAAATAATGAAAAACATTCTAAAAGGAATCAAAAGGAGAGGAGGAATAAGGTGCATTATTTTGCAGCTATGTATCTTCGTCTTTCCAGAGATGATTGCGATATTGGTAATGTGACAGATCAGGATGGTACGGTGAAGTCGGAAAGTAACAGCATCAGAAGCCAGAGAGAGTTAATCCGATCCTATATTCATAGACAACAGGATATAGAATTGTATGATGTTTATGTGGATGATGGATATTCTGGCAGCAATTTTGACAGACCGGAATTTAAGAGAATGATAGGTGATATTGAAGCGGGAAAGGTAAATTGTGTAATTGTAAAAGACCTGTCCCGTTTTGGTCGTGATTATATTGAATCAGGAAGATATATTCAGAAAATTTTTCCAACACTTTCCGTACGATTCATTGCACTTACGGATAATTATGATAGTATTTCCACAGATTTAGGAGAAAGTAGTATTATTCTTCCTGTGAAAAACTTTATTAATGATTCCTAT
>JAAVHR010000115.1 GCA_014799595.1 Clostridiales bacterium | reverse complement strand
GCCAAATAACTTGTCTGAATTTCCATCTGCCACGTTGTCTTCACTCAACGATGCCACCGCATCGCCTCGTTCAGCCGCCTTGCAGACTGAAAATTCATTCTGCGTTATTTAGCTGAAAATGAATGGGACAGCACACTAGCAGGAAGAAGAGGTAAAACATATTATGAAACAATTAAGTCTGTTTGATGACAGAGAAAAGACTGCACCCCTTGCAAGTCGGTTAAGACCAGGCACTTTGGAGGAGTATGTGGGGCAAAAACATTTGATTGGTAAAGGAAAGATTCTTAGACGCTTAATTGAGGAAGACCAAATTTCTTCAATGATATTTTGGGGACCTCCAGGTGTGGGAAAAACAACTCTGGCAAGGATTATTGCTGATCATACAAGAGCAGAATTTGTAGAGTTTAGTGCAGTAACTAGTGGAATTAAAGAAATTAAAGAAGTGATGGTACAGGCAGAGCAAAACCGGAAAATGGGAATGCGTACCTTATTGTTTGCTGATGAGATTCATCGCTTTAATAAGGCACAACAGGATGCTTTTCTCCCTTATGTAGAAAAGGGGAGCATTATTCTAATAGGAGCCACAACTGAAAATCCTTCTTTTGAGATTAATTCTGCGTTATTATCCCGTTGCAAAGTATTTATCCTAAAAACACTAGAAGAAGAGGAGTTAAAGGAATTACTAGAGCATGCATTAAAAAGTTCAATGGGGTTGGGGAATATGCAGATTAATATAGAAGATTCCCATTTGTTGGCGATTGCACGGTTTGCCAATGGAGATGCAAGAACTGCACTAAATGCTCTTGAAATGGCGGTGTTCAACGGTAGAATGAATGAGGATGCAGTTTTATGTGTGGACGAAGAGGTTTTGGCTCAATGTATGAACCGACGTTCCTTGTTATATGATAAGAATGGTGAGGAACATTATAATATGATTTCTGCCTTACATAAATCCATGCGTAATAGTGATCCAGATGCAGCAATATATTGGATGTATCGTATGTTAGATGGAGGGGAAGATCCATTATATATAGCAAGACGGTTGGTGCGGTTTGCCAGTGAGGATGTGGGAATGGCGGACTCAAATGCTTTACAGGTGGCAGTAGCGTCATATCAGGCGTGCCATTTTCTTGGAATGCCAGAGTGTGATGTGAATTTAGCACATACAGTAGTTTATCTTTCTATGGCACCGAAATCTAATGCACTTTATAGGGCATGTGAAGCTTGTAAAGTGGATGTAAAGGAACTTCCAGCAGAACCAGTTCCGTTACAAATTTGTAATGCTCCAACTAATTTGATGAAACAAATGAATTATGGAAAAGGTTATATTTATGCTCATGATACAGAGGAAAAGCTGGCCAAGATGCAATGTCTGCCAGAGGCATTAGCAGACAAAAGATATTACCAGCCCACCGAACAGGGAGAGGAAAAGCAGGTAAAGGAACGGTTAGAAGAAATTTTAAGGTGGAAAAGCAGGTAAGAAAATATTACAAGATGAGTTTCCACTTATTTCAGATGGTATCTTTTGACATCAACTTATAATTTGGATTCAGAATTTAACAGTGATTAACTTGTATTTTTGTATCATTATTTACCATTGGTATGGGGTGCATCTACAGTTTGATATCAAAGTGCAGATAGGGGTAACAGGTGGAACTTTTGCGGCTGTTATGGTTTATATTTTTGCGGCTGTGACAATATTATAGAGTAATATTCATGAAACCATTAAAAACTATACTATGAGGGGAAAATGAAAAAATCACTCGAAATTGATAAGAAAAAAATATATTCTTAGGAACTGCCAGAAATTACGCAGTTCCTTTTTGTTTGCCCGGTATGGGCACACTCTAATGGAGTAAAGTCCCGAAAGGTAAGCTTGCAACTTTTATTCGCAACTTTTTTGAAATGATAACTTTTCCATTTTATGGTATGATAACAACATCACAGAAAACAGTTCAAGGCATTAAAATCATGTTACTGTTCACACCTATGGTGTTAACAATAACGGAATCCATCCTATTTATAATTCGCCTTCGGCAAAAGGCTGGATTCTTGGCTGTTCTATGTTCTTGGCACATAGCTTGACAGCAAGTGTCAAGCTTGTGAGTGAACAGTAACAAAATCATACTATTTCAAAGAAAGGATGAGAGAGATGTTTGTAATAGCAAATGAAAATACAAAAGTTCCAATGAAAATATGGTTAAGTGGAGCAGATAAAATAGAAGAAAGTTGTTTGGAGCAGGCATATCATTTGGCGAATCTTCCATTTATACATAAGTGGGTATGTTTAATGCCAGATACCCATACAGGAAAAGGTATGCCTATTGGAGGTGTCATTGCAACAAAAGATGTGATTATTCCAAATGCAGTAGGTTCTGACATTGGATGTGGTATGGTATTTGCGGCAACCAACATAAAGGTAGAAGACATTAAAGAAATTCAGACAGGCAATGGAACAATGATACAGTCAATGATTGGTAATATCATGCGTTCTGTGCCGGTTGGGACAAACAAATTTAAAACAAAACAAGAATCCGCAATTTTAACCAAAGCAGAAGAGGAAATGGAAAAATATAATAAAAATGTAGAACTTATACATTTAATAGAAGAAGCGTATTATCAAGTAGGAACACTTGGAGGGGGAAATCATTTTATTGAATTGCAGGAGGATGAAGAAGGATATTTGTGTATCATGATTCATTCAGGAAGCCGTCATCTTGGAAAAGAAATCTGCGATTATTTCCACAATAAAGCAAGAGAGTTAAATGTACAATGGTACAGTAGTGTACCAGAAGAATACAGACTTGCATTTTTGCCTGTAAATACAAAAAGAGGAGAGGAATATATTAATTGGATGAATTTAGCACTTGATTATGCAGAAGAAAACAGGGCATGTATGTTAGAAAGTGTTTGCAAAATTGTAAAAGAACAAATTGAAAAATATACAAATGTTTCAGTAGAATTTACAGATCATATCAACTGCCATCACAATTATGCGGCATTAGAAAATCACTATGGAGAAAATGTATGGGTGCATCGAAAAGGGGCAACCAGGGCAAGAGAAGGGGAAAGAGCGGTTATTCCAGGGGCTATGGGTTCTTATAGTTATGTAGTAGAGGGCAAGGGCAATCCAATAGCTTTTTGTTCATCTTCCCATGGAGCAGGAAGAAATTATTCCAGAACAGGAGCAAAGGAAAATTTTTCTGTGGAAAAAGTAATGGTAGATTTGAAAGAACAGGGTGTTATTCTTGGAAAAAGAAATAAAAACGATGTGGCAGAAGAGTGTAGATTTGCCTATAAAGATATTAATGAAGTTATGGAACAGCAAAAAGATCTGGTAACACCAGTTAGAAAGTTAAAAACAGTTGGTGTTGTAAAAGGGTAATATTAATGGAGAAGATTCTGTAATTTACACATGTGTGTAGTTGACCGTAAATATTAACGTTTAAAGTAACTATTCAGGTAGAAACACGCATTTACTGCGTGTTTCGTAAGAAAAAGTAAACTTTGTAATGTTTAAAGATAAGGAGAAAAGAAAATGGATTTGTTTTATGAAATAGAAAGTATTTATTCACGTATTGAAAAAGTTATTAAAGATAAAGGATATGTTCCATATGATTTTGTTTTAGAGCCAAAGAAACAGATAGAAGATAAAATCACATTTGCACCAGGAGCATTAGAGGGAATCATAGGTCATCATTGTGCAGGAAACGGGGAAAATGATGATGCAAAAAGGATTGCCGAGTTTATTAAAAATCATTCTAACCAGGAACCAATTCAGACTGTTAGGGATTATGAAGAAAAATGGATGGAACAAGAAACTGCTGTAGTTAGAGATGCGTTATTGAGAGAAATTCTAAATCATACAGATACATATGATGCCAATAATATAGGTGAGGTGGCATATGCCATGATGACAGAAGGAAGGTATGTAGAAACCGTAAAGATGGGACTGACACTTATGGCATTGTTTAATATGTCAGAAAATGAAGATGTAAAGGAGAAATTGCTTACATTAGGAAAATGTGAGGATTTTACGGAATATGTATTAATGAATATATCAGATTGGACGGATGAGGAAAAGAATAAGGTATATTTTATATTTGCACAGACATTAGATGGATGGGGAAAAATTAATGCTGTAGAATGTCTGCAGGCAAATACAGAGGAAATCAAAGAATGGATTCTATGTGAAGGCTGCAAAAATTCTATTTTATATAGTTATCTTGGATTGGAATGTGCAGAAAAATGTGATTATCTGGAAAGATTGAAGGCAGGTCACTTAACAGAACAAGAGAAATTGGGTGCAAGTGATATTATGGATGGGCTTTTAGATGAAGGACCATGTATAGGAATATCAGGATTAGAAGCACCAGAAGAAAGCATTTATTGGTATATTTGTGCCATGAAGGAAAAGATCACAGAAATAAAAGGAATAGAACAGCTATTTTCCATGCAAAATTATTTAGAAGAAAATGATGAAGAGGAGAAAAATATTGCAAATGAATGGAAACAGAAGGCAGTGGAAAAAATAACAGAAACTTTAAAGACCATAGATTTGGAAAAAGTTGTTTTGGAAGGTTTAGCAGAACAGCCTCAGTATGCAGTAAATATGGCAATGAAACAAGGCATTAATATTTCAGAAAAATTAATGGAGCTGATGCAGGTAGAGTTTGAAAAGTATTATTATTATGGATATTATTTTTTGGCAAAGCATGTAAAAGGGGAGGAGTATATAGAACTGTGCGAGAAACATTTGGATTATAATACATTGCCAAAAGGTATGGGAAATGAATTAGGACTTGGGAAAAAAACTCATTGGGATATTGATATGGTTACACAATATTTGAAGGATTATCCTTATTGTGGACAGGAATTGTTAGAGGTATCCATTCATGCACCATATACACGTTGGCGTAATATGGCTGCAAATGCATTAGAGGCTTGGAGGGAAACATTACATAAGGAATTACAAGAGATTTCACCTAAATTATATAATGTAGTATTGGAAATAGCAAAATCAGAATGTGATGAAAAACTAAAAAAACGCTGGAATAACTTGGTACAATAACCGCATGAGTGGTGATGTGAAAGGATGGAGAAAATGATACTGCTGTAAAGTTAGAGAAACTCAAAGAGTTTGGAATGTCCCTAAAGTGTAAAGGATGAAGGGATTGAGTTGATTGTGATATGGTACCAATTAAAAAAAGAGTGTGTAAAATCTTTGACAATTCTGTAGATTTTACACTCTTTTTCTATGTTCATGCATAATTTCTATCACTGTTTTTTTTCTTCAATTTCTGCCCATACAAGATAGAGAATGCCTATGATTAAACTAATGATACTAAAAATCAGCAAACCATTTCCTTGATATTCAAGACTTGCTTCAAAGAGTGTAGCATCCCATGAGGTGGTATTAGACATGAAGATTGCTGCTGTAATATATCTTGCAGAAAACAATAAACTTCCTATTAAACAGAATATTGTACCTGTACCTCTTTTGTTCATTTTATTTTATCCTCCATTCAACTTCCGATTTGCAGATATTATTATAAACTAATTGCTGTTATTATGCAACTATCTTTTTATCATTGGAAGAAGTAAAAGTAACTAACCATTACTGTTCACACCTGCGGTGCTAACAGTAACAGAATCCAGCCTATTTATAATTCGCCTTCGGCGAAAGGCTGGATTCTTAGCTGTTTTATGTTCTTGGCACATAGCTTGACAGCAAGTG
>JAAVHR010000114.1 GCA_014799595.1 Clostridiales bacterium | reverse complement strand
TTCACAGGTAGTACTTTGCACTTGCTGCAAAGTACGTAAGAATAGGTAGTGGTAGAGGAGAATCCAGCCTTTCGCTGAAAGCGAACTCTAAATAGGCTGGATTCCGTTACTGTTAGCACCGTAGGTGTGAACAGTAACGGAGAATAAACAATAACTCTTTACTTGCAACTTGTTTTTCTTTTCGATATAATGATTGATAGATAACAAAAGAAAGGTTGTGTAAAATAATGTCAGGCTCAATTTATGGAAATTTATTCCGTATTTCTACCTGGGGAGAATCCCATGGAAAAGGAATAGGTGTTGTGGTAGATGGCTGTCCTGCTGGTTTATTTTTAACAGAAGAATCCATTCAACCATATTTAGACAGGCGAAAACCCGGAGAAACCAGATACTCTACCCCAAGAAAAGAAAGTGATACCGTAGAGATACTTTCTGGCACCTTTGAAGGAAGAACAACTGGTACTCCAATCTCTATGATTGTCTATAATAAAACACAGCGTTCCAGAGATTATAGTGAAATTGCCAGCTATTATCGTCCGGGACATGCAGATTATACTTTTGACCAAAAATACGGATTTCGTGATTATCGTGGTGGTGGCCGTTCTTCTGGCAGGGAAACCATTGCCAGAGTTGCAGGTGGTGCTATTGCATCCTTAATTTTAAAAACAATTGGTATAGAAGTAAATGCATATACCAAATCCATAGGACCTATTACTATTGATTATGGAAAATGCTCTAAAGAAAATGTTTTTAAAAGTCCTCTTTATATGCCAGATTTAGATGCTTCTCTTCAAGCAGAAGACTTTCTTACCAATACCATGCAAAACAAAGATTCCGCTGGTGGTGTTGTAGAATGTATTGTAAGTGGAATGCCTGCCGGAATTGGAGAAACTGTTTTTGAAAAATTAGATGCAAATCTTGCAAAAGGTGTTATGTCTATTGGAGCTGTAAAAGGGGTAGAAATTGGTTCTGGATTTCAGGCTGCTACTATGACTGGTTCCCAGAATAATGACAATTTCTTTATAGCCGATTCCCAAGTGCATAAACAAACCAATCATGCAGGAGGTATTCTTGGAGGTTTAAGTGATGGCTCTGAAATTATTCTTCGTGCCGCCTTTAAGCCGACCCCATCTATCAACAAAACACAACAAACATTTAATACAATGGGAGAAAACATTGATATTAATGTTAAGGGAAGACATGACCCTATTATTGTACCAAGAGCCGTTGTAGTTGTAGAATCTATGGTTGCCATGACGCTTCTTGATATGCTTTTTGCTAACATGTGTACAAGAATGGATAAGTTTACAGCCTTCTATCATCAATAATCAAGAATAAAATAATCCCTTTCTGGCGGATTCTGGTTCTATATTGTGTCTGCCACAAAGGGATTCTCTTATTTAAGGTTATTTTTTTATAAATTTTTAACGGATTCTGTAACTATTCAGTTAGAAACACGCATTCACTGCGTGTTTCGTATGAAAAAGTAAATTTTACAATGTTTAAGCCCCTTCGCCGAAGGCGAATCTTCATGGGCTTAAACGTAACTGTTCATGGTTCTGAACAGTTACCGGATTCTTTCTGTTAATCCTAATTTTTTCTGTACTTTTCTTAAAGTCTTATTTGCAAAATATTGTGCTTTTTCATCATTTTCCTTTATCATACGATCAATATAAGACTTGTCCTTCTCTAACTCAGCCATTCTATCTTGTAATGGCTTTAATACAGAGACAACAGCCTCTCCAACAGCCATCTTAAATTCACCATATCCTTTACCATCAAATTCTTTTTCAATCTCCTCTTTTGTCTTTCCAGTTGTTGCTGTATAAATATCCATAAGATTACAGATTCCTGGTTTATCCTCTGCATAGCGGATTTCACTTCCAGAGTCCGTAACTGCACGTTTAAATTTACGAATAATGGTATCTGTATCATCCAAAAGATAAATACTGGCATTGGCATTTTCATCAGACTTTGACATTTTCTTCGTTGGTTCTTGCAAACTCATAATTTTAGCACCAGATTTACCTATATACCCCTCAGGAATCGTAAACACATCTCCATAAATGTGGTTGAAACGCTCTGCAATATCTCTGGTTATCTCAAGATGCTGCATCTGATCTACCCCCACTGGTACTACATCTGCCTGATACAACAAAATATCTGCCGCCATAAGTACTGGATATGTAAATAATCCTGCATTAATATTATCCGCATGTTTTGCTGACTTATCCTTAAACTGTGTCATGCGGTTCAGTTCTCCCATATAAGTAAAGCAATTCAATAACCATGCCAACTCTGCATGTGCTGAAACATGGGACTGAAAATATATACAATTCGTCTCAGGATTTAATCCTGCTGCTACATATAAAGTATATAAAGAACGTGCTCTCTTACGGAATTCTGCCGCATTCTGTCTTACTGTCAAGGAATGTAAATCCATTACTCCATAAAAACATTCATACTCTTCATTTAAGGTAACCCAATTCTTTAATGCTCCCAAATAATTACCTAGGGTTAAATTACCAGTTGCCTGCATACCACTGTATAATACTTTTTTATCTCCAATCATGTCTATCCTCCTAAATCACGGCTCCCTCCTTATTGGTTGGACTACCATGTAACAGTTCAGCCATTCATATTTTGCATGGCTGAACTGTTACTACAATATAGTTTAACATATTCCCTCCCTATAGTCAAAATTAAATTATCGTGTTATAATATACTATGGTTGTTACTATTCACACCTATGGTGCTAACAGTAACAGAATCCAGCCTATTTTTAATTCACCTTCGGCGAAAGGCTGGATTCTTGGCTGTTCTACGTTTTTGGCACATAGCTTGACAGCAAGTGTCAAGCTTGTGAGTGAACAGTAACCTATAGTTACAATTCAAACATACAAAAAAATATGCAGGGTTAACTTTAAACCCAAAAGGAGATATTATCATGAAACCAATTATTAGCTTTACTATTAATCATTTAAAACTTCTTCCTGGAGTTTATGTATCCAGAAAAGATACCATTGGTGCGGAAACCATCACTACTTTCGATATCCGCATGACTCGACCTAATTTTGAACCAGTTATGAATACAGCAGAGGTACATACCATAGAACATCTCGCCGCCACTTTTCTTCGTAATCATTCGGTATATGGAGAAAAGACGATATATTTTGGACCGATGGGCTGCCGTACGGGATTTTACCTTTTGCTGGCTGGAGACTACAGCTCTAAAGATATTGTGCCATTAATGATAGAATTATTCACTTTTATTCGGGATTTTGAGGGGGAAGTTCCTGGTGCTGCTGCATTTAATTGTGGCAACTATCTGGATATGAATCTTCCTATGGCAAAATTTCTTGCTGGTAAATTCTTAGATGAAATTTTAACTAATATTGATGATGCACATTTAGAATATCCAGAGTAATTATTCTGGCAAAATATGAATGACATGGCTTGACTGTTACTATTATTTATAAAGACCATCCTTTGAGGCGACCTCAAAAAGGTGGTCTTTTTTCTTTTTCATGCACATATAGTATATTACAATGAAAATTAAGAAAAGAGGGAATCTATGGCATCTTCTGAAACAACTTCCAACTATAAACATATTGCTGATTTGATGCAGGCTGCTATTCCTTACGTTAATGTAAATCAAAAAGCCAGAATGGAAATGCTCATTAAAGCAAGTGAATTTGTAGATTCGTTTCAATTTACCCAGTCACCAGAATTATCTGCCTGTGATATTTCTGATGAGACAGTGGATTATGAAGCCTTACTTCAAAGTTTACAAAGCGTATGTACATCAAAAGAATTAGAGTTGGTAAATACTATATTAAATTTTCTAAAAACTCAGAAAATTTACCAAACTTACCAAAGTATGCGGGATTTTCTGCCTGCTGGGGAAAGTAGCACTTTCACATTAAATAAGCTGCTTCCTCTTATTGAAAACTTTTTTGAAGCCCATCAAAATAATAGTACAGAAAGGATTATTACCACATGAATAAAATGAATTGGACAAACAATCCGGCATGGAATGCACTTTCCCCGGAAAAAAAAGAGATTCTACAGAATTTAGTTTCACAAACCAGAGGTCTTCCACCAAGCCAGGCACTGCCACATCTTCTTCAGGCACAAAGCCGTCTGCGTGAAAAAAATCTTTCCTTTACATCAGAGGAGACAGATTTACTTTTGCAGGTGTTTAGTTCAGGACTCTCCCCAAAAGAAAAGGCAACCTTTGAAACATTACGGCATTTTGTAAAAAGCTAATAGAATACGTAGACATATCAATGTTTCGCAATTATCTAAATCACATCTCCTTGAAAAAGGAGAGGTGATTTTTTATTCTTCAAATTCTACTATTACATAATATCCTCTGTCATTATGCTTAATATCCTTTACCACACCTTCTAAATTCGTCAACCTATCTCCTACACTTACACATCCAGACATAGCAACAGCAGGTTTGATAATATAATGATAGTTTGCCGGGCAGGAACGTTCAATTACTTCTACTTTCTGTCCAATCTCTACCAGATTTTGTCGTTCCATTTTAAATTCCATTTCTCGCATTATATCACCTTAATCCAATCAATAATTATTTTTGCATGATATATTATACCTATACTGTTTTTTCTTTTCAAGACTTTTTACATTTCTATTCTAATGATTCATTATGACAATTCTTATTTTTATACAATCAATACTAATTGATATTAAATACTTATTTTCAGCATACATTAAAATTCTTGCTAACTTTATTGAATACTTATATATTGTTGTCTTTTCTTATATACATATCCTCGCTTCTGCTTTGCCCATTTTTTAAAATACTGCAAGCTTTTTTTACAGTTTCTTCTTCCAAATCCTGTAAAACTTCCAATGCACAAGTAATTGTATGAAAAAGCATAAAATACATTGCCCTATAATCTGTTTGTATGCCTTTTTCATCATTTCCAATTTCCAGATTTAAGAACGCTTCCTTTGGTATAAATTCAGGCAATGGATAATCTACAATATCCTTTATTCTTGTTCTTTCAAGTATCTCTTTTTTATTATCATGCATCTAATTTTTCCTCCTTTTATGTATGTAATTTCGTACATACACTATTATACTCGGATATTCGTACATTTTCAATATCCGAGTATAACTTTACAATATTTTTATAAACTAATATAAAGTGAGAAAGATTAAATGATTAGCTATCAGCCATTATTTCAGACTATGAAGCAAAAAAATATTACTTCCTATGCTCTATTTCAAAGAGGATTCGCAAAAGCCACCTATTACTCAATCCAAAAGGGAAACAGTATCAGCACGAATACAGTCAACCAATTGTGTAAACTATTAAATTGTTCTGTTTCTGAGATCATGGAATATATTGATACAGAAAAAAAAGAATAGTTTTGATGGATATGTACGTTTTTTCGTACATATCCAAAATTTGGTTATCCCCATATAATTAAGATATGAGGTGTTAATATGATTAGTTATGAACCATTTTTTCAAACCATGAAAGAAAAAAAAATCAGTTCTTACGAACTGGCAAAGAAGGGGTTTCCTCGTTCTACATATTATGCAATAAAACAAGGAAAAAGCATTACTACAAATACAGTGGATCAATTGTGTTCTATTCTTCATTGTGAAGTATCAGATATCATGAAATATATAGAGAACAAATAGAATGAAAATGAATTTTTAGATTTATTGTAACTATTCATGCTTCTGAACATTTATGTTTTATTTCAAAAGGAGATTACTATATATAAATAGTAATCTCCTTTTTGAATATCAAATATAGCCTTAAATAGTTGGTATTTTCAAATTGTCAACATTTTAAATTTGTATCTCATTTATTTCATAACAATATTTACAATTCTTCCCGGAACATAAATTTCTTTTACAATATTTCCAGTAAGCTTATCTGCAATAACTTCCTTTGCTTTCGCAAGTACAGAATCCTTTGCTTCATTTACATCAATAGAAACAGTTCCTTTTGTCTTACCATTAATCTGAATGGCAATCTCAATTGTATCATCTTTCATAGCTTCTTCATCATATTTTGGCCATGACTGTTGGAATACTCCGTCTTTGTTACCAAGCTGTTCCCATAACTCTGCAGAAACGTGAGGTGCAAAAGGTGCCAATAGAATTACTGCATTGCTAAGGGTTTCGAGGTCAATTCCTCCTTCTTTCTTTGCAAGATCTATAAACTTATTGTTGTATTCCATAAATCCACTGATAACCGTATTCAAACTAAAGCTTTCCAAACGGGTGCTGATATCATGTATCATTCTGTGACGAAGCTTAACCATTTCATCTGTTGCTGCTACATCTGCCTCTTTGCTATCCATGACTAACTTCCAGAAACGGTTAATAAAACGGTATACACCTTCTATTCCTCTATCATCCCATTCAGAATCCAATTCTGGTGGTCCAACAAACAATTCATAAAGTCTCAATGCATCACAACCATAATCTCTTACTAAATCATCTGGTGAGACTACATTTCCTTTCGACTTACTCATCTTAATACCATTCTTACCAGTAATCATACCTTGGTTAAATAACTTCTTAAATGGCTCTTCAAAATCTACTACTCCAATATCATATAAAAACTTAGTATAAAAACGTGAATATAGCAAATGCAATACAGCATGTTCTACACCACCGATGTACATATCCACTGGTAAGTATTTGCTGGCTTTTTCCTTAGAAACCAATTCTTCATTATTCTTGTTATCCACATAACGCAGGAAATACCATGAAGAACCAGCCCATTGTGGCATAGTGTTGGTTTCTCTCTTTGCAGGACCTTTACAACATGGACAAGTAGTATTTACCCAATCGGTAATATCTGCCAATGGAGATTCTCCTGTTCCTGTAGGCTGATAACTTTCTACTTCTGGAAGTAACAATGGTAATTCTTCTTCTGGAACTGGTACTGCACCACATTTTTCACAATGTACAATTGGAATTGGTTCTCCCCAATAACGTTGTCTTGAGAATACCCAGTCACGCAATTTATAATTGGTTGTTTTCTTACCAATTCCCTGTTTTTCAATCATTTCTGGTGCTTCTTGCTTTAATTTAGCAGAATCCCAGCCTGTCCACTCTCCAGAGTTAATAACTGTGCCTGATTCGGTGTATGCTTCTGTAAGATTTGGATTCTCTTTTCCATCTGGAGAAATTACCTGAATAATTGGAATCTGAAACTTAGTAGCAAACTCAAAGTCACGTTCATCATGAGCTGGTACACACATAATTGCTCCTGTACCATAGTCTGCCAATACATAATCAGATAACCAGATAGGAACTTTTGCTCCATTAATTGGATTTACTGCATAAGAACCTGTAAATACACCAGTCTTTTCTTTATCCTGCATACGGTCTACAGAAGACTTCAAGGATGCCTGATAAATGTAATCTTCTACTGCTGCCTTTGTCTCTTCTGTTGCTAAATCCTTTGCCATAGCATGTTCTGGTGCAAGTACCATAAAGGTTGCACCATACAAAGTGTCAGGTCTTGTGGTATAGACAGTAATTGCTTTATCCGTTCCCTCAACTTTAAAATCTACTTCTGCTCCATGACTTTTACCAATCCAGTCAGCCTGCATTTTCTTAACCTTTTCTGGCCAGTCCAATTTGTCTAAATCTGCTAATAATCTGTCTGCATATTTGGTAATGCGAAGCATCCATTGTTTTAAGTTTTTCTTAGTTACATCTGCTCCACAACGCTCGCATTTTCCATTTACCACTTCTTCATTGGCAAGACCAGTCTTACAGGAAGGACACCAGTTAATTGGCATCTCTTTTTCGTAAGCCAGACCTTCCTTAAACATTTTTACAAAAATCCATTGTGTCCATTTATAAAAATTAGGATCTGTTGTATTTACTTCCATATCCCAGTCATAAACTGCTTCAATTTCCTTAATCTGTCTCTTGATATTTGCAACATTTTCTGCAGTAGACTTTTCTGGATGTACGCCCATTTTAATGGCATAATTTTCCGCCGGAAGTCCAAACGCATCCCATCCCATTGGATGAATAATATAATGTCCCTGAAGCATTTTATAACGGCTCCATACATCACTAATTACATATCCTCTCCAGTGACCTACATGTAGTCCATTTCCGGATGGATAAGGAAACATATCCAGACAATAGTATTTCTCTTTCTTGCCATCATCTACATTTACTGGATTTTCTTCCCAATAAGTTTTCCATTTCTTTTCTATTTCTTTATGATTATATACTGTTGACATTTTCTCAACCTCCTCGTATTTTACCCATACTTTTAATCATAACAATCTCAAAGAATTGTGTCAACCATTTACCAAAGATTTTGTTAAATTCAGCGTAACAGTTCAGCTGAGGGCTGACCTGTTACGGAATTGGGCAAGCTCCGCATTATAAATTGCCCAATTCCAAGCCTGTTTTAGTCTTTTTTACGGTCTGCACAGCGGAGTGTGCAGACCTGCCTGAACTGTTACAATTCAGCTTTCAACATTTCACTTGCTAAACAGTAACATGTCGTTTACGCCCTGCTATGTGCTTTCATAATCCCTTTCTCAATAGATTACTTCCTGCAAAAACAGCCCCTTTGCTTCAGCAATCTCAAGTTCCACATCTAAAGTTTTTCCATCTACCAAATCTTTCACTTGTTCCAAAGTAAGCTCACCTCGTCCCACCTGCAGAAGTACTCCCACAATGGTTCTGGCAAAAAATGGCCAGAAATCATCTGCCTGTATGGTAATACTCATTTCGTCCACTCCCACATAAATATCCAATTCCCGAATCCATCTCTCTGTGGATTTTTTCATGCGTTTGTTATTGGCAAATGCTTTAAAATCATGTTTTCCTAGCATAATCTTTGCTGCATCCCGCATCTTTAACCCATCTAATTTTTTAAAACTGTAATATTGATATTTTCTCTGGAACACAGATGGCACATCTTCCATAGAAATCTTATACTCAAATTGAAAAGATTTCGCATGAAAACTGCTATGAAATCTCTCCTCCACTTCTTCTACTTCAATCACAGCAATATCCATTGGCAGAAAACGGTTAAGATAATGTTTCATTTCGTAAAGTTTCATTTTGCTGTTCGTCTTAAAATTAGCAACCTGCTGATATGCATGTACTCCAGCCTCTGTCCGAAGAGCACCAATCAATTCTATTTTTTCTCCCTCCATTTTTTCCAATACATTCTCTATCCGCTCCATTATGGTGTCACTTTTGTCTTTTCCTTTTTGCTTCTGCCAGCCAGCATAACGGGAACCATCATATTCTATCAATAATTTTATATTTCTCATAACCGCTCTCCTTTTTCCAAAAAGAAAGCTACATGCTTTTTCTATTACATATAGCCTTTTTGTATTATTTCCAACTACTGTAACTGTCCAGAACCATGAACAGTTACGTTTAAGCCCATGAATATTCGCCTTGGCAAAGGGGCTTAAACATTGTAAAATTTACTTTTTCATACGAAACACGCAGTAAATGCGTGTTTCTACCTGAATAGTTACCAACTACTTATTTTTCTGTATACGATTCAGAATCTTTACATGTGGTTTGATAATATTATAATACACCATGCCTTTTTCTTTTCCAAATTTTTCCAACAAAGTTGCACGGAATGTATTAAGGTTTCCTCTTTTTTCTTTTGCATCATAAACAAAGTTAGAAAAATTCTTTGGATATTCTGTTTCTACAATATCCTGTGCAAATACCAACTGGCAATACACTTTAAACTTTTCCTTTTCTTTCATATTTTTCTTGGTGGCATACTCAGAAATATTTCCTTTAATTTCCTTATAAACTTCTTTTCCTTTTTCCTCTCCTAAGAAAATAACAAGTGCATTATGAAAATCTGAAATATTATTCTTTCCAATACAAGACAGTAAGGAGCAAATCAATTCTTCTGTTTTATCCTCCTCATTCTCTATTACTATATCTTCCTCATCTTCCCTGATATTCTTTTCTACATCCAATTTTAGTATTTCCACTTCTGATGTTTCTTCATCTTTTGAAACCAGTTGTGATTCCTCCACCATTTGGGAACTCTCTAATATTTCTTCTTTTGGTTTTTCCAAATTATCCTTTTCTTCTGGTTTTTGTTCTGTTGACTTCTCTGAATTATCCTTTTCTTCTGCCTTTTGTTCTGTTAGATTCTCTGAATTATCCTTTTCTTCTTGCTCTGCTGACTTTTCTAATTTATCTTTCTCTTCTGGTTTTTGCTCTGTTGATTTCTCTGTGTTATCTTTCTTTTCTTCTGGCTTTTTCTTTGTTTGTTTTTCAGAATTATTCTTTTCTTCTGCCTTTTGTTCTGTTGGCTTTTCCGAATTATCCTTTTCTTCGTTCTCTGTTTGGTTTCTATATTGATTTAAAAGAAGCTGGCAAAATCTTGCATTATATCGCTTTACCAACTTTCCTTTTGCTTTCCAGTAACGTACTGCTGCATCAAATCCGGTATCATTGGTTACTACCACATATTCTGTTATTTCCTCTTCATTTCCAATACGATAACCAAGTTCTGTCACTAACTGAAAATCTAAGGCATTCTGCCCTTCCACACATTTTATAAAAATAATTTCTCTATCTGTCTCCATTAATTTCCGAATATTCTCATAGCACATATATGGGGATTTTTGTGTATAAAATACTATAATTTCATCCTCTGTTTTTGCAAATTCCATTATATGTGTAACCCATACATCTCCCACATTCTCACTATCAATTAAATACACTTTTTTCACTTCTGCTGTGTCCATAATATCCTCCTATATCTTTGGTTCGTTATCATGTCTATCGTAGAACCTGATGTATATGCCAGCACGCTAGTGTAGCGTCTACATTATATTTGATTAAACTACGCTGGATATTTGCACATTGACAAGGCGGATGAACGAGGCGTAGCGGTGGCTACGTTGAGTGAATCCAACGCTGTTCAATGCTGCAAATAGACAAGTAGTTTGATTGATTATAATGCAGACACTACACTACTCTCTAATATAAGGTATAATACAAAAAATTCTTCAATCGGTACTCTTTTTTTTCAACCAAAAACTTCTCCATTTTATTTAGATTCAAATCTGAATGCTCCAATTCCCGGGAATACTGATAGGCATACCCTATCCAATCTGAAATTTCAATCTTCTGATGGGTAAAAAGCCATTCTAAAAACATCATTTCTTCTATGGCAAACAAACTAATGACTGCCATTTTCACTTTCGCATAAGGATTCTCATCATACACAGCTCCGCAGTAATAAGTAAACAGAAAATACACAATAATCTGCTCTTCTATTTGCTCCCAACGCAGCTTTTCTTGTTCCTCTTTGCTATGTATTTTTCGAAATGCTGCTAATTCTTTCCTATATTCTTCTATACTCATATTGCCCAGTTTTCTCTCTGCCCGGCAAATCCAGATTCCCCACTCTTTTCTCCGTACCTCTAGCTGTCTAAGTAACCAAAACATGTTTTTAGAAAATTCCAACCGCTCTCTTATATGTCCACCATACTCTTTTTCTTTTACTTCGAAAAAATCTACAGCCTTTTTATTCTTATATTTTACAATAAGAGAATCTACAGAAAACAATTCCTGATTCCGTACTCTTCTTTGTATATCATGCCCCAGACCAAGAAGCATTGCAATTCTCTGTCTCATTGGAAGCATACGGTTCTGTGTGATACCAAGCAAGGCTTCTCTAGTATCCATAAGTTTTGTAAAAAGCAGGTAATCAAAATTTTCATATTCTTCCTCTTCCTTTTCCAGCTCTTTATAGAGGAATTTTACAGGATCCTCCTTTTCCAAAATAAGCTTTGCCACAACGGGACAGGAAAGCGATAGAGAAATTTCTCTTAAAGACTCAAACTCTTCTATATGTCTTGGGTATATCCTACAGGTTTTACAAAGTTTGTCCTTTCCAATTTCTGTATAAATATCACAAAGATTTTCATCATTTAGAAAAGCACAACGTCCTTCGTACTGTTGAAAAACTCCTTCTTTCCAATTAATCTCATTGTTAAGCCTATTTCCAAAAAATCCCTTTTCTCTTCGGTATTTTTTCTTAGACTTTTCATCAATCACAATCTTCCAACCAGCACAACAAGTATCCGGACAATCTCCCCCAATACATGAAAATTTCTTATAATAATCTGGTATTATGTATTTCATGGGTTTCCTCCTTATATATAAATCACTTGTACTCATCCTGCAAACTCTTTACCCATGCTATCTCTTTTGCATAACCTTCATCTTCGTTTGGTGTTTCCAAAATAAATGGTTTTCCTGCAAGTTTTGGATGAAGGGCAATTTTTTTCATTGCTTCCATTCCAATCTTGCCCATTCCAATTTTTTCATGTCTGTCCTTATGACTTCCTCTTTCGTTCATACTGTCATTAAAGTGAATGGCATATAGATGTTCCAAACCAATTACACGGTTAAATTCTTCTAACACACCGTCCAGATTATCTACAATATCATAGCCACTATCCCAGACATGACAAGTATCCAGACAAACTCCCAGTTTATCCTTTCTCTCAACCAAGTCCATAATGGCTTTTAATTCTTCAAAGTTTCCTCCAATCTCTGTTCCTTTTCCCGCCATAGTCTCTAATAATACTATGGTATTTTGCTCTGGCTTTAGAGTCTGGTTCAAGGCATCTGCAATCAAGTGAATACCTTTTTCTACTCCTTGACCCAGATGAGACCCTGGATGAAAATTATAATAATTTCCTGGCAAGTATTCCATTCTAATTAAATCTTCCTTTAACATTTCCAAAGAAAAATCCCTTACCTTTTCCTTTGCCGAACATAAATTCATGGTATAAGGAGCATGTGCCACAATTTTCCCAAAATGATGTTCCTTCATCCATTGAAGAAGTGCCAAAACATCTTCATTCTTTATTTCCTTAGCATTTCCTCCTCTTGGATTTCTAGTAAAAAATGCGAACACATTTCCGCCTAACTTTGTTTCTAACTTTCCCATAGCCAGAAATCCTTTGGAGGAAGATACATGATTTCCTATATAAAACATGACAACCTCCTAATACAAATATATCTGTTTATTAACAACTTTATTTTTTAACATAATTATTCACTACTTTATTATATTCCAAAATCTATCATTTGTCTATATATGGGATAATTTGTAAGAAATTTTTGGTAACAGTCCATGTAGTTTTGTGCATTTACTGCACTGACCATAAGAATACATAGAATTTGAACTATGAAGTTTATATATTAAACAAAGTGGGCAAGCCCACATCAACT
>JAAVHR010000113.1 GCA_014799595.1 Clostridiales bacterium | reverse complement strand
ATGAACAGTTACGTTTAAGCCCATAATAATTCGCCTTCGGCGAAGGGGCTTAAACACTGTAAAATTTAAATCTTCTTACGAAACACGCAGTAAATGCGTGTTTCTACCTGAATAGTTACGATATAAAACAGATAAAAACGGTGAGAAAGAGTTAGGGGTGAGGTTGTGGATTACAAACCATTGCCAATTGGTATAGACAATTTTGAAATGTTAATTACAAGAGGTTATTATTTTATAGATAAAACTCTGTTCATAAAGGAATTACTAGATAAAAAAGGAGCTGTAACTTTATTTATTCGTCCAAGAAGATTTGGAAAGACATTAAATATAAGTATGATTCAATATTTTTTTGAAGATGCCAGGCAAGAAGATGGAACAAAGGTGGATAACACATATCTGTTTGAAGGATTAGACATTATGCAAGCAGGAGAGGAGTATCTGTCTTATATGGGGCAGTTTCCGGTTATAAATTTGTCACTGAAGTCTGGCAAACAGCCGAATTTTGATTTGGCGTATGATATGTTAATCCGTCAAATTGCATACGAATATGAACGTCATAGTTTTATATTAAAGGATGAACGTCTGGCTGGGCAAAAGGAGAGATATCTTGAGATTATGCATGAGAAGGCAGAACGCAGCAGTTACAGTGATTCATTGTTATTTCTTTCCAAATGTTTGGAATTGTATTATAGGAAAAAAGTTATTATTTTAATTGATGAATATGATGTACCCTTGGAGAATGCTTTTTTTGAAGGCTTTTACAAAGAAATGCTGGATTTTATCCGTTCCTTGTTTGAATCTGCATTAAAGACAAACAGCAGCTTGGAGTTTGCAGTGATTACCGGATGCCTGCGTATCTCCAAGGAAAGTATATTTACAGGGCTTAATAACTTGAAAATTAGTTCTATTTTGAATAAGCAATATGATGAATACTTTGGTTTTACTGATGAAGAAGTAATAAAGATGTGTGAGAACTATAATCTTACACATAAGTATAACTTGATAAAAGAGTGGTATAATGGTTATATATTTGGAAAATCCAATGTGTATAATCCATGGAGTGTGGTTCGGTTTATTGAGGATTTATATGAAGATGAAAATGAATTCCCTTCTTCCTATTGGGCAAATACCAGCAGTAACAGTATTGTAAGAAAACTGATTGAACGTGCGGATGAGGATACAAAGGAAGAAATCGAAGCCCTGATTGAAGGAAAAACCATTGAAAAACCTATACATGAGGATATCACTTATGATGAAGTATATAAGACGATAGATAATTTATGGAATTTCATGTTTTTTACCGGGTATTTTAAAAAGACCAGCGAGCGGATGGAGGAGAGGACAAACCAGCATTTTTTGGAATTGGCAATACCCAATAAAGAAGTAAAATATATTTTTCGTACAAAAATACTTTCATGGTTTCATGAAAAAATAGAGAAAAAAGACTTATCCCGTTTATATACAGCATTGGCAAATAAGGATGTTTCCACTTTTGAGGAAGAACTAAATGAAGTCTTAATGGAAACCATTAGTTTCAATGATGCCTATGAGAATTTCTATCATGGTTTTGTAGCAGGAGTGTTATCGGGGATGAAGAATTACAGGGTAAAATCCAACCGTGAAGGAGGAACAGGACGGAGTGACTTATTTATAAAGCCGCCTACCAGACGAAAAGCCGCTTTTGTTATTGAATTTAAGATTGCAGATAAATTTGAACAGTTGGAAAAAAAAGCAGAAGAGGCACTACAGCAGATAGAGGACAAGCGTTATGTAGAAGAATTGAAAAAGGATGGTTACCAGACTGTGATACAGTATGGAATATCATTTTACAGAAAAGACTGCATAATAAGAATAAGAGAAAAAAATTGTAACAGTTCAGCCTGCGGCTGAACTGTTACTAAAAATTCTCATCATAGATGGAAGGTGAGGAAATGCAGGAGAAGAAAAAACGGGAAACAACCGAAGTGCAAAAGATAACTTATAACAATGCTAAGTTATGGCAGCTAGCATTTTTTTCCCTAAATAACGCAGCAACCAATCTTTATCTGGCACTCATGGGATATGTAACTTATTATGCCAATGGTATTGTAGGATTGGGTGTATTTTTGTTGTCTATGATTTTAACAGCAATGCGTGTATTTGACGGAATTACAGATCCTGTTATTGGATTTTTACTGGATAAAACAGAAGGACGTTATGGAAAATTCCGTCCTTTTCTTGTTGCAGGTAATTTGTTGCTAGCAGGGAGTTGTATTGTATTGTTTTTTACGAATCATCTGGTGCCTAAGTTTTTTCGTTTACCATATTTTATTTTCGTTTATGGTATCTATGTGATTGGTTATACATTCCAGACTGTTGTGGCAAAGTCCGGGCAAACCATTATTACCAACAATCCAAAGCAAAGACCCATGGCAACATATTTTGATTCCATGTTTATTATGGCGGCTTATGGAGGAACCACATTATATGTATCAAACTATCTGGTACCAAAGTATGGTGGATTTTTAAATCCTCATTTATTTCAGGAATTTGTATTAGTTATTGCGGGAATCAGTATGCTTTGTACTGGATTTGCCATCGTGGGAATATGGGAAAAGGATCAGAAAAAATTTTATGGACTGCCGAATGGAAGAAAACAGAAAATACAAAAAAAGGATTATGTAGAAATTGTAAAACATAATAAGCCTATTCGTATGTTGACTCTGGCATCTTGTGCCAATCAATTTGTGGCAATCGTATACAGCCACACAACTGTGGGAGTTATGCTTTTTGGAATTTTAATGAAGAATTATGCTATTTATGGATTAATTGGAATTGTAGTTGCAGTTCCTACTTTGTTTGTGGTATCTGGAGGAATCAAAATAGCTCAACACTATGGACAGAGAAGAGCACTTATCATTGCTACATGTTTGGCAGTTATGCTACAATTTTTTATGGGATTAATCCTATTTTTTGGGAATATTACAAAGATTTCTTTTATACCTTCGAAAATAAATGGAATTACGGTTCTATTTGTGTTAATATTTACATTGCTGAATGGTTGCAAATCTATTATCAATAATATGGTAGTGCCTATGATAGCAGACTGTTGTGATTATGAAATGACAAGAAGTGGAAAATATGTACCTGGTTTAATGGGAGCATTATTTTCTTTCATTGAGAAAGCGGTATCTGCTTTTGGGACTGCCTTTGTAGGTGTGGTACTTACCTGTATCGGATTTGGCAAAGAATTACCACAAATTTCTGATGAAGCAACACCAATTTTAGTAGGAGCAACTTTATTTTTATATTGTGGAGTTCCAATATTAGGTTGGATTGTGACTTTGCTTGCCATGCATAATTATGAATTAGACAAAACAAAGATGCAGGAGATACATCAGAAGAATGTAAGAGAAAGGTTAGAAGCAAAGGGTGAGAGGATAGAAGAGGAAAAATAGAAGAAAGGGAGAGAAAAATGGCGAAATCAAAAAAAGGGGCAAAAGATACTAAAGAAGAGAAGCAAGAAGTTTCCACATCCGTGATTGCTTTAAGAAAGGAAATTAAAGTTCTTGTAGTATTTGTTATGGGAATTATTATTCTGTTAAGTTATGCAAATGCTGCAGGCTTCATTGGAAGGCTGCTAAGCCAGTTTTTATTTGGTATGTTAGGACTGATTGCCTATATTGTACCATTTTTTATGATGGGTGCTTATGCGTTTTTAATGGCAAATCCGGGGAATATCAAACTAAGAAATAAACTTATTTGTTTTAGTATAGTAATATTGCTTTTTGCAGCATTCATGCAGCTTTTTCATTATGGATATGATGGCAAGTTCCAAATTGTGAAATTTTTTGGTAATTCAGCCGCAGAGAGAAGCGGAGGCGGACTGTTGGGGGGATTGTTATCTAATGCATTAGCTTTCCTTTTGGGAAAATGGGGAGCCTACATAGTATTACTTGCATTATTTACAGTGGCATTTATGTATTTAACAGAGAAATTTATTTTTGCACACCTTGGCAGAAAAAGTAAGGTTGCTTATGAAAGAGTAAAAGAAAGAGCTGTCCAGGCAGTGGAAGAAAGAAACCTTGCAAGAGAGTATGAGGAGGAATTGGAAGTTTTAGAGGACTGGGAACAAGAAGAGCCAAGAAGGGCAAAGTTCTTTAGTTTTAAAAAGGATAAATCCGAAAGGGAGAAAGAAGAAGTTAAAGAATCTCCGGCATTAATAGAAATTGTAGCAGATGAAAGTGTGGAGGAATCTCTGGATTCTGTGGCTAAGAAAGAGGAAGATGGTTTAGAGTTTTTGACTATTCAAAGAGGAAATGAAGAAAGTAATCAAAGATATTTAGAGCAAGAAAAGACGGTTCATGATGATATTGAAGAGACTCTTGCAAGAGAAGTGGAGCAAGCAATCAAAGAAGATATTCCAATTTACCAGCAGGAGATAAACCGGAAATTTGCAAAGGCTTCCCCGACAGAAACCCCAACCGTAATTGTAGCAGAACCTGTCAAGGAAACAGAAGTATATTCTATGCAAGAAATTTTTGCAACAGAACCAAAACATGAAGAACCATTAGAATTTGCTTGTGAAGTAGAATCAAGAGAACCAAAAGAAGGTATTGTTATGGATGCGGTAGAACAAGAGGGTAGACCGCTTCCGGAAGATGTTGTGTTACAGACAGAGGCAAATGGACAATATATTATGGAATCTGCACTGCCGGATGCTAAGAATGAAGCATTAAAAGTTTCCAGAGAAGGTATGGAGGCTATTGAAGTTGCCAGTGCTCCGGTACAAAAAGAATACGAATTCCCAACTGTGGATTTACTTGCAAAACCAGAGAAAGCACAAGAGGGTATGTCCGATGAGGAGTTAAAAGAAAAGGCAAGAAAATTACAGGAGACATTGGAAAGTTTTGGAGTCCGTGCTAAAGTTATTAATGTAAGCTGCGGACCAGCAGTAACCCGGTTTGAGTTACAGCCGGAACAAGGTGTGAAGGTTAGTAAGATTACGGCACTTACAGATGATATTAAGTTGAATATGGCAGCAGAAGAAATTCGTATTGAGGCACCAATACCAGGTAAAGCAGCAGTGGGAATTGAAGTGCCAAATCAGACAACAACAACTGTTCACTTAAGAGATTTGGTAGAAAATAGCCAGTTTAAAAAGCATCAGTCTAATATTGCGTTTGCAGTAGGAAAAGATATTGGAGGACAAGTAGTTGTAACAGATATTGCAAAGATGCCCCATCTTTTGATTGCGGGTGCAACCGGATCCGGTAAATCAGTTTGTATCAATACTTTGATTATGAGTATTTTATATAAAGCACATCCAGATGATGTAAAATTGATTATGATTGACCCGAAAGTGGTGGAACTAAGCTGCTATAATGGAATACCTCACCTTTTGATTCCAGTCGTTACAGAAGCTAAGAAAGCATCTGCAGCATTACAATGGGCTGTAGATGAAATGACAAAAAGGTATAATAAATTTGCAGAATTAACTGTTCGTGATATGAAAGGGTATAATGAAAAAATCAAGGCAGTAGAATATGCAAATGATGAACGTTTTCAGAAAATGCCACAAATTGTTATTATTGTAGATGAGTTGGCAGATTTAATGATGGTTGCCTCAAAAGAAGTAGAAGATGCCATTTGCCGCTTGGCACAGTTGGCAAGAGCGGCTGGTATCCATTTGGTCATTGCAACCCAGAGACCTTCGGTTAATGTCATCACTGGTTTGATTAAAGCAAACGTGCCATCAAGAATTGCTTTTGCAGTTTCTTCTGCTGTTGATTCCAGAACTATTTTGGATGGTGGTGGAGCGGAAAAATTACTTGGAAAAGGAGATATGTTATTTTATCCTTCCGGCTTTCCAAAACCTGTCCGTGTGCAGGGGGCTTTCGTATCAGATGAAGAGGTCAATACAGTTGTTGAATTTATTACACAGCAAAATATTGCCCAGTATGATACTGAAATTGATGCGAAAATCACCGAGAACAAATATGCAAAAGAGGAAGAAAAATCAGGAAGCAATAGTGGAAATGATGACTATTTTGTGGAAGCAGGAAAGTTTATCATTGAAAAAGAAAAAGCATCTATTGGTATGTTACAAAGAGTGTATAAAATTGGTTTTAACCGTGCAGCGAGAATTATGGATCAGCTTTGTGCAGCAGGAGTAGTGGGTCCGGAAGAAGGAACGAAACCAAGAAAAATTCTTATGACTATGGAAGAATTTGAAAATTATATATCACAGTAAATGAAAAGAGTGTATCAGTTCAGCCATACATGAATATTTTGCCAGCCAATTAAAAAAAATTAGTCATAATGTTATATTCTGGCAAAATATGAATGACATGGCTGAACTGTTAGAAAAGAGCTGTTACACATGAAATTCAGGAACACTAAAGTGTCCTTATAGCAGTATGTGTGACAGCTTTTTTAGAATCATATTAAGGAAAGGAATAAATGACAAAATGAAAGCATGGTTAGTAGTGAATGGTTTTTTACAAACAGAAAAATTTCATGAGATTCATCAGTGGCTCTGTAGAGCAGGACAGAAACATCATATTGATATTACAATGAAAACAAACCAAGAACTTTTAGTGGATTGCGGGCAGCAAAAAGCAGGGATTTTTAAGGAAAAGGAAAGAGTTGATTTTGTTTTGTTTTGGGACAAAGACATTCGGCTTGCACGAATGTTGGAAGCTATGGGGTACTTTGTTGTTAATTCTGCACAGGCAATAGAAAATTGTGATGACAAAGGATTGACCCACGAGATATTGTCTGTTCAGAAAATTACTATGCCAAGAACTATCCTTGCACCAATGACTTACTCTAATATTGGCTATACTAACTTGGAATTTCTTGATGATGTGATAAGGGAATTGGGATTGCCATTAGTGATAAAAGAAAACTTTGGTTCTTTTGGAGCACAGGTATATTTATGTAATACAATAGAAGAGGTACATAAAAAAACAAAGGAATTGGAGGGAAGGGCAATTTTATATCAGGAATTTATTGAAGAAGCAAAGGGAAGAGATGTAAGGCTTCAAGTAGTAGGAGATAAGGTAGTAGCAGCTATGGGACGCACAGCAAAACAGGGAGATTTTCGTGCAAATATTACAAATGGAGGGAAAATGAGCCCTTACCATCCTACAAAGGCAGAAGAAAAATTAGCAGTAGATGCCTGCCGGTGTCTTTCTGTAGATTTTGCTGGTGTGGATTTATTATTTACAGAAGGTGGAACACCTCTTGTATGCGAAGTGAATTCCAATGCACATTTTAAAAATATTTATGATTGTACTGGAGTAAATGTGGCAGATATTATTATGGAGTATATTACAAGGAAAATTTCAGAAAAAAAAGAAAATTGTAACTATGGAATGTGAGTAAATGTGTATAGCAGGCATGCAAAATAAAATTATATTTTGAGGTAACTATTCAGGTAGAAACACGCATTTACTGCGTGTTTCGTAAGAAAAAATAAATTATGTAATGTTTAAGCCCCTTCGCCGGAGGCGAATTAATATGGGCTTAAACGTAACTGTTCATGGTTCTGAACAGTTATATTTTGAGTAACAAGAAGGAGAGAAGTATGGAAGTAAAAACGGGCTGGCTGATTTATGATAGAGAGGGTGCAAAAAGAAACAAAACTTATATTCAAATGCATATCGAAGAGGGAGAGAAGCTTGGCATTAAAATTCTATTAAAGTATGCTGAAGAATTGTCCTTTGGTATATTGGATAGTAAAATAATTTTGTTAGAAAAAGGAAAGAAGGCGAAGTATCCAGATTTTATTATTTGCCGGACGATTCAGCCCAAATTGTCTTTCTATTTAGAGCAATGTAAGTTAAAAGTATATAATGATGCAAAAGTTGCAGAGATTTGTAATGATAAGGCAAAGACTTATGCTTATTTAGCAGGGAAGGGTATTCCTCTTATTGAGAGTGTATTTTTAGAAAATAAAATATTTGTATCTAGTCTAGACAAAGTACCTTATGGAACCGTAATAAAAGCTGTAGATGGACATGGTGGTAATCAGGTTGTTTTGTGGAATGAGGATGTGGATAAAGAAGAACTTTTGAATAAAATTGGGAATTCAGATGTAATAGTACAGAAATTTACAGGACAAGCAAAACAAGATGTTCGGGTATATGTGATAGGAAAACAGATTATTGGGGCAATAAAGCGTACAGCAAAGGAGGGATTTCGTTCCAATTATTCTTTGGGAGGAAAAGTGGAAGAATATCGATTAAGTGAAGAAGAGAAGCAATTGGTACAGAAGGTTATTAGTGAATTTTCTTTTGGGTTGGCAGGAATTGATTTTTTGATTGGAGATTCTGGAGAATTTATTTTAAATGAGATAGAAGATGTGGTAGGAGCTAGGATGTTATATGAATGCACAAATATTAACTTGGTAAAGGAATATTTATTGTTTATCCTAAATAATTTACTATGAAAGTCCTGACAAACGGCTATATTTCGTGCGTAACAGTTTAGCCGGGTAAAAGTATATGTGCAAATTGCACGATTGAGCTTGCTCATAGAGGGCAATTTGTGCATATACTTTTATGTGCTTAACACCATTTATTCATAAAGTGTCCAGCCAAAAAGAATATTTTTAGCCAAGTTGTATATTCTGGCACTTTATGAATGAACCCGGCTGAACTCTTACTTTCGT
>JAAVHR010000112.1 GCA_014799595.1 Clostridiales bacterium | reverse complement strand
ACTCCAGACACTACCCTCTTCAGATCTAACCTTTGGCGGCACTTCCACAGTAAAAAATAACTTTAATGTCAATGGGCAAGTAGTGAAGGTTAAGAATCTTAGTATTACAAATGGAGATTTTCAGGTAAATACTGGTAATGTACAGTGTAGCAACAACATGAATCTGTCTGATTCATCGAGATTGATTATGAAAAATCCTTTGGATTATGTTGTGGTAAGTGGAGATTTCTATACTTCATCAAACAATTCCCATAGTGGATATTTAACGGATGGTGTATTAGAAGTAAATGGAGATTTCACACAGGTTAAAGGAAATAATTACAATTTCTGTGCCACAGAAAATCACAAAGTCATATTAAAAGGAAAATCAGGAATATTTGGAAGAAATTATATTCAAGCGATATCATTTAGTACAGTTGGTTATTCTAAATTTGCTACTTTGGAACTTACCAGAAACATATCCAAATATAAATTCAAAACGGATGTAAAACAGCTATGTTCTACTTTAATTCATAACGTTACAGATGAAGAGGCACCAAAGAAAGTAAAGAGTATCTATGTATCTGAAGCTAGTATATCCAGTTTAAAAATAGGCTGGGAGGCAGCAGAGGACAATGAGGGTGTAGTGGGCTATGAGGTTTACAGAAATAATATACGGATTGCTACTACTGGAAATACAAGTTATTTAGATAAAAACTTAAAGCCAGATACTTTGTATACTTATGTGGTCTATGCATTTGATGAAGCGCGTAATGTATCCGAAGCTTCTGATGAATTATTTGCGACTACAGAGAAAGATGAAGAAGCACCAGATGTGCCACAAAACTTAAAGGTAAAATCCAAAACTGGTTCTTCCGTTCAACTAGGCTGGGATTTCTCACAAGATAATGTTGAGACGAGCGGATATAAAATTTATCGTGATGGTGAATTTCTGGCAGATGCAGGAAGTAAAAATGCGTACAAGGATAACACAATTACCAGTGGAAAAGTCTATACTTATCAGGTATTGGCTTATGACGAAGCTGGAAATGAATCAGAACTTTCAGAAGAGATTTCCAGTTATGGGGAAATGCCGGATATTACAAGAATAACACCAGAAGAGAATCGTACATTAGGTGGAAATAGTATAAATATTAAGGTATTCTTCAAAAATGTAGGAAATAGTACAGGAAATAAAGTGAAAGCAGAATATAGCCAGGATAATGGAGAAAACTGGAAGGATATCAACACCAATCTTGCCGGACAGCAAAATACTGGAGATAAGGAACTTTATGCATCTATTATATGGAATACAGATAAACTGATTAGTGGAGAATATTTAGTGCGGGTAACCTTATATGATGCAGATAACAATAGCTGTACAAAAGAAATTTTATACCAGCTTGATAAGGATGCACCAGTGGCACCAGTTACTCCAAGTGCAATTTCCAAAGACGGAGCAGTAACCATCAGCTTTTTGTCATCAGTTAGTGCAGATACAAAGTATCATACCATTTACCGTAGAGCAGAAAATGAAACAGTATTCCAAAAAATTGGGCAGCTGGAAAAGAATTATGTATATTTTTATCAGGATACAAATGTAAAAATTGGAACAATGTATGAGTACTATGTTACGGCTACCGACTATTTTGACCAAGAGAGTAAACCGTCCCAGTCTGTATACATTCAGGTGGCAGAGGATAAGACTGCACCAGTGATTCAGGGGATGTCTCCATCTGCAAACAGCAGAGTGAATAAAGAAAGCAAAATTACTGTAAATGCTTATGATGTAGCAGGAGTAGCTTCTATTCTTCTGGAATACAAAGATGGAGAAGAATGGATTTTAATAGGAGAAAAAGAAGCATCTAAGGAAGGTGCAGCTACCTTTACTTGGAATAACCAGGAACTAGAAGATGGAACTTACACTTTAAGGGCAACAGCTATAGATGTAAATGGAAACCGTGGAGAGGAGGAATATACCAGAAAATATATTGTGGATAACACTGGAATATCCAAAATCAATATTACAGATGTAACAGCAGATTCCTCTTATGTAAGTTTGAAATGGGAAGATGTAGGCGATGAAGATTTTGCATATTTTCAGGTGGAACAGAAAAAGGATGGCAAATTTGTTTCTGTAGGAACTGTGAAAGATATTTTGGGAATGCATATAAAAAATCTGGAAGCAAATACTGAGTATACATTCCGTGTAGTGGGATATGATACCTTGGGAAACAGGGGAGAAGAATCTGACGAAGTTACCATAGAGACAAAAAGGGATACAACTCCGCCCGTAATCACACAATTTTTGCCGGCAGCCAAAACTTTTTCAGAAAATATCACTCTTTCGATAACGGCAACAGATAATATTGGCGTGGAAAAAGCTGTCTTTGAATATTCTTTGGATGAAAAAGAATGGAAGGCTTTAACTACCATTACCAAAAAAGCAGCAAGCAGCAACACTTTCCAATACAAATGGGATATTTCCCAATTAGCAGAGGGACGTGTATACGTCAGAGTGTGTGTATACGATACTGCGGAAAATGAAAATGTATACAAAGAGGGTATCTTGACCAATTCTTATGTTGTTGACCATACAGCACCAGATACAATTGCTGATTTGAAAGCAGAGGGATTGGAAGGTTACGTTTCCTTAACTTGGACAGCACCAAAAGCAACAGATGTAGAGTACTATAAAATATACCGTGCAGAGGACGAGACAGGCATTTACAATCTAATAAAAGACAAATGTACTTATGCCAATTATTATGACAGTACTGTTTCTTATGGTGAGACCTATAGTTACAAAATAAAGGCTGTGGATATTGCAGGAAATGTAAGTGAGTATTCCAATGAAACAGCAGCAGATGTAAAGAAAGATACAAAAGCACCAACGATTCATAGTGTATCTCCAAGTGATGGAGAGATCGTGGGAACAGATACCGAAATTAATGTATTGGTATATGATAATGTAAAAGTTGCAGACCTTACCATAGAATACAAGCAAGAAGGTACAGAAGATGTATGGACCAATGTAGAGGTAGGAAAGGTAGATGCAAAGGAAAAACTGGTAAAAGTAAAATGGGATACCAAAGATTTAGAGAGCGGCACATACTTATTCCATATTTATGCGAAAGATAGTAATGGAAACCAGAGCAAAACCTTTACAACATCTTACAAGCTGGATGCAGATGCACCAGAACCAACAGAATTAACCATAGAAGAAAAAAACTGGCAAATAGATTTGTCTTGGAAAGCAGCCACAGAAGACGACTTTGCTTATTATGAATTATTTAGAAAGGCATACAATGAGACAGAATACCAGTGTGTTTATAAAGGAACCAAAGTTTCTTATCAGGATAAAGAGGTAAAACCAGATATCAATTATTATTACTACTTATGTACTTATGATATTCATGGTAACCAGAGTTCTGGTGAGAAAAAGATAGGAACAGCAATGCCAGAAGATACCATACCACCAGTAGCTAATGCATCTGTAAATATGGCAGGTGTTACGGGAATGGAAATGGCATTTGACGGAACTGGATCTACTGACAATGTAAGAGTAACAAAATATACATGGAAAATGGGAGATGGAACTACAAAAACAGGAGCACAGCCAACCCATATTTACAACAGTGCAGGTACCTATACTGTGATTTTAACGGTTCAGGATGCCGCAGGAAACAAAGCATCCACAAAAATTATTGTACAAATTTTTGATGCAGCTACCGCAGGAACTGTTACTTTACAAGTGGTAGACCAAAACAATGAACCATTATCCTCTTCTTATGTGTATGTAAATGACAACAGCCAGAATTCTGGAAAAACATTTGTTACAGATGCAGAAGGAAAAGTAACCATTAGTGGAGAGAATGGGGATTACCAGATTGCTGCTTATAAGCAGAATTATCTTCCAAAAGAAGAGTACATCCGTTTGGAGGGTGGAAAAAATACCACAGCAAAGATTATGCTGGAATCGGGTGATGTTGTGGTTGGAAATCTGGAAGTAAAGAAAATGGAACTTGCTGAAATGCTAGAGGCAGGTATTGATTTATCAGATCCAAGCAACTATCATACATTTTCTTATAAAGTAACACTGGCATTTGCAGAAGCTCCATTGCCGGTAGAATATGTGATTACAACAACTGGAGGAGGTGTAATCAGTTCCCGACGGACTGAAAACGGAGGAGGAACAGGAGGAAGCACTGGAAATGGCTCAGGTGTTTCTTTCTATACGGTTCCTGTAGAAACAGAAGGAGAAGAAGAGCCGCCAATTTTAGCCTATATGTCTGATACTGGAAGGATATCTTGGTTAAAGGATATGTTTTCCGTAGAATTAGGAATTATTAATGCAGCAGATCCAAAGTTTGTATTGAAAGACTCCTTGGCAACATTAAAACTGCCAGATGGAATATCCTTTGCCACATTGCAGAATAAAGAACAGACAGAAACTATAAACTTAGGTGATATATATGGACAGCAGGCAACCTCTGCACTCTGGTATATTAAAGGGGACAAGTCTGGAAGTTACAGTCTGTCAGCAGACTTTACTGGAACATTGATGCCATTTGAAAAAGAAATCCATGCTACCTTTACAACCGAAACAAATGTAAGAGTACAGACAGGAGAAGGTCTGGAACTTACCATTATGCCAGAAAATGCAGCTTATGTTGGAGAATCCTACTATATACAATACCGGTTAACCAATACATCAGACCGCTATTTCTATAACTTGAGAACAACCTTTGGAACTTACACTCTTCCGGGAAAGTATACCATACAAAGAATTATTGATGAAAATGGGGATGTACAGGTATATGAGCATAGAGAAAGTGATTATTACATTAATGGGACTAATCAATGCCAGAGTGTACCTGTATTATACAAGGGAGATGTACTGGAAATAGGTGTTTTTGCACCAGGAGATACCATTTATGGAACTACTGTTATGGGTGCACCATCATCCACAGGTGAATATGAAGAAGGTGAGTATTACTTTAAACTGGTAGACAGTTTTGTAGAAATATTAGAAAAAGAAAACAAGGGAGTCAAAGTAACCGTGTCTCCAATCAGCAGCCATGCATCCAGCAGTATTATCCGTCATATCACAATAGACAACAGTATATGGGGTGATCCAGTAGACACTTCATCTGGAGCCTTTGTAGACGAAATAGAGGCATTGGCGGTCAATGGAGCTACAACGCTGTCTCTGGATATGAATTACAGTTCCATGTTGACACAGAAGGAAGGTGATATGGGAAAAGGCTGGAGCCATAACTTCCAGACTTGTTTAAAAACAGAGGGAAATATGGTAAATCTGTATTGGACACCAGATAGTTATTCTTCCTTTGTTCGTTCAGAAGCCATTTCACACAGTGATATTTATGGAACATATATTAATGAAAAACAGATTGCATTATCAGAAAAACAGCCAAACAGGCAGAAATATACAGGCTTATCTGCAGGCATGGAGAAGGCAGTTTTAGAAAGGCAAGAAGATTTAACTTACACCTTAACCCTGCCAAGTGGAGTAATCTATGAGTTTAACAAAGAAGGTAAACTCAAGAAGATGACTGACAAGAATAAAAGGGAAGTAACCCTCACTTATAAAAAGGAAGGAGAGAATAACACTGTTACTACAGTAACAGAAAAAGCCACAGGAAAAAGTATCCAGCTTCATTATAACGAAAAGGGCTATCTGGTAAAAGTAACCGATGAAACTGGGCGTGCGACAAAATTTACCTACGAAAACAAATGCCTGACAAGCATCACCAATCCATTAGGGGAGGTTACCACATATACCTATGATGATAAAGGAAGGATATTAACTTCCACAAACAATGATGGGGTAGTAAAAGTAACCAATACTTATGATGAGCATGGAAGAGTTACCCTGCAAAAGGATGCCAAGGGAAAAAGTACAAAGTTTGCCTACGAGGATGATGAAAAAACAGGGGAACTGGCAGTTACCATTACAAACAGGGACGGCAACACCGAGAAGGTAGTCAGTGACCGGAGCGGCAACGTAATCCGTTCCACCAATGGAAATGATGAAACCACAGTCTATATGTACGATTCCGACAACAACCTGCTCTCCATAAGAGATGCGGAAAACCAGGTAACCAGCTATAAATATGATGGAAACGGCAACCAGACAGAGATAAGGGATGCTTATGGCTGTGTAACCTCCATGACTTATGATGGCAATAACAACCTGACTTCTGTAACCGATGGAAAAGGAAACAAAACCAGCTATACCTATAATGACAGGAACCTTTTAACCGATGCCATCTACAGCTCTGGAAAAAGGGTGCATTATACCTATAATGCAGATGCACAGCTGACCACAGAAGAAATCATAGGGCTTGGAACCCGGAAATACTATTACGAAGAAGGGTATCTGGCAAAACTCAGCGACCTGAACGGGAACAGCCAGACCTACGAATATGACACCATCGGAAACCTGACAAAAATAACCGACAGCTGCGGAGGCATAACCAGGTATACCTACGATAAAGCAAACAGGGTAATCAAAGAAGAAACCATGGAAGATACGGAAACCGTATATTCTTCCATCCGTTATACTTATGATGTGAATGGAAACAAAGCTTCCGTAACCGATGCCAAAGGCAGCAAGACCTGCTACAACTATGATGCCAACGGAGAACTGGCCAGCATTACCAGAGGAAGTGACAACACAACCCTGACCTACCAGAAAGACGGGGAAGGGCATGTCACAAAACAGACAGCAGCAGACGGAAGCACCACAACCTTTACTTATGATGCAGTAGGAAGGGTACTTACCAAGACGGATGAAAAAGGAAACACCACATCCTGCCAGTACAACAGCAGGGGAGATGTAACCAGGGAAACGGATGCCAAGGGAAACAGCACCAGCTATACCTATTATCCAAACGGCAAGCTGCAGAAAGAAACCTATGCAGACGGAACCTCAACCCTGTACAGTTATGATGCCTGCTGGAACCAGACAAGAGTAACCCTTGCCAATAACAGCTCCACCACCTACGAATACGACACAGTAGGAAACCTGGTCTGTGTAAGGGATGCCCTGGGAAATGAAATAACTTATGAGTATGACATCTATGGAAGAAAAACCTCCCAGACCGATGCCAACGGAAATACTGCCAGCTATACCTACGATGCAGAAGGGAACTGCCTCACAGAAACCAATGCACTGGGAGAAACCACCACATACACATACGATAGCTGCAACCGTCTGGTAACCGCCACCCATAAAAACCAGGCGGGAGAAGACGTAAGCATCAAATATGGTTATGACTGCTATGGAAGAAACACCAAAGTAACCGATGAATGCGGAAACACATCCCAAAAGACCTACGACAAAAACGGAAATGTATTAACCGTAGTGGATGGAAAAGGAATTACCGTAGAAACCTGCAAATATGACAGCAACAATCATCTGGTATCCACAACGGATGCATTAAAAGTAACAGACAGATATACTTATGATGTGATGGGAAGGGTAACAAAACAGGTTGCCCAAGCCGATATAGAAGCAGAGCAGGAAACAAAATACATATACAATGCAGACGGGACCCTGTCCCAGGTAGAAGATGCCGAAGAGGGAACCGGAAAATATGGGTATGATGCGGTAGGAAACATCACAAAAGCCACCGACCCAATGGGAGGCATCACAACCTATACCTACGATGCATTAGGAAGAAAAACGAAAGAAACCAATGCCATAGGAAGTGAACATGCCTATACTTATAATGCAGTGAGCCTGTTACAAAGTTATGTAAATGCCAAAGGGGAAGAAACCATCTACAGCTATGACAAGGCAGGCAGGCTGAAAAAGGTCAGTGATGAGTCAGGCAACATAGCATACACCTACGACAGAAATGGAAACATTGTCACAGTCAAAGATGAAAAAGGTGTGATAACCAGAACCTACGATGTCCTGAACCGGGTAACCAGCTACACAGACAGCAATGGAAACACCATAAACTACAGCTACAACCAGATGGGCTATCTGGACACCATGACCTATCCAAATGGGGAAGAGGTAAGCTATACTTACTATGACAATGGCAAGCTGAAATCTGTTACAGACGGACAAAACCGTGTAACCACCTACGAATATGACCAGAACGGCAGGGTCACCGCCCAGCATAACAGCAACGGAACCACGGATACCTACGAATATGACAAAGCAGGGCAGTTAACCAGCCAGAAGGTAGTAAAAGGCACAAAAGTACTGACAGAAACCAGCTATACATATGACGAAGCAGGAAACATAACAGGGAAAACCACCAGTGAGCCGGAAGGAAACATAGGAACCATAGAATCTGTGGATATGACCTACGACAAAGCAAACCGCCTCACCACTTATAATGGGGAAGAAGTCACATACGATGCAGAAGGAAACCGGAGTGCCCAGGTCAATACAGAAACGGGAATACGGACAGAATATGTAGTAGATACCGTAAACCAGCTCTCACAGGTACTCATGGCAACAGAAACAGGCAATGGAACCACCAGGGTAACCACTTACACCTACGGAAACGGACTGTTATCCCAAAGCAACATAAGCGGCAGCCTGACTTTCCATTACAACAACATAGGAAGCACCATCCTGTTAACCAATGAACAGGGAGAAAAAGAGGAAACCTACAGCTATGGACCTTATGGGGAACTGCTAAGCGGAGACAGAAGCAAAACCCCATACCTGTACAACGGCATGTACGGAGTAACCACCGATGCCAACGGACTGTACTACATGAGGGCACGGTACTACAATGTGGCAATCAAAAGATTTATCAACCAGGACGT
>JAAVHR010000111.1 GCA_014799595.1 Clostridiales bacterium | reverse complement strand
TAGCATAAGAAAAAATAAAGTATAGGGCAGGGACTGCCCGAATAAACGCCTGTGGAGATAGTAGGTTGCGAGGTCTGCGAAGCAGGAAGCCCATTGGCTTTAGACAATGGGTAGTTCACATATCAGAGCAGCAGGTAAAAAATGGTCAAACAAAGGATGCCAGAATGGCTTTAACAAGAATGGGGAAAATAGCTGACAATTAAAATTTAGCATAGGAGGATTGATATGGAAATTGTAGATATATGGTATGAATTTGAGGAATGGTCAGAAGAAATTGATGTAAATGACTGTAATTCGGATGTTGTTTTTGAATTAAGTGATGGGAGTAAATGGTGTGCGACCTTTTATACATATCAAAATCTATTAACTTTATCAAAGAAAAGTAAAAATACAGGAGAACTTCTTTCAGGACAATATTTTTATGCTGACAAACCAATTTTTATTTCTAAAATGGAGAAAGGTATAATATTATCTGTTATCAATGATATTATAAATAACAAGATAGAAAACGAAGAGGAGTTATTACCCTGCATTTTTACAAGGGTTGAACATGATTAGCTGAATGAATATTTGTAAACTTCTTATTGTTCACAGGTAGTTCTTTGCACTTGCCGCAAAGCACATAAGAATAGGTAGTGATAGAGAAGATTATTGTGTGTTTCGCAAGAAAAAGTAATTTTTTTCATAAATTTCACTTTTTCAATCCGTATATATGTTGTAAGAAAAAACAATATATCTGTTCTGGTACTGAACAGATACAAAGCAACTATATTAGGAAAGAGAAGGTGTTATTTATGAAGAAAAAAACAACTAGTTTACTTGTATGTGTATTATTAGTTACGCAATTAATGACATTTGGTGGAGGATGTGCTTCTTCGGATAGTGGGTCAAAAACACATTCAGGAAATTCTATTACATCAGAAAAATATGAGGAGTTGAATAAAAATACGAAGTCAGATTATGAAACAGAAATAAATAATGAAATGACAGAAATGGCAGATGTAGTCCCTGTAACTATCCAAGAACCTCCTGTGGAGGAATATGCAGAAATTACAGAAAATGGTTTTATTTCTACAAAGAAAAACAACACTTCCACATTTTCTGCAGATGTAGATACTGCTTCTTATAGCAATATCCGCAGAATGATCACGAATGGCTGCACTTTAGATGAAATTCCAAGTGATGCAGTCCGAATTGAGGAAATGCTTAACTATTTTTCTTATAATTACGAAAAGCCAAAAAAAGGAGAACCATTTGGCGTTTCCATGCAGTGCACAAAATGTCCATGGAATACAGAGAATAGTATTGTTATGATTGGATTAAATACAGAAAAAGTGGATTTTAAAGATGCACCGGATTCTAATCTTGTATTTTTACTTGATGTGTCAGGATCTATGGCAGATGCAAATAAACTTCCTTTATTAACAAAGGCATTTTCTTTGTTTACAAATGAATTAGATAAAACAGACAAAGTATCAATAGTTACTTATGCAGGAGAAGATAAAGTATTATTAGAAGGTGTATCCGGTGACCAGAAAGATACCATTCTTACTGCATTAGAAAATTTAGAAGCAAACGGCTCTACAAATGGAAGTGCCGGAATTGAAACTGCATATAAAATTGCGAAAGAAAACTTTATTAAAGGTGGAAATAATAGAGTGATTTTAGCTACGGATGGAGACTTAAATGTAGGTATCACAGACGACAAAGAGTTGGAAGATTTTATTTCCAAAAAGAAAGAGGAGGGTATCTTTTTAACTACTCTTGGATTTGGAATGGGAAATTATAAAGATTCCAAATTGGAACTTCTTGCAGATAAAGGAAATGGAAATTATGCATATATTGACAATTTAACGGAAGCAAAAAAAGTAATGGTAAAAGAAATGGGAGCAAACTTTACTACTGTTGCAAAGGATGTGAAATTGCAGGCAGTCTTTAACCCTGATGTAGTGGAAGAATACCGGCTGATTGGCTATGAAAACAGAGTAATGAAAAATAAAGATTTTGAAGATGATACCAAAGATGCTGGTGAAATCGGCTCCGGACATACGGTTACAGCTTTATATGAAGTGAAGATGTCAGATGCTTATTTGAATTCTAATGTATTGGATGAAAGTGAACATAGTAAAGAAGAGATAGATTGGATGACCTTAAAAATAAGATATAAAAAACCAGAAGGTAAAAAAAGTACAGAACTTTCTTATATGTGTGGTAATGGAAATTATAGTACAGAACCTTCAGATGACCTTTCTTTTGCTATGGCAGTTGCGGAATTTGGCATGATACTTAGGAAAAGTCCATATATTGCAGAAGGTTCATTGAATCAAGTGGTACAACTTGCGAAACAGACAGATACCAGCAAGGATACATATAAGAGTGAGTTTGTGAAATTGGTGAATACCGTTGCAAATTAAAAAATAGAAATAGCAGGACAAACGCATGAGTAAATAAACTGTGAACATTCTGTAAACAAATATTAAATTGAATGTTTTCTGAGGCGTTTTTGGAAGACAAAACTGATAAAATCAAGATGACATGCAAAAAAAACGCTCACAGAAGCGATTTGTTTACAAATTGTTCATTCATGCGTTTGTCCTGTAGAAATAGAAAGCTTTATTGACTTTCTTCATTGTGCTTGTTAGAATGTAAGTATAAATGTAACTGTTCATGATTCTGAACAGTTATGTATAAAGTAAGATTAGTCCTTCGCCAAAAGGTGAAGGACTTTTTCCATAGTGAAGAGGGAGCAAAAGAGTATTTTCGTAACAGTTCAGCCCTCCGGCTGAACTGTTGTTACTGTTCGCACCTACGGTGCTAACAGTAACAGAATCCAGCCTATTTAAAGTTCGCCTTCGGCGAAAGGCTGGATTCTTGGTTGTTTTACATTCTTGGCACATAGCTTGACAGCAAGTGTCAAGCTTGTGAGTGAACAGTAACGAACTGTTACGTATTTTCTAAATAGGATGGTGATTATATGGGAATTTATTTGAATCCGGGAAATGAAGCATTTCAAATTTCGGTATCTAGTGAGATATATATGGACAAATCAGAACTGATTGGGTTTACGAATAGAAGATTAGGGCAGGAAAAAAGATTTATATGTGTCAGCAGACCAAGAAGGTTTGGAAAGTCCATGGCAGCCAATATGCTTTCTGCTTATTACACACAAGGATATGATTCAGGAAAACTGTTTGATAAATTAAAGATTTCACAAAATCCTTCTTATAAGACACACTTAAATCAATATGATGTATTTTTTCTAAATATGCAGCAGTTTTTAAGCAGTGCGAAAGGTGCAGATAATCTGACTATGTATTTGCAAAAAGCAGTTTTTACAGAATTAAGAGAAGTATATGGCGAATGGATTTCCGCTGATGAGGAACAATTGTCTAAAGCACTTGCTATTATTTTTTCCAAGGATAAGAGGGAGAAAAAGGGATTTATCTTCATTATTGATGAATGGGACTGTATCTTTCGTGAGGAAAAAGAAAACAAACAGGCACAAAAGTTGTATTTGGATTTTTTGAAAGATTTGCTAAAGGATCGGAGTTATGTGAAACTTGCGTATATGACGGGAATTTTGTCAATAAAAAAATACGGAACCCATTCTGCATTAAATATTTTTGACGAATTTTCCATGACAGACCCGAAACGGTTGGCAGAGTTTGTTGGATTTACGGAACATGAAGTAAGAGAATTATGTCAGAGATATAGTATGGATTTTGAAGAAGCAAAATGCTGGTATGATGGTTACCGTTTTAGGAAAATGGAGCATGTATACAATCCTAAATCTATTGTGGATGCAATGCTTGAAGAAGAATTCCAGAGTTATTGGACTGGTACAGAAACATACGAAGCATTGAAAATATATATGGATATGAATTTTGATGGTTTAAAAGATGCTATAATTTCTATGCTTGGAGGGGCAAAGTGTAAAGTGAATGTAAGATTGTTTCAAAATGATATGACAGATTATACAAGTAAAGACGAAGTGCTTACATTGTTAATACATCTTGGCTATCTGGCTTATGATGAACGGTCAAAGGAAGTTTTTATTCCTAATATGGAAGTACAGGAAGAATTTAGAAATGCAGTGGAGGGGACAAAAGGCTGGGAACATTTATCACAGATACTTGTACATTCAGAAGAATTATTAGAAGCTACTCTTAATAAGGACACAGAAGCCGTTGCAAGAAGAATTGATGCAGTCCATATAGATAATACATCTATATTGTCCTATCATAATGAAAATTCATTAAGCTGTGTCATTACACTTGCATATTTCAGTGCACAGAAGGATTATACACTGATTCGTGAACTGCCTGCAGGAAAAGGTTTTGCTGATATTGTATTTTTGCCAAGGAGACATACTGATAAACCAGCATTGATTGTAGAATTGAAATGGAATCAATCGGAACAAGGTGCAATTGAGCAAATAAAAAATAGGCAGTATGTAAAAGCATTAGAGGAGTATTCAGGAAATCTTTTGTTAGTTGGTATTAACTATGATAAAAAAAGCAAAATACACCATTGTATAATTGAAACATGTGAAAAGAAAAAAGAGTGTATTTAGGAGAAAAGTACGTTATAATATATTGTTTTATAGTAAAACTATTCAGATAGAAACATGCGTTTACTGCGTGTTTCGTAAGAAGGTTTAAATTTTACAGTGTTTAAGCCCCTTCGCCAAAGGCGAATTATAATGGGCTTAAACGTAACTGTTCATGGTTCTGAACAGTTACGTTTTATGATTGTAGACTTATATGCTTGCAGATGCAGGTATCACCATAAATCAAAGAAGATAGATATAACACTTTCATGATAAATAAGAAGGAAGGAATACAGAAATGAATAAGTTAGAATACAAATCATTTATGAAAAATTTTTTTGAAAAATATTATGCCAAGTTATTGGAATATAGTGTGGACGCAGTAACTCTTCCAGAAGTGCCAGAAGAAATGTGGGTGGATGGTACGGATCCAGAGGAAGAATGGCAACAGTGGAAACTTATTCCAGCAACAATAAGTGATGAAGAGATTGCTTCTTTGGAAAGAAATTGGGGTATTGAGTTTCCAGAAATGATGAAATGTTTTTTGAATACATATTTTCATCTTTTTGATAGTCCAATAGGGCGACATTCTGTTGATAACCCCTTTGAAGCTCTAAACAATGCATGGAATCCGGTTTTGGTTAAAGCAGGATACCTTCCATTTACATGGGATCAAGAAGGATACTTTATAAGGTGTATTGATTTGTGTAATATGCCAAATGAGGAAAAGTGTTCTGTTTGCCAGATAGATCATGAAATATTGTTTGATTTTGATGAAAGTAATAAAATTAGTAGAGAAGAAATTGAATCAAAAATGGAGAAATTAGCAGATAATTTTCTAGAATATCTTGAACAGTTTTTGAATTAGAGTATTTTAGTTACTGTTCACAGGTAGTACTTTGCACTTGCTGCAAAGTATGTAAGAACAAGTAATGGTAGAGAAGAATCCAGCCTTTCGCCGAAGGCGAACTCTTAATAGGCTGGATTCTGTTACTGTTTCCACCGTAGGTGTGAACAGTAACGTTTTTTATAAATGGAAATGAGGTGTTTTATGAAAAAAGAAATTGATGCTATATTAGACAAGCTCCATATTCAACCAGTGGGAGATGGAGGGATCGATTTGATATGTTCCATGAAAAATGTTAATTTGTTTGTTAGTGAGATGAATCGACTTAATGTAAAAATTAAAGGATTTACTTGGTGGTGCCATGTTGTAGATGGGCATGAACCATGTGGAATGGGTGGACCTAAAAGCCAGTATTATAGTGGTTGGTTCAGCGAAATACCAATGGATGAAGTTATAAGTTTTGAAAAAAATGATAAATATTTAAAATATTTGCTGGACGAATGGCCTTATTGTGATGAATATAAGGCGTGCTATTTTCCTGGCTTTTGGATTGAATGAAATAGAAGAAAATCTCTAATTTAGAAGTGAGGAGAAAAAATGTTAATATTATTTATGACTTTCTTATTTTTATTTTTTATTGTACTTGCATCTACAACACAAAATATGGTATTCTTTGGAATTGCACTTTTGCTTATAGGCTCCTTATTTTTTTATCTAAAAATTAAGGGCATGGCAGTAGAGTCAGGAACAGTTCTTATTATGGGAGTGTATTGTGTAATCTGGGGGCTACTGACGATAGTAGAATCCATTATGCATTTTGGTTATCAAGGTTGGATTTTTGCTGAAGGTTTTGGAGGTGTGTTTCTTTGGCTTGGTATTTATCAAGGAATCATTAAGGTAATTGTATGTAAGGAAAGAGTAAGTGCCATATACATGGGGGCAAAACCTCATAGCACCAGTAAGGGAGGGATATATTATGAACCGTTTTTTTCTTATATATATCAAAGTAGACAATATCAAAACTCCACTGGTGAAACTTTTGGAAAACGAAAACTGAAAAAAAGATATCAAGAATGGAATAGTTATACAATTTATCTTAATCCCCGAAATCCTAATGTAATATGCACAAGAAGATATCCCCAAGGTTCGGCAATTTTGTTGATATGTATTGGTGTTGTGTGTGTAAGTATACCATTTTTGGCAAAATAGGCAGGAAGAAAAGTTAAAATAAGATTTAGCATATAAGGAGCATATCGCAATTGCGATATGCTCCATTGTTCTTAATCTTCTATAGTTTCGATTAGTTTCTCATCTTTTTTACGGTTCAAAATTGCATAGATACAAGGAACCACAAATAAAGTAAGAAGAGTTCCATATACCAGACCACCAATGGTTACAATAGCCATTGGTTTTACCATATCCGAACCACTGTCTGAGGTAAGCAGCATAGGAAGAAGTCCTAGCACCGTAGTAATAGCTGTCATAAGGATAGGGCGGAGACGGGTACATCCGGCTTCTACAATCGCATCATATTTTGGCACACCAGCAGCACGAAGCTGATTGATGTAATCCACCAATACAATACCATTGTTTACAATAATACCTGCCAACATTACAAAACCAATCATAGCAATGACACTGACTTCACTTCCAGTAAAATATAATCCCATAAATCCACCAGTAAATGCAAGAGGAATAGTAAACAGGATAATAAATGGTGAAAGCAATGATTGAAATTGAGCAACCATAATCAGGTACATAAACAGGATACCTACAAACATCATCAAACCTACCTGCTCCATGGATTCATTAATGGTTTCATCTTCACCAGTGGATTCCATGATATAACCAACTGGAAGGTTGTAATCCTTTAAAGCCTTCATAACTTCATCACTAACAAGACCAATGTTATGATCATCATCAATGGTAATGTTTACAGTCATGTAGCGGGTTTGGCTGACACGACGGATGCTGGTTGGAGAGTCTGCCAAAGCAAAACTTGCTAATTTGCGAAGTTTTATAGACGCTGGTTTTTGTGTAGTATTGTCTGTATAAGTAATCTTGAGATTTTCCAAATCAGCTCTTGTCATAGCAGTATCTTCATGGCTGCTTACATATACACCTAATTCATCTGTATCTGTAGAAATAGTAGTAGAAGAATTAGCTTCCTGCAGCTTGGCACTGATTTGTTGGAATACTTGTGCAACAGTCAAAGAGTACTCCATAGCTTTATCTTTATCTACAGTAATACGAAGTTCCTGATCGCTATTTTCCATACCATTAGTGATAGAACTAATTCCTTCCACATCCTGTACTTTTTCCATAATATCAGTAGTTATAGACAGAAGTTTGTCTAAATCTTTACCTCTTATCTGTATTGTCATACCAGATCCCATAAGAGCAGACATATCCATAGAGGAGGATTCTACAGAAATATCACACTTTACATTTTTTGTTTTTTCTAACATCTCCTTTTTAATATCATCATTACTACGAGTTATATCTTCTTTTAGCAAAACATACATGGTAATGCTGTCATTACTTCCAGAGGACATCATGGACATAGTACTGTTATTTCCTGACATAGCACCAATGGTATCAACACCTTCAATTGTCATGAACTGCTCCATAACTTTGTCAGACTCTTTGTAAAATTCTTCATCTGTCAAGGCAGAATCTTCTGGCATGGTAAGTGTAACACTCATCTGGGTGCTTCCCATTTCAGGCATAAAAGCCGTTCCTCTTGTAAGTGCAAGACAAATGAATAAAATAAGTAAAGCCAAAGAAGCTAATAAAATAAAAATCTTTTTTCTTAAAACGACCGTTAGGACTTTACCATAAATATGTTGTAATTTTTGAATAAAACCTTCTTTGTGTACCTTTTCCTTACGAAGCATTCCTTGAGACATGGCAGGAACCAAAGTAAGACTCACAACCAGACTGGCAAGAAGAGAGTATGCAAGGGTTAGGGCAAGGTCTGTAAAAATTTGTTTCGTAATACCATCCGTAAAAATAATAGGGGCAAATACACAAACCGTAGTTAAGGTTGAAGCTAAAATTGCACCAGCCACCTGTTTTGCACCTTCAATAGAAGCTTTCCTGATTTCAAAACCTTCTTCACTACGCATACGGAAAATATTTTCAATAACCACCACAGAGTTATCTACTAACATACCAACACCCAAGGCAAGACCGGATAGGGAGATAATATTTAAGGTAACTCCGCTAAAATACATAAGTACAATTGCTGCAACCACACTTAAAGGAATGGAGCATGCAACGATAATGGTTGGGCGGAAATCCTTTAAAAATAGGAATAAAATAATGACCGCCAAAATACCACCAACAATTAGGTTGTTTACAACAGAGTCTACTACCAGATCAATGTAAACACCTTGATTCATAAGTACACTAAAATGTAATCCTTCATGTTCCGCTTCTAACTGTTTGAAACGTTCTAAAAGTTTATATGTAACATCACCGGTAGAATAGCCAGTAGCTTTTTCCATGGTAAGGGCAATACCCGGATTACCATTCACCACTGTATAGTGTTCTTTAGAATTATCTGTAACAACAATATCTGCTACATCAGATAAACGAATAGGTTTTAGGATATCAATACCCATATCACAGATAACTAGTTCTTCCAAGCTGGTAGTGGTATCAAGTTTATCTCCAACCTTAACCAGATAGGAAGCATCATCATCAGTGATATATCCGGCAGGCATTTCAAAGTTTTCTGCTGCCAGAACACCTTCTACCATGGATTTTGTAATAATATTTGAGATATCTGCATTTTCTTTTGCGTTCTTCTTGGTATCTTTTAAGGTAGAAGCTGCTTCATCCAATTTACTGGAACCACTGGATACTTCTACTTCTGCTACACTAAGCTTAATGGCAGCTAGAATAGACTGTTTGCTTAATTCGGTTTTTGCTTGTTCCAGGCTTATCTGACCTTGTTTTAATTTTGATTTTGCTGCTTCTAACTCTTTCTTTCCAGCAGCAATCTGACTTTTACCTTTTGTAATAGCTGTCTGATTTTTTTTCAAGGTTTTTTCCTGAGTGTTAATTTCTTCTAGCCCAGCCTGTGCTTGGGTTATACCAGAGTCAATTTCACTTATTTTGGCATCTAAATCAGATAACTCCATACCCATACTGGAAAGCTGGTTTGTAACCACAGCCAGTTGGGTTTCAATAGTTTCTAATTGGGTTCGTAGTTCTGGTGTTTCCCCCATAATGGCTATCTGGCCTTCAATTGCTTCTTTTTGTGCCTGCAAGGCTTCAATACCGGATTTCAATTGAGTAAGTTGTTTTTTTGTATTAGTCAGAGTTGTAATAGTGCTTTGCAACTCTACTTTGGATGCTGCAATGGTTGCAAGACCTGTTTTTATAGCCTTCTCGGATTCTTTTATGTCGTTTTCTTTTTCTGTAAGAGCGTTGAGATTGGTATCAATGGTTTTTAGTGCTTCATCAATAGTTTTTGCATTTTTTGCAATCTCTGCTTCGCCATCTGCTAATTTCTGAGCTGTTTGTTCTTGCTGCTGGGTTACAGTGTCTTTTCCTTTATTGAGTTTATCCCTATTTTCTTCAATTTCTTGGGTAGCATCATCAAATTGACCAGAAATGGCTTTTTGGACTTTCTTGTTTACTTCATCAATTTTATCTTGTTGAATAATCACTTCAATTTGCTTCTCTACTTCACCAGAAGTTGATACAGAAGCAACACCTTCAACACTTTCAATATCAGGCAATAGAGCGGTTTCTAACTGTTCTGTCAATTCGAATTCGTCTTTTCCATCCCAATCTACGGCAGAAACCATAATTGGCATCATGTCTGGATTGATTTTCATAATGGTAGGGTTGCCAATGATATCACTCCACTGTGCTGAAACATTATCCAAGCTTTCTCTCATGTCTATGGTGGCAGTATTCATGTCTGCACCCTCGTTAAATTCCAAAATCACTAAGGAAACATTGCTATTTGACATAGAAGAGACTTCTTTCATATTAGTAATGCTTGCCATAGCCTGTTCAACCGGTTTGGTGACCGCAGATTCTACCTCTTCCGGACTGGCACCTGGATAGGTGGTGATTACAATTGCATAAGGCAATTCCATGTCTGGCAGCAGGTCAGTACTCATGTCCCGAAAAGACATAAATCCTAAGACTAAAACCAGAACTACACCAACTAAAACTGTGTATGGTTTTTTAACACTAAGTTTTGATAACACTTCTTTTCCTCCTTCTAATGTGTACATTTATCCTTGTTTCCAATCATAACAGTTCAGCTATACCATTCTTTTATTTGGTTGAACTGTAACTTTAAATCAGCCTCCATTATAATACAAAATAGATTATAAATGCAATGTAGACCTGAAAATTCTATCACAGAAAAATAGATCTATGGTAAATTTATGAAATTTATATTTATATATGCTGTATTTATTTTTGTATTAATCTTGTGTTATTTAGAAATTAAATCAATGAAGCCAGTAGATAATCACACACAGGTTTTAAATCAGCTATGGTATAATTTTCTGGATAATGTCATTAAGCACTCCAAAGAAGAAAAAAATAGAGACAATAAAGAATAAAGGTAAGTTCTTTTATTTGTAAAAAATTACAAAATATATTTACAATAAAAATATTATATGATAGAATGTAATAAGAAAGAAAAAAATCATCTTATAAATATAAAGAGGTAGAATAATGTGCTTTAAAAAGTTAATGGGAATGGTAGTTATTACTAGTGTTGCAACATTAACAGTAGCTGGAAATATAGAGATAAAGGCAGTAGCAGGAGATAATATTGGCATAATTGAAAAGGTGGATAAATTGAGTGATAATTTTTCTGACATACCAACAGAGAATGAGCAGGATAAGGCATTGATTGAATATAATAATCTTATGGAGAGTTATATTACAGAAGTTGGAGAAGAACCAAACTATCCAGATTATTATGCAGGAGCGTATGTAGATTCAGAAGGAATGTTAACTGTATGTACAACATCAATGGCTAAAAAGATTAAAAATAAGATCTATGATGCCACAGAGAGTAAAGAGATTAAAATTGAAGAAAAAGAAAATAGTTATGATGAGTTGCTAAAGGTGAAATCGTTTATTGAAGAAAAAATTTCAAATATTTCTAAAGAGAAAGGGGTATTAGAAGACATTTGTGCTGTTGCTATTGATGATAAAAACAATGTTGTGGTAGTTGAAGTACGGAATTTAAATGAGTTAAAACAAAGAAACTTAGAAAGCCTGTTTGGGGATTCTGATCAAATTGAGTATAAAAATAGAGACAAAGATATTAAACCAGTGTCAAAATCACTTTCTGCAGGAATGCGTACATATTATAGCTCAGATGGTTGGGATCATCTGTACAGTATCGGTTACAAAGCATTTCGAATAACATCATCAGGGGAATTTCAATATGGCTTTGTAACAGCTGGGCATGGGAATTCGGTTGGCTATGTTATGAAATATGATGGAGATGAAATTGGCAGAATTACAGGAAGAGAATTTTCTGGCAGTGTGGATGCTTCCTTTGTACAAGTTACAAATATAGAGTATGAAATGACCAATAATATTTATTACACAGAAGATGTGGCAAATGGAGGGTATTATTTAAGCTATTTACCTGTAGGATATCCTGTATACAAGGTTGGTGCAACGACGCAGTTAACATCAGGGGAGGTTACATATAGTAGTATAACTATCTATTATACAGATAATCTTGGAACTTTCACTGATTTTCTAGACACATCATTGATTTCAGGTGGTGGTGATAGTGGTGGACTGGTATTTGCACCATACGATGATGATTTTATGGTTGCAGGTATTTTAGCTGAAAGTGATGATACATCTAGTAGTGTTTGTAAGTGTGGCAATATTGAAGATACTATGGGGGTATATATCTATTGATAAGAAATAGGATTATTTATGTTGGTATTCTGTTAATTTTGCTGACCTCTGCCTATGGATGCAGAGGTCAGCAAACTAATTATATGAATCAAGTGACAAGTAATTACCTAAAACAGTACAATGTCTGTAACAGTAAGATGGAAAAACTGGGCGATTACGAGGAAATAGAGAATATAGATATACAAGTATTAAGTGAAGAAGAAATGAATTTAGCAATGGAAAAAAGGATTGTAGAAGAATTAGAAAATGCATCTTCTTTTGAAATAGTTCATGAGCGTAATGAAGTTCAAAAAGGAGATTTTGTATCTATTACTTTTTCTGTGTATAACGAGAAAAATGAAGAAATGAATCATGTTTCAAAACAAATTTTAAAGGTTGGGGCAGGATACTATGATGAACAATTAGAGGATGTACTGGTTGGCAAAGTTGTTGGGAAAACATATACTGAAAAACTTATTGTGCCTCCCAATGTATTAAGAAAAGAATTAGTGGGAAAGGAAGAAAACTTTAAAATTGTAGTAAATTCTATTATGGAATGTTGTCAGTAAGAATTAAGTCAATCTTTTGTAAAAAAATTTACAGAATATAAAACTGTTGATGAGTATAAAGAGGCAATAAGGAAACAAATAAAGAATGAGTATCAAGAAACTTGTGAAATGGAAAGAAAAGAACATATTTTAGAACAGTTAATTTCAAAGTGTGAATTTTATATTGATGAAGATGAAATTGTAGCTATAGCTGCTGATATAGCTGGAGTTGCAAAACAATCAGCTAAAATAAATGGAATGGAATTTGGAGAATATATTAATCAATTGTATGGAATGACAAAAGGTGAATATTATGAGAAACTTTATGAAGATGCAGAAAAACAAATAAAAACGATTCTCTTGATAGGAGCATTGGCAAATAAAATGAATTTAAAATACAATGAGGATGAAAATATAGAAAGTGAGTATAACATATTATATAATGAAGTGTGTAATAATCTGATTGAAAAGGAGCGATGATAATGAAAAAAATTTCAACAATGATTTTAGCAATAACATTAGTAGTGACTTCGGTCAATGTAAATGGAGTGTATGCAGCAACAAAATTAAAGATGTCAAGTAGTAAGATCACACTTACTGTAGGAAAGGAAAAAACAGTAAAAGCAAATAAAAAAGTAACATGGAAGACATCAAATAAAAAAATAGTTACTGTAAAAAAAGTGACAAGTAAAAAAGCAAAGCTTCGGGCAGTAAAGAGTGGAACATGTAAGATTACTGCAAAAAATGGAAAATCAAAAGCAGTGATATATGTAACTGTAAAAAAGAATAAGATACCAAAGCCAGCAGTAACCAAAGCACCATCCACAACATTACCAATAGGAACAAATGTGCCAATACAAAATGATGTACCATCTACCATAATACCAGTAAGAACCAATATACCGATACAAAGTAAAACACCATCTACCATGACGCCAGAACAGACCGAATTACCAAAAGATGATATTCATACAACAGATGCGACAAATATTATAGTAAAAATAGTTTCAAGTAGTGCAGTGAATGTAAAGTTTTCTATTACAAATAATAGTGATTCTGTGCTATATTTTGGAAATGCATATACTTTACAAAAATTGGTAAATGGAAATTGGGAGAGTGTATCACCAATAGTAGATAATATTGCTACATCAGCAGTTGGAATAGGTGCCAATCCTCATACAACAGGATATTGGGATGTGAATTGGGAGAATTGCTATGGTGTAATGGAAGATGGGAAATATCGTATTGTAAAGGAATACACACTTGATGGAAAAAAATACAATATTTTAACAGAATTTTATGTAGGTGAAGTGGGTATTTATATGAACAATGCAAAAGATATTACAGTAGAAATAGTTTCAAGTAGTGCGATAAATGCGAGATTATCTATTACAAATAATAGTGATACTATGCTGTATTTTGGAAATGCATATACTTTACAAAAATTGGTAAATGGGAATTGGGAGAATGTATCACCAATAATAGATAATATAGCTACATCAGCAGTTGGAATAGGTGCAAGGTCTCATACAACAGGATATTGGGATGGGAACTGGAAGAATTGCTATGGAGTAATAGAAGCTGGAGAATACCGAATTGTAAAGGAATATACTCTTAATGGAGAAAAGTATAATATTGCTGCTTCATTTTTTGTTAACGAGACTTGAGAACTTATATAGAGATATTTAATTAGTAGTGACTTTATAATATAATAAAAAAACCGATTTTAGAATTTATGTTTCTGGGTCGGTTTTTTTAGTTGATGTGGGTTTGCCCATTTATTCTATTGAAAGCCATCTTGACAAAAAAGAATCTTAATGATATCATTATGATATCAAATAAATTTTAAAATGATTTAGAAGAAATGGAGGGCTTATTATGAAAGAGAAGATTTTAACAACAAAGAAAAATGGACTATTGGCAATAGGAGTTATTCTCATGTTGTATCTGCTGGCAATTGGGATGTGCATTCTTGGTGGGATTATAGGAAATGCATTGATAGTAATTCCAGGAATTATCTGGCTATGTATTGGATGGTTTTCGTTTTTAGGACTAAAGGTGTTAAAACCACAAGAAGCATTAGTGTTTACTTTGTTTGGTAACTATGTGGGAACTATTAAAGAAGCAGGATTTTATTATGTGAATCCTTTTTGTGTGGCAGTAAATCCTGCTGCCAAGACAAAGTTAAGTCAAAGTGGAGATGTAAAACTTGGTACAACATCTGCTGGAACCTTATATGGACAGGGAGCAGGAAATGGAGTGGAAATTGTTAATAAGAAGATTTCTACAAAGGTTATGACTTTAAATAACAGCAGACAAAAGATTAATGACTGTCTTGGTAATCCAATTGAGATTGGTATAGCAGTGACTTGGCGTGTGGTAGATACAGCACAGGCTGTATTTGATGTAGATAATTATAAGGAGTATTTGTCTTTACAGTGTGATGCTGCAGTGAGAAATATAGTCCGTATATATCCTTATGATGTAGCTCCAGATGTAGATACAACAGGAGATGGTGTGGCAGATGAAGGAAGCCTTCGTGGTTCCAGTGAAATAGTGGCAGAACGTATACGTGAAGAAATTCAGGAGAAAGTGAAATGTGCAGGACTTGAGGTGTTAGAATCCAGAATTACTTATCTTGCTTATGCACCAGAGATTGCAGCAGCCATGTTACAAAGACAGCAGGCAGCAGCCATTATAGATGCCAGAAAGATGATTGTGGATGGAGCAGTAGGAATGGTAGAGATGGCACTTGAGAGCTTAGATAAGAATAAGATAGTAGAGTTGGATGAAGAGAGAAAAGCTGCTATGGTTTCTAATTTGCTAGTCGTGCTTTGCGGCAATCACGATGCACAGCCTGTTGTAAACTCAGGAAGCCTGTACTAATATGGCAGAAGAAAAAAAGAAGCAAGTTCCCTTACGGTTATCATCCAAACTTTATAATGCCATTGCCGCATGGGCAGAGGATGATTTCCGTTCGGTAAATGGGCAGATTGAATATCTTTTGACAGAGTGTGTAAGACAGAGAAAAAAGAATGGAAAATATGTATCAGATGAATTAGATAAGCCTTTAGATTTAGATATTGAGTAGAGAATGTAATTGTTCAGAACATACTCGAGGATTTGCTTGACAAATCCGAGTTTTACAAGATTTTAGCCCTTCGCTTTGCGAATTTTTATGGGCTAAAATCTAGTATCTGTTCAGGTACTGAACAGATAC
>JAAVHR010000110.1 GCA_014799595.1 Clostridiales bacterium | reverse complement strand
TCAATGTTCAAAGAACTCTCATTAAGTTCAAAATATATCTAAAATGGATTTCTGCACATTATTCAAAAAATATCATTTTTAGACTTGACTTTTAATAGTTAGTCTATAAAACACTCATGCCTCGCAAGCGAGGCACCACCATGAATGAAAGTTGATTGCTACATGCTACGCACTCCCGCAATCACCAACTGTATTCGTATTCTGGGCTGTCTCCCTACATACTCATACAGTTTAGCCAGCCAAATGTCTATATTTCTTTGCAAGCAAGCTTGCATGAAATATAGACGTTTGTCAGGACTTTCATAGTAAGTAAAAAAGACTCGAAAATGCAATTTTTGCTTTCCGAATCTTAATTTCTACATTTTAATAAATTTGGTAAATTCAAGCATGCGTGCTTAATCTATTTTGATGATCTCTTCACCAGATTTGACTGATAGGCAGCAATTCGTGTCTGAACATTTTTCTGTAAATTGCGATAAAAGAACTGATAGTCATACAAGTGATAAATACCATCCTCAAATATTTCAAGTCCGGCAGGATATTCCTCAGGCGTTACATCTGTTACCTTTAATGTACCTCGGACATCATCAATGTATGCACCTGTAAGATTGTTGATTTCTTTTGTAATATTGCCATCATAATCGGTAAAGCAGGCACCAAGATTAAGACTTTTGTCTGCAATAGCCCCGTCTGTCTTCCAGTTAAGAGGATTGATTGCAAGGGTTTTTGTTCCCTTCGGAACAGAAAGCGAATTGTCAATGCTTTCTGCCTCACTGTTGAAGGATATAATCACTCCTGTATCGCTTTCGCCTTCGGCAAATTTCAACTGAGGATACTCTTGGATTTCTTCTTTGGTAATACTCCAACCGATTGCGTAGCAGGCTATTAGCTGATTTTGTCTGTCCTCATCCTTGAAGCACTCCTTCATAAGCCTGATACACATATCTGCTCCCTGTGAAAATCCTACGAGAATAATCGGTCTGCCGTCATTACAGTTTTCATAATAATACCCAAAAGCATTCTTAACATCATTAAATGCAAGTTCAAGATACTGCTCACGGTCACCGATTTCCATTGAGTAAACATTCAACCCAACCTGCCTATAATATGGTGCAAAGAAACGACTGTCATGGTCATAGATTTCTTTTTCCATATTAATTGCACCAAGGAAGTTTGCTTTTGTATCCTCATCTGTAAGCTCCATATTGTATGAGTCATCTGAGCCAAAATAAACAGTTGGACATACAAAAAAAGCATCCACCATCTTGTCTGTTGTATCCGTTTCAAAATATGCCCAGTTTGAGTTATCTGAATAGTCGGTTGCATTTGTCTGATTTGAGCAGCCTGAAAGACTGATTGAAACTATCAGTATAAAAGTCAGGGGAAATGTCAATATTCTTTTCATTTTTACGACCATACCTTTCCGCTTTGCTACAAGGCAAAAAATGAAAGAGACTTGTAGGAAAGCAAAGTCAAATTTGTTGAAATACCCTCCAATTGGGCATTTGCAATATCATCAACTAATGTAGTGATGGCTTCATCTGACAGCCCCAACAGCCAGTCAACTGAAACCTTTGATGCGTACCAATGTTATATTCGTCTCCGTCTTATTACTCATCCCATATTTTCCACTCCAATTTATATAAAAATATTCTATCACGAATAATTTTTAATGTACAGCCACTATTTTGCTGTTTCCTGTTCTATAAAGTAACAGTTCAGCTGAAGGCTGACCTGTTAAGGAATTGGGCAAGCTCCGCATTATAAATTGCCTAATTCCAATCCTGTTTTAGTCTTTTTTACGGTCTGCACAGCAGAGTGTGCAGACCTACCTGAACTGTTACTCTATAAATTTCTTAATAGGCAACAAGAACCTGCATTATATCCTCCTCATCTAACTTCAAGCTATGCGTACCTGATATACAAATACTAATTATTTGCTATACTGGTTAGGCGATGCTAGCTTGAAAAATAGGTAACAGTTCAGCCGAGGGCTGACCTGTTACGGAATGGGGCAAGCTCCGCATGTAAATTGCCCCATTCCCAATCCTGTTTTAGTCTTTTTTACGGTCTTGCACAGCAGAGTGTGCAAGACCTGCCTGAACTGCTACAAAAATAGTTCAATTAACACCACCTAGCTTGTCATCCAGTATCATGATTTGCTTATTTCAGATTGTCCTTAAAAAACTTCTCCAGTTTATCAAATGGTATCACATCCATCCGGTCATAGAGGTCTGTATGGACGGCATCCGGAATCAACAGCAGTTCCTTATTATCGCCCTTCAGTTTCTTAAAGGCATCCTTACTAAAGTAGCAGGAATGTGCCTTCTCGCCATGAATTACCAGAACAGCACTACGGATTTCATCACTGTAACAGAGAATAGGCTGGTTTATAAAAGACATACAGCCAATCTTGTTCCAGCCGCCATTAGAGTTCAGCGAACGGGCATGATAGCCACGGGATGTCTTATAATAATCATAATAATCTTTGACAAAAAACGGAGCATCTTCCGGCAGAGGATCAACAACTCCGCCTCCCAGCTCATAACTGCCATTTTTGTAATCAATGATTCGCTGGGCATTCAGTACCTTACGGGTTTCATATCGGTCGTCGGTATTGTCATTTTCATCAAAATATCCATTCGCATTAACACGGCTCATATCATACATCGTAGATGCAACGGTTGCCTTGATACGGGTATCCAGAGCCGCCACATTTAGTGCCATGCCACCCCATCCACAGATACCGATGATACCAATTTTCTGTGCATCCACATTTTCCTGCACCGAAAGAAAATCTACTGCTGCCTGAAAATCTTCTGTATTGATATCCGGTGATGCCATATAGCGGGGTGTTCCTCCGCTCTCTCCAGTAAACGACGGGTCAAACGCCATTGTGAGAAAACCACGTTCTGCCATTGTTTGGGCATACAATCCGGCAGACTGTTCCTTTACAGCACCAAACGGTCCGCATACAGCGATTGCCGCCAGTTTGCCTTCTGTCCCTTTCGGTTCATATAAATCTGCTGCCAAAGTGATTCCATAACGGTTATGGAAGGTTACCTTTCTGTGATTTACCTTTTCGCTTTTCGGGAATGTCTTATCCCACTCCTTTGTCAATTCCAGTTTCATAGTCTCTGCCATTTTACATTACCATCCTTTCTCTGCATTTCCTGCATTCTATTTTTCTATATATTCACTCTTTTTCATTTGCCTGACCAAAAAGTCGAGACAGTCCACTTTGCTCTGACTTTCATGTAACTGCTCCATCAAATGGCAGCGATGCCGCCTCAGGACTTTCACAGCATCCTGAACCTGCCCATCAGCATACAGTCTGCAAATCTTTGTAATGATTTCTCCGTCACAGCCTGCATCTTTCATATTCTGAATGATATCCTCCGTATGACCGCCTCCCTTCCTAGTGTGCAGACCTACCAGACCTACCTGAACTGTTACGAACAGTAACCCTTCCTGCTATAATTTTAGTATAAGCGATTGACTTCTCTTTTGCTAATGGTTATAATTTATATCATGATATGAATTTTGAGAATATCACAAAAAGGAGAAAATCAATGGAACTGAGAACCATGCGATATTTTCTTGCTGTGGCAAGGGAAGAAAATATGACTCGTGCAGCCCAGCTCCTGCACGTTACCCAGCCAACACTATCCAAACAGTTAAAATCACTGGAAGATGAACTGGGAAAGAAACTGTTTATCCGTCACAGCTTCCACATAGAACTGACAGAAGAAGGAGTCCTGCTCCGCAAGCGTGCCGAAGACCTTGTGTCGATGGCAGACAAAATTACTACGGAATTTCTCTCGCTGGACGATGTATTAGGAGGTGAAGTCTATTTTGGTCTGGCAGAATCCTATCAAATCAGACATCTTGCCGCTGAGATTAAGTCATTCAAAAATTCCTATCCTGACCTGCGATATCACATTACCAGTGGAGACACGGAACAGGTTACAGAGAAACTGGATAAAGGCGTCATTGATTTAGCTGTTCTGGCAGAGGAACCAAGTACAGATAAATACCATTATCTGACATTTCCAAAAGCAGATTTATGGGGTGTTGTCATGCCTGATGACTGCCCTCTTGCCAAAAAGCAGTCAGTCTCTGTTGATGATTTGATTGGACTTCCTTTATTCTGCTCGGAACAGGGTTGGAGCCATGACATTCCCAGATGGTGCGGAAACAAAATAGATAAGCTGCATTTGGAAGGATCTTTCCGCTTGTCTTATAATGGCTCTCTTTTTGTTAAGGAGGGTCTGGGGTATCTTCTCACCTTTGAACATCTGATTGATACAAGTCCTAACAGTGGTCTGGTGTTCCGTCCACTCACACCCAGACTTGAAACAAAACTGTATTTAATCTGGAAAAAATATCAGGTATTTACTCCTATTGCTGAAAAAATGCTTGAGAAATTAAAAGAGCGTTTTCGGTTTAATGCGTGAAAATCCCTATCACATCCTATATACTTCTCTTTCTCTGGTCATAGTGACAGGTCCCACCTGTCACCAGAAGACCACAATTCCCCCTTGATACAGATGGTGATTTTTCAACAGATTCCTACTTTTTATTGTTATAACCTTGATTTATTGGAGTTTTGCAAATAAAAAGAGCATTACCCCATTTTTAGTGTATAATGTTAATCGCCAGACCAACCTATACAAATAAGACAATGCTCATGAACATTATACTTTATTTATTGTTATTACTGTTGCCACAAGTAGCATCATAAGTATCAATAACATCATTAGAAAACAACTTAAAACCGTTTCATCTGTACTTCCTTTATCTATGCAAACCAGTAATCATTTCTACTGTAGCTGGATCGTAGTGGGAAAAGAACAAACTTTCTCCTTCGTCCAGTGCTTGAATTTTTTCCATTTCTTTTTGATTCAATGAAAAATCAAACACTGTTTGTGCAAGTATACGGATTAATCCCCATGCTGTTGTTACTATTCCATTAGCACCCATTTTCAAATATCCTCCATTTCTTTTTAGCTACCGCCCTCTGCGGCTTATTGTGATATATGATCACAAATTTTATTTCTTGCTAATAAAATCCCAATATGCCTGTATACTGTACTGATAATATGCTACCGCCTTTTTCTGGCTCAACAGCCTCATGTCACTTATGGTGTTCTTAAACATATCCATAAAATCTCTCCTGTCATTTAACCTCATATTCCCAGTTTCCAATGGAAGTGAAGTAAAGCCGAACTGTTTCTCCACACCCGTATATGCCTCCAATGCCCGCATCTCCACGATTGTCGCAGATTTTGGATTGATTTTATTGATATGTATAGTCTGTTCAAATTCATCCCCATTCTCATCAACGCCCTTTGCAATCATAGTCGGATCATCTTCCGTTGAATCCTCCGCATATTTAATATAAAAAGACAATCCTGTTCCATTGCCACCAGAATACAACATATCGTCCCCCATCATATAAACTTGATAGGTTTTCGGTAGGCTTGCCACATTATTTACCTGATTTGCAAAACTCTTTTCGGTCGTATTCTGCTGTACCTTTCTTGTTCCGTAGTATGCAGAATAACCTGCTCCTATTCCACTAACACTCATTTTTCAGAACCTCCATCAAAATCCTGTCACTTCAGACTTCCCATCACACTTTCACTGAATATGCTGATATTGTTTTCATATGCCATTGCCGCTAAAGCACCCATAGCTGTTGACTGAAAATTCATCATATCCTCACTGCCCTGAGTGCCATCTGAAAGAAAATTCTGTAACCTCTGTTGACTAGCCAGACGGCTGTTCAGAAAACGTTCCTGCTCAAATGCCCTCTGTGCCTGTGCTTTCTTCATTGCCTTCTTTGCCTGTTCCTCCATCAGCTCTTCCATTTTTTCATGGCGTTTTTCCCACCATGACTTTTCATTTTTTACATGATTAGAACTGCTACCGGGACCAGATGTGCCTACACTCTGCCCAATATGTTCTTCAATAGACGCACCAAATTTCTCCACATAAACACTTCCCGATGCACCCGGCCATCCGAAAAACGGATTCCGCACAGACCTGTTTTCTGCCGTATATCCCAATACCCACGCCTCATAATCCGGATCGTTTTTCATCTGCTCCCATCCTGCGTCTGAGATAGAAATGATTTCCTTGTCATATATTCTGGTGGAATCAAATGATATACTACTTAACAACCTATTTATAAAAATCTTGTATTCCTCCATTGTCATATCTTCTCTGGAAACATTGTCGGCACCGTTCTTTGTTATTACAGACTTTCCAGCCCGTACCTGTGCATCCACATGGGAGGCATCTTCAGGGTGATTTCTTTTGTACTGGTCAACGGCACTTTCTCTTTTTTCTGCCATCTTATCAGCAAAAGATGTTGTTTCCGTCTGGCTACTCTTTGCTTGTTTGTTTACTGAATTACTATAAATCCCTGCCGTGTAATTCGTGTTGATTATGTTGCTCATATCCACTTGTCCTCCTTAATAAAATTTTTGGTTTTTATTTTCATACAGCATACTTTGTAAATCAGTGCATCCTATATTTCCTTATGATGATACATTCACATAGTTTACTTATCCAAAAAATCCCAAAACCGCTTATAATGCAAATATCCCTCTAAGTTCCCTGCACGGTACTGCATCTGCATAATATCCTTAACAATATTCTGCCAGTTTTCCTTATCAAACAGACTACTGCTGCCATTTGAACTGTTATAGTTGGACTTAGCCCCTATAAAGGCACCTTGTGCATCAGGACATTCTCCTGTGGCAGATAAATGACTGGAATATGCAAACATATCTATTTTGTCACAGTTCTTAGGATCGACCTTTGAAATATCAACCATCCTTTCGGTTACATTTCCAGCAGCATCCCATATTTTTACTTTATACACTGGATTTGCCGGATCAAAATCCTTTGTTTTATATACAGTAACAGAACTGTCATGGTCTGCCATTGCACCAATCGACTGTCCATCTTCTTCATTTGAAATATGTAAAGTAAAGCCTGTGTTTCCAGTGCCTTTCACATTCCCCATGCATCCCGCAAAACTCTTGTCTGCTGCATTATTTCCTGTACGTTTCGTTTCATACCCTGTTACTGGATAACCTGCTGTTCCAATTCCATTAACACTCATCTGTATATCCTCCATTATTTACTACTATTTTTATGTGTGGTTCTTCTGTCATTCAGAACCAACTATGCCCTCTTAATACTAAGTCCAGGCATCTTACTTATCCAAAAATCCTAAAAACTTCTGCCATTCCATATAGCCTTTTAAATCCCCATAACTATACTCTGACTGCATAATATCCTTGACAATATCCACCCAATTCATCTTTGTTGAAAAACTCCAAGAGCCGGAACTTCTCTGCTCTGCGTTTTTTATCGCTTTTGCAACTGCAGCTTTCAGCACTGTATCTTCAAAGCTGCCTTTTCCGCTTTCTTTCAGATTGGAAGTGTACGCATACATTTCAGCCGTATCACAGCTTTTCGGGTCTACCTTAGAAACATCTATCATTCGTTCTGTAACATTTCCGTCCTTATCCCATGTTTTCACTTTATAAACTGGATTGCCCGGATCAAAATCTTGCGTTTTATATACAGTAATAGATGAATTATTTACTATATCAACACCAGAACAAATTGCAATATCCCCCGTTTCTTCATCAGAGCCATGCAAAATAGCTGTTGAAGTCTGTCCCGTTTCCTGTGCCACTTCCTCTGCTTGTTTTGCAAAGTTTCCTCCTACGACATTTCTTTCTGTCTTTCTTGTATCATACCCTGCTATCGGATAGCCTGTTGTTCCAATTCCGTTAACACTCATTTTTCAAGTCCTCCATTGTTATCAAATATTTTTTATTTACGCTCTCTTGTAATAAGTCCAAGCATTTCATATATTATTCTTCATTCTACTTTCTTGCTTCCATCTGATATTTCGCATCTTTCAAATTACGATTCATAATCTCCATGATCTCATCCGCTGTGTATAGCGGTCCGCCCGGATACTCACAGAAAATTCTCTCTCCGTTATATTCCGGGTGCAGTTTTTTATATAATACAGAATACGGGTCTGATAATTTGGTTGCAGTTGCAGTATTTTTCTCAATCAATTCTGCCTGCATCTGCACCATTTCTTCCGCAGTATAAAATTTTGCCCCCAAAGGGTTCATATACTGCGCCCATTGTGCCTTCTCCTTATCAATATACATGGAATCCCCCACTGTGAATGAATAATCGGGTATACCATTGTTTGTTCCTTCTAAAAATCCCTTAAAATCATCCACATCCATATTACCATTCAAATAATCTTCCCAGAAATTTTCATGGGCAGCAAAGAGAAAATTATCCATAAATTCCCTTGTGTAGTTTAAAAATTCTGTTGCATTTTCATACTGCGATTCATCTGTAAACAGGATTTCCCATTCATATTCATCCTGCCCCGGTTTACTACAGCGAATTCCATCTTTATCGACCGCAATCAAATACATTTCTTCCTTACGATTACCTTCTTCGTCCACTTCCTGCAAAGGAAATCTGGCTTGTACTGTTTCTGACACAAGCATATTCATCTGCATATCGGTTATGCTGTCCGTTTCCGTAACATTTTCCAAGCTGTCCTGCTCTTTTACATCTTCATTTGATACCCTGCTTTTTAGGGCTTCGTAAATATCCTGCACACAAGCATTCTGCCTTGTCCTTTCGGAAACAGATTCATCTATTGCCTGTTTCTGCTGATAAAATTGTCCCACATTGCTTTTATTGTATCTATTCGTTGTTGCTACATTGTTTTGATAATAACTCTGTCCTATTCCGTTAATACTCATGCTTTCAAATCCTCCATTGTCATCAAATATTTTAATGGTGGTTCCTCTGTCAGTCAGAACCAGCTATGCTCTCTTAAAATAAGTCCAGGCATATAATCCCTTACTCTAAAGTATCTACTGCCTACATGATATTCCTCTCATAAGCCACAACTGCCGCACTCATAATCTCTGGTATCTCCGGTGTACCTATATATGTAAACCCGCCCATATCTGTAGTATGATTAGCAAGAAAGTCCGTCACACTTTGCTTCTTATAGAGCAGTTCCATTTGTTGTTTCCGTTCTTCTGCTGCTTCCTGACTAAGTTCCTGATACCGCCTTTTCCGCTTTGCCTTTTCTTCATCCTCGGCTTTCATTTTGGCCTCTATCTTTGCCCTTACTTCCGGTTTTAAGTCACCACTGATATAGTGTGTTACAGTACCATCTGGATGGATGACTATACCAGAGGAATGAATTTCATGCCCCATTGCTGAAAGCTCTGCCTGATACCTCGGCACTGAATTAAAATAATTCTGTATCTTCCCTTCGTAATAGGCTGCTTTCTCTGGATTATTTGCCATCTGTTCCAAAATATTCGATGCAATCACAACATTTCCGTTTCCTGCTGTTCCTGCACCAATGCGGTCTATGCTACTTTGGTCTTTCCCTACATTCTGGACGGATACACCTGCACCGTATCTCTGCTTTAGATATTCCGTATAGGCATCCACCCTTGATGTACCTGTTTTCTGCAACTGGTCTATAAAATTTGTCCCATTTGTATCTGTTTTATTGACATCCTTAGATACTGCATACTGATATGCACCCGCCAAAGCTCCATTTACTCCAAAAATGCTCATATTAAATTTTCTCCTTTACAATCAATACTTTCTGTTACGGTTCCTCTGTCAGTCAGAACCGGCTACGTCCCCTTAATAATAAGTCCAGGCATATAATCCCTTACTCTAAAGTATCTACTACCTACATGATATTCCTCTCATAAGCCGCAACTGCCGCACTCATAATCTCCAGTATCTCCGGTGTACCTATATATGTAAACTTGCTCATATCTGTAGTATGATTAGCAAGAAAGTCCGTCACACTTTGCTTCTTATAGAGCAGTTCCATTTGTTGTTTCCGTTCTTCTGCTGCTTTCTGGCTACGTTCCTGATATTGTCTTTTCCTTTTTGCCTTTGCCTCGTCCTCTGCTTTCATCTGAGCCTCTATTTTTGCTTTCTTTTCGGGAGACACATCCCCACAAACATAGTAATTTGCAGTACCGTCTGGATGGATAACCACACCATAAGATTGAATTTCAAATCCCCCTGCTGCCATCTGTGCCTTTACCATAGACTGAGAGCCAAAAAAGTCATCAATTATTTTTTCGTAATGAGCAGCTTTCCGCGGATTGTTTGCCATCTCCTCCAAAATATTAGGTGCAATGACAATATTATTCATCCCATAGGTTCCCATCCCCAATGAATCCATACTCTTTTGGTCACTATCAACATTCTGTACCATTATAGGACCATATTTCATTTCTAAATATTTTTGGTAATCATTTACTCTTGATGTGCCTTCCGTCTCCCCTGATTTCTTTAACTGTTCCATAAAATCTGTTTCATTTGTGGCAGCTTTCTGTGTTTTGTTCGCATACTGATATGCACCCGCCAAAGCTCCATTTACCCCAAAAATGCTCATATTAAATTCTCTCCTTTACAATCAATACTTTCTGTTGCGGTTCCTCTGTCAGTCAGAACCGGCTATGCCCCCTTAATAATAAGTCCAGGCATATTTTTACTATTTCTCTAAGAACAAAGTTCCTTATAACTCCACTATGCTCTTTTCATACGCATTGAACACTACCTGATTTACCAAGTTGCTCTTATAGTATCGTTCTTCTATCTCCTGCTCCAACATCTTCCGTTTCAAAGCACTTTCCTCCGCCAATTTCTCATATTCAGCGTGCTTTGCTTCTCTTGCTTTACGTGCCTCTACAAATTCAGATGATGAAACGGTAATCCGTCCAGGACTGGTAACAGTACAGTTCCGCACATCCCCATTTTCATCCAAATCAAACACATAGCTTTTTCCTGCCTGATGTTCTGCTACATTATAACCATAAGATGCTGCCACTGTGTTATCCCATCGGTCATAATCCTCCTTCCATGCCTGCAGCTTTGCCATTATCTGCCGGGCATACTCAGGATCTGCATCCATCTTCTGCTGCAAACTCTCTGGTACAAGGATTGCAATCCGTCCAGAACCTACACTGTTATAATTCCTTTGCAGGTCACTACGCATCTGCGATGGATTTGCACCTTCAGGTTTCCAATCATTTAAAGCATCCGCACTTGTATTCTTATCAAAATACTTCCAAAAAGGAAAGTCATTTCTCTGCCAGTTGCCGGAAGAAATATTAGCATTTCCCACATGGGTTATGACATCGTATTGTAGAAAAGCATCTTCAAAATTCGTTGCACCTACTTTTCCGGTGCTATATGCCCTGCTAATAGTTGAAATATAATCTGTAACACCTGCCATTTTCTTTGCGTAAGCTGTCTGAAAAGCACTTGCTGCCGTTTTATCTGTTATTTTACTTATACGTTCCTCATAAGACTCACCCATATAGTTTCCAACGCCAGTTGTCCTCATTTCATTAACACTTCTCAATGAAGCCTCCTTCTCTGCTACTTTTGCCGCCGCAATTTCTGCAAAACTTCCGTTTGCATTCTTTTCTTTCATTGCACTGGTACGATTGTCTATATCATACTCCCACAGCCTACTGGTCACTCCAAAATCCATTTTCATTTCCCCTTTCATATTGCATTTTCATAGACACAAAGAACACACATACATTAACTTTCGCCTCATATCTCCACAATGCTCTTTTCATACGCATTGAAAGCATTCTGCCTTGCCACGCTACTCTTGTAATATCTCCTGTCTGTTTCCTGCTCCAACATCTTCCGTTTCAAGACACTTTCCTCATTCAATTCCACATATTTCTCGCGTTGTTTCTTTTTTGCTGCCTGCTCTGCCTCAAACTGTCGCATTTCTGCCTCTGTCGGACCGATAAAATTACCACCATGACTTGAAGCCCGAAAACGTGCAATTTCTCCATTTTCATCTAAAACTATCAAATGGGAACATATCCTGCCAGGCACCTGATTGGCTGCAATAAAACTCTCCACCTTTGCCATTACTTGCTGCACTAATACCGGATCGCTTTTCATTTTTTCCTCCAATTCTGGTGACACAACAATTGATTTTTGTCCGCTTATTGAATGTAACCTTGACTGTACAGCAGATGAATCCATAGCGGGATTTGCCCCGTTAGGGTTCCAGTCTAAAACCGACTCATATACATCCTTCTGAAAAAACTTCTCAAAGGGAAAATCATTTCTTTCCCATACTCCTTGTGGAATATTTGAGGCATCCATTGTATGATAGTATGCTCCTGGAAACCTCGTCTGCCACATATCCTTGAAGCTCATTCCTGCGATATTCTCCTGGCTCACCACTTTCTCTGCTGCTTTTGCCGCTGCAATTTCCGCAAAACTTCCATCTACCCTCCTTTCTTTCATGGCACTGGTACGGCTACCAATACCATACTCCCGCAATTTACCTGTCACTCCAAAATCCATCTTCATTTCCCCTTTCATTTTTCATCATCATGGACAGAATGAACACCCTGCCCTTGACCATATAATCCATTGTGCCATGATACTTCTCTACCGTATTTTTAATGTTTGCAAGCCCCATCCCATGATTTTCCTTATCCATTTTATCTGTCACTGGAAATTCCATCTGCGGCTTTCTTACCAGTTGTCCGTCAAAGCTGTTCTCCACTGTAAGCAGCAGAAGGTTTCCTTTCTGTATGGATACGAACCGGATAAAAACATCTGCTTCAGGCTCTTTTTCTTTTAGTTTCCTGCACGCTCGGATTGCATTGTCAACAGCATTTCCAAGAATAATTCCTATATCGTAACTGTGGATTTTCAAATCCTGCGGAAACACCAGCTTATCTGTATCCATCTCCAAAGTCGGCATCAAACGGACAGCCTCATGGTATTTCATGTTGAGCAGAGTATCCGCTACCATATTCCCTGTGCGGAAACGCATATCCAGCCGATCAAATGTCTGGTTCAAATCAGCCAGATATTCCTGCAGCTCCCCCTTTTCCTCCATAGAAAGCTGCCCAATCACGGCAAGGGTGTTTTTCATGTCATGTTTCATGCCCCGTATCGCAGAGTAGATACGTTCCATTTCTTCCATATGTTCCTGCATACTTCTTACCTGATTTTTCAGGATAACCCTCTCACTTTTTACCTTGTTCCGATACACCATATCCTGAAACAGCTTTACCCCATACAGAATAGAAAGCAGGGACAATAGCAGGATTGCCGGAAGTACAATGGTCAGTATGGGATACCTGTCATACAGCATTTTCGGTACATTATCCTCCAGTGTCACCATGATAATCCGCAACAGTACACAGATAAGAAGTCCTGCTGTTGCTGGGATAAGAAGAAACATCAACTCTGTTCTATGGATTTCATAATCCTTTTCCTTAAAATCCCGTACAATCTTTCGCAGCGATATATATAACAGCATGGCAATCACCAAATATTGAAAAATCTGCACTGCCAGCATACCGCCATTCAGTGTCATCATAAGAACCCTGTTTGACTTGAAAAGCCCTTTCTCTACACACCGGTTCCATACATCAACCACGCCATCCCCCATTTTAGCCAGCAGGATAACAGCAGCATATTTGCTAATATCTGCAAGTGCCTGAAAAGCTACTGCAAGAAAAACTGTAATCAAACGGAATGCTTTGTAAAAGCATAGGGCTAGAACAACTAAAATATAAAGCGACAATGCCAGTTTCCATACCGCCTCCCTGTAACCGTTATATCCCTTGTCCAAGACTTGATTAAACATCCTCGATATTCCATACAGCCCTGCTGCATACAAAACTGCCACACACAGACCATTCCACCGGCTTTTCCATCTGCTTTCCAAAAAGCTCCCCAAAAAATATTGCAGGCAGTATCCCTGAAACAGAACTACAGCCATATATAACAGTTCCACCATTTTATACACCGGGTATCCCCCCATTCTGCAGGTACCACATATATGCCTTTACAAAATGCCCATACTTCTTCTTTGTCAGATAAATTTTATCGCCGTTTGTAATGGTTATACTGTCATTGTCATATTCCGTGATATGTGCCATGTTCACAATATACGCCCGGTGGCAGCGGTAAAAATCTTCCCCAAGCTGCCCCTCCAGTTCTTCCATTGTTGCATAGATTTCTATGATGTCCTTTGACCTTGCAGTATGGATTTCCACCTTTTTTGCCCTGCTCTCAATATACAGAATGTCAGTCTGGTCAAGCATAAGGTTTCTCTTTTTTATAAAGAGTCCTCTCTTTTCCTTCTTTTTTGCCACGTCCCCCGCTGCCCTTTCCAGTACCTCCCTGAATTTGTTTTCATCCACAGGTTTTAACAGGTAATGAAAAGCATACAGGTCGAGAGCATCAAACACGTACTCCCTGTTACCCGTAACAAAGATTAAAACAATATCATCCTGCTTTTTCCGCAGCGCTCTTGCCGTCTCAATCCCATCCATGCCATCCATCTGTATGTCAAGAAAAACGATATCAAACCGTTTTCCTGCCCCAAGCAGCTCCTCCCCTGTGGTATAGGTGTCCAGACAGCAGTCCGATATCTGCTTTTCTATCAGGTCGCCTATCTGCCCCATTATCAATTTCTCATCATCTACTACAGCAATATTCAAAATCTATCACCTCAAATTCTATAAAGGCATTCAGACGAAAATGTAGAATTTCTTAGCCAGTGTTTCTCCTAGCTTAGAAATTCTTTTCGTCTTTGTAACTGTTCAGAACCATGCACAGTTACGTTTAAGCCCATAATAATTCGCCTTTGGCGAAGGGGCTTAAACACTGTAAAATTTAAATCTTCTTATGAAACACGCAGTAAATGCGTGTTTCTACCTGAAGAGTTACTCATCTTTTACACTTTGTATATCGACAAAAAAAATCCGTTTTTGGAGCGTATGGAATGAATCGCCTACTTTTTGGGAACGAAAGGAAAAAACTTTTTCAAAAAACATCATAAATACTCTAAAGTTTTCCACTCTTTATCCGATATTGACTGTTCCCCCAAAAAACAGAAGTATGATATAACACTATGAATGCGTGTTGCATGTTTTTTTGCAACAATACCCCTTACCCTTACGCATCTGTGCACATCCTCGCGGAGCTTTTTTACTTTATAGGACGAACTTTCCTATAAAGTAAAAAAAGAGACCTCCTTAGAAGTCTCATCTTGTTTATTAGTTAATACCCAAAAGTTATAACTACTATGTTTTCTAATTATCCATCATAGCTTGAACCACCGAAAGAAAACGCTTCACTGTGTCTGATGGTTTTGGTGAATGAAGCAGACCATAAGGAATACTATATTCCCATTCAACTGGGATAATTTTTAGCAATGGATGTACATTTGTCCACGTCTTCGTCGCCATCAATACATCATTGCTATTTTCACAGCGGTTAAACATGTCCACATTATAAAAATCAAAGTCCACAATGTTAATCTGGTTGTGTTTCTCCCAGATATCATCCCGAAGTTCATCTACATAATGGCTCCAGCCCCGGTGCATTAACATCAGATTTTCCCCATACAAATCCCTGACCGCAAGCTTATTCTTTTCTGCCAGACGATGATGAATAGAAACCGCACAACAAATAGGTTCTCTTGAAATCTCAACCCCTGCACATCTACGCAAGTCTAACATCGTCTCATCAAATATTCCAACAACAACGTCGATATTCTTTCCCAAATTCCCCAGAATCTCTCTTGCATTTTCTGGTGTATTGTCAAAAGGAATCAATTGGAATTTAATCTCTGGACAAAGTGTATGAATCTTCGGCCACAATTCCACAAGAATCTGAGCCGGTGTCATTGGCGATGTACCGATACGAAGAACGGATATGTCTTCCTGCATGGCATTTTGAGCCCGTATGACAGAATCCCTGCAATAGCTGATAATATACTTTGCATCCTGGTAAAGAGAAATTCCCGCCTTTGTCAACGTTAGCCCCCTATGTGTCCGTTCAAAGAGTTTTACATTAAGTCCATTCTCAAGCAGATTAATCTGCTTAATTACCGCAGTAGGTGTTATGTAAGATTGCTCTGCTGCCTTATTAAAACTTCCAGCATCCGCCACACGGATAAAAGTCTCAAGCTGAGGGTTGTACATAAAAATCACCATCCTTCATCTATCAATTATTACAAATGCCAAAGTGAATAAAAGTAAGGCAAATTCTATCTACTCTTTCTCCTCATTGCTGCCTTTCTCATATAATGGATGTTCGTCAATATATGTAAATACATCTTTTTTAAATTCTTCCCATTTGTCTTCATGATCTACGAAATATTTTGGACATATCTTTCCAGTTACATCATAATGGCGTATAATACGATTCTTATCTAAATTATATTCTCCACAAAGCCATGCCACTAATTCTACCAGTGATTTGTATGTTGCATCCTCAAATTTACCACTCTTGTCTGGATGACAACATTCTATGGATATGGTATCCTCATTTCTATGATTAGAACAATATGCAATCTCTGTTAATGGAACACATTGTATGATTTCACCATCTAACCCAACAACAAAATGGCTGCTGGCGTATGTTGCTTTCTTATCTTTTAAATTCTCAAAATAATTACGGTTTCCCTCCGCTGTACTTCCTGGATTGGCCGTATAATGTACTACTATACCTCTCACCTTACTAAGTTCTGTTTGGGGTCTGGAATATTTATTGGGTGTTAGAAGCATCTCTACAATCTCTGGTTTCTCTACAGGATCTATTTTCTTCCGGTTAATTACTACTTCATTCTTATTAACGAATATGCTAAGTACAATACAAATTAAAATCATCAAAATGGTGCCAATGGAAATCGTTAAAAGTACCTTTCTCACTACACCATTTAATTGTCTTTTTGCCCTATTAGCCATTTTCTCCCTCTTTCCTGTATCTAAAAAGGACTGCCGCATCTTAGTGCCACACATTTACAGTAAGGCAATTACATCATGCAACAATCCTTTTCCTTTATCCTCAATTATTCTTGATTTACACTATAGTTTGGTGCTTCCTTTGTAATATGAATATCATGTGGATGACTTTCTTTTAGAGAAGCAGCAGTTATCTTAACAAATTTTCCATTTTCCTTCAAAGATTCTACATTTGGTGTTCCGCAATAACCCATACCAGAACGAAGTCCTCCGATTAACTGGAATACAGTATCTTCTACTGTTCCCTTATATGCCACACGGCCTTCCACACCTTCTGGCACTAATTTCTTAGCATTCTCTTGGAAATAACGGTCCTTACTACCATTTTCCATGGCAGCAATAGATCCCATACCACGATATACTTTATATTTTCTTCCTTGGAACAATTCAAATGTTCCTGGACTTTCATCACAACCAGCAAAGATGCTTCCCATCATACATACATTTGCTCCTGCCGCAATGGCTTTTGCCATATCTCCAGAATACTTAATACCACCATCTGCAATTATTGGTACACCATATTCCTTTGCAGCACTATATGCATTCATAATTGCAGTAATCTGTGGTACACCAATACCTGCAACCACACGGGTTGTACAAATAGAGCCTGGTCCAATACCAACTTTTACCGCACTGGCTCCTGCTTCAATTAATGCTTTGGTTCCTTCTGCAGTTGCCACATTACCTGCAATAATCTGTAAATCTGGGAGCTGTTCACGAATCATCTTCACACAACGGAGAACATTTGCAGAATGTCCATGTGCACTATCTAATACAATTGCGTCTACTTTTGCTTTCACTAAAGCGGTCACACGTTCAATTACATTTGCAGTGATACCTACTGCTGCTGCACAAAGTAATCTGCCTTGGGAATCTTTTGCTGCTAATGGATATTTAATCTGTTTTTCAATATCCTTAATGGTAATAAGTCCTTTCAGGTTTCCATCTTTATCTACGATTGGAAGCTTCTCTTTTCTTGCTTTTGCTAAAATCTCTTTCGCTTCATCTAGTGTAATTCCTTCTGGAGCAGTTACTAATCCCTCTGTAGTCATAGATTCTTTAATCTTCTTACTAAAGTCGGTCTCAAACTTTAAATCACGGTTGGTGATAATACCAACTAGTTTCTTTCCTTCCGTAATTGGCACTCCGGAAATACGAAACTTAGCCATTAATGCATTTGCATCATCAAGAGTATGTTCTGGTGATAAGAAAAATGGATCTGTAATTACTCCATTCTCTGAACGCTTTACACGGTCAACTTCTTCTGCCTGTGCTTCAATAGACATATTCTTATGGATAACACCGATACCACCCTGTCTTGCCATAGCAATCGCCATACGATGTTCTGTTACTGTATCCATACCTGCACTCATCATTGGAATGTTCAATTTGATTGTTTTTGTCAGATTAGTAGATAAATCAATCTGATTCGGAATAACTTCCGAAAAGGCTGGTACTAACAAGACATCATCAAACGTAATTCCTTCACCAATAATTGTTCCCATTACAAACTTCCTCACTTTCTTTTGTTAACTGATTGATAAGAAACCTTCGAATTTTCATTTTTTCAAGTATAACTTGAATTTCCTATTTTGTCAACATTCCCGTACAAAGCTTTTTATTACAATATGATAGTTCGTTACGCTGTTGCTTTTATATTCTATCCTCTAATTAATTTTCTTCCAAGCTTTATACTAAGACCATCTAACATTTTCTTGGAAGGCTCTAAAAGAACTCTGACTTTTTTCCCTTTTACCACAGTTACCATGGCATATATTGGATTCTCTTTCTTGGCTGAGGCATAATCCACTGCTGATAAACTATTATATTGTTCCATTTCCTTTGCATCTGCTGGTGCAAATAATTCAATATTCTCTACTTCTACCCTGAGAATATTTTTTCTCTTTTCTTTCGCCCGGATACGTGCAATATCAATTGTATCATCGCAATAAATATATTCATATTCTATTTTACTGCTCTTGTTAAAATACCATGTTATAGCACCAATTGCAATAACCATAGGTGCACAACAGGATATCACAAACAAACTCCCCTGCCAAAATGCCAATCTAACTGCACTTATTGTCACTAAAACCAAAAAAATCGTCACTATTGTTACAATTACTCTCTTTGATAGGGACTGTTTGGGTTTTACTACTACTTCTGCATACAACGACTCCATCTAATTCCTCCTTTGATATGAAAACTTTTCGTTACTGTTCTGCCTTTTATGTATACCTCAATTATTTTTTTATACTGCAGATCATGAATAATCACATTATACAATGCTTTTGCTAAAATGAAAAGAGTTTTCTTGTAACAGTTCAGCCGGGGGGCTGACCTGTTACGGAATTGGGCAAGCTTCACATGTAAATTGCCCAATTCCAATCCTGTTTTAGTCTTTTTTACGGTCTGCACAGCGGAGTGTGCAG